>CAYOWD010000064.1:0-16893 GCA_964407535.1 uncultured Salinivenus sp. | reverse complement strand
GGTTGCCGGGATCATAGACCCTCTCCCCGTCCACCATGTCCCATTCCCACGTTTGCTGCATCCACACCTCCGCCGGGTAGTTGACATGCCAGTCCAACAGAAGGGCTTGCATCAGGTCCCGCTGGAAGAGATCACCGATCCTCGCGTAGAAGGACATCGCTCCCTCCCGGCTGGGCGGATCGACCGTGAGCAATAGCGTCCGGTCCCGAATCCGCTCCAGCCGCTTGAACCCTTCCCGCATGATCCAGTACCGGACCGCCGGATCAAGCATCGATTGTTGAAACCGGTGTGCCCACTTGAAGGAGCGGAGCCGTTCTTTCTGTTCTTCGGTGTCGAGCACCTCGCCGCGGAGCTTGAAGTGGGCTTTTTTCGCTCCCCCCATAATGGAGGCGTCGACCGGACGAAGCCCAAACCGCCCGAAGTGGTGCCAGTACACGTCCGGAGCGTTGGCTTTGAGCGTGTGGAGGGCCCCTTGAAGTTCGCCTTTTCCCTCGTTGCGCCCAGCGGTCTGTTGAACCGGTCCCCCCGAGAGAAAGGCGGAATCCCAGGTGTTGATCGCTTGAAGGGAGCCTTCCGACTCGGTGATTGAGGCCCACACGTCCTGATCAAATGCGTCGAAGGCCCATTGGTCGTCCGGCGGGGGACCGCCATCTTCCGGTTCCGGCGGCGTTCGACCTGGCACGCCATCTCTTGGATTATTTCCCTCCAGCATTTCGTAGAGATCTGGCCCATATTCGGATTCTACAAGTCCGAACGTGTAGACCTGGCCGTTGTATTCTTTATACCCCACTGACTTCGGGGCGAATTCGACACTCGCAAAATACTCCGGCTCTTCCGTCGCCGGCGCCGCTGCGTTGATGGAAAGGCCGTGCATCTCCGATTGCACCCGGTCGAATTCGCTCTCCGAGAGACTGAAGAGATCCCCGCTGTAGCCGAACGCCTCGATCACCTTCTCCGCCACGTCGTCGATGGTCTCGACGGGCCCGTCGAGCGTGGTGCTGTCGCCCTCCGCCGTAAAGCGGGGCCGGATCGCCTCCAGCGCCCCCACCGGATGGTAGTGCCAGGTGATCGAGCTGTCGGGCAGCGAGTAATCCGAATCCGACAGGGGATCTTCGTCCTCGCCCCACCACGCCAGCCGTCCCATGTCTGCTGCCTCATTCTGGGGGTCCCACTCGCTGCGGAACTTTGCCGCCGTGCGGCGGAGCGGCGACATCTGGATGTAGAACGGCACCCGCTCCTCGGGCCCGGCGTCGGCAAAGCTATCGGCCTCAGACGCATCGGCCATCTCGCTGTCGCTCCAGAGCGCCTCCATGTGGTCGTGTAGGACGCCGACCTCCTCGGGATCCATTTCGTAGTTGTCGTTGTCGTCCTCCACCGCATTCCAGGCCCCGACCTCGCTGCCGTCGCCGGCCCCGTTTTCGTGCCCAAGCACCGGCTCGCCGGCGAACACCTCCCAGTGCAGGGTGGGGCTCTGCCGATAGATGTCCGCCACCGGGAGGATGTCGACCACCTCCGACTCCGGAAGCCCGAACATGCCGTTCCACCAAAGCTGTGTGCCCGCCGCTACGTCGATGTCCAGTGCCGCGACGTCGCCGTTTTGCAGAGCGGTGGCCGCCGCCCCCTCGATCGTAGCAGCGAGGACCTCAGCGAAATCGCCGTCGGACGCGAGGTAGGCCGCCTCGGCTTCGAAGCGGTCTTTTTCGCTGAGGTCGACCCGGTACCACTCGTAGTCGTTGGTCCACCTATGGTCGTCCGGTCCGAGCGGCCCCTCAAGGACCGGGAAGCGTTCCCCCGCGTCCGCGCTTCCCAAATCGGTGCTCTGCGGTTCACTCTCCTCGGTGCTCGAATCGTCGATCCGATCCGTCGTCGGGTGGCTCCGGACCGTGAGGCCGTCAGTGGTTACGCGAAGCAGGTCGTCCGTCACGAGCCAGGGCGCCGTGTTCGGGTCCGTTGCGATTATTCCGGGATCGGTGGGCGCAAGGTGCATGTATAGCGAATAGAAGGGCGTCGGATCGTCGCCGAACGGCGGCCAGGTGTGCCGGAGGAGCAGGAAGTTGGGAGAGCCGTAGCGGTCGGTGTTCTCGACCCCGAGCCGGGCAGCGATGACGGTCCCCGGAAAGGGGGCGTAGGACGAAATGTTCGTAGATGGCGGGCCGATGTGGACGCCGCCGTGCCAGACCTCGTCGGCCCCGGCGGGAAAGGTGCCGCCGTTGTGAACGGTCGCGGCCTGGGCCATGAGATTGTTGAGCGCCTCCGGGTCAACCGCGAGGTCGCCGTCTCGAATGGGAAGGGAGTACATAGCAGAAGAGAGGAGGTGAAGAGAACGGAGGGGAAGTGAACAGGAACAGTTGGGCGCGTCGAGACGCCTCCGTCGGATCTACATGGTCGGAAGCCGCCGCTGGCGGGCCACCCGGATGCGGCAGGAAGCCCCGGTAGACAGGACCGCCGGCTCGGGCGGGGCATTCGGATCGATGAGCATGCGCCGGGTCCGCTCGGGCGCGTCGCCGGTTTCCGCCTCCGCATCCGGCGCGCCGAGCTCCGGAATCTCGATCTTCGTTGGGCCGGGCGGAATCTCCGTCAGCTCCACCAGGCCGCTTCCATCGGTGGTCTCCGACTGGGTCGACCCGTCGGCCAAGGTGACCTCCACGTCCTGGTCGGCGTAGGGCGCCCCGCTTTGCGCATCGACGACCTGGGCGGTCAGGTCGTCGACGAATGTCATCACGCCCCGCGTCTTCGCGTCTTTGGAGTCCGCAATCCGCCCGCTCACGTTGACCGTGTAGAAGAATTCCGGCTGCCGGTAGCCCTCCGAGGCGTCCCACTCCGGCACGATATCGGCGGTGTCGCCCGGATACTCAAACATGTACTTGGCCTGCACCGCCTCCTTCTCCACCCGCTGCCGGATCTGGGTGAACGGGACCGGCGCGCCTCGCTTCTGTTGAAACAGGCGGATCACCGCCCGCCGCCCGTCGGGGGCGCCCCGGACCTCGGTCGTGAGGTCGACGATCTCGCCGCGCTTGACGGTGTCGGTCGACCAACGCGCGCCGTAGGGTCGCACCGGCTCCACGATTCGAAGCGCCTCCGACTCCTTCGAGAGGCCGTGGTTCGGCATCTTGACCTTCGCGAGCAGGCCGCCGACCGCATCCCCCGGCACGCGGAGCGACAGGTTGAGCTCGTCACCGGGCAGCTCTCCGGAGATCGTGTCGTGGACCGTGCCTTGTGCATCTTCCAGGCGGATCTCCATCTGGGAGCCCTGGGCGCAGAAGATGGTGCGGATCTGGAGGCCGACTTTGCCTTTCGGCGCGGCCTGATTGCGGCGCCAGCGGACGCGTTCGATTTCAGAGGGGAGGGTAAAGACGTGCTTTTCGTCGGTCGAACCGGTGTATTCGGGCATAGCGACAACAGACTGTTGAAAGAGATGTGAGGGTATGTTTTCTGAAGTGTAGTTTCATTTTATAAAAAGTGGGTTTGCAAACAGGGGCTTTCCACGCCCCATCGCAATCGCATCTTGCCGTCGTTGCCAGAATTCTCCCTCTTGTTGTGCAGAACGCGAGGGGATCCATGCCCTTGTTCTTTCGACACGCCGCGCGTCGGTCGGAGCGGACAACGTGCAATCGTCCCGACCGGTCGGGCCTCCCTCGACAATTGCACTTCTTCCGACGATACACAGGACGGCACGTCGAGCATCGCGTCGTTGCGCCCCTGCAGTCCTGCCGCTATTCATCACTCGAGTCGTGAGTTGCAGGGTTTTGGGGTGCGTGTGTCCGCACCTGAGCGCTGAAACGGGTTGCCCCTCCGGGACGGACCGTGGTTTTCTCCGGGGTGGGGGAAGCGGAACGACGAGATGCTCGCCCCTCAACCCACACAATGCATAATCCACACCCCGGATTATTCATACCGGCAAATCGGTCAATCGGCAGCAAAAGCGTTTCCTTCGTTTCCGGATGCCCTCCATGAAAGGATCTTGGGAAATGGGTACAGGGCAATCGCATCTTGCTCAATGGAGCGCACAGGACGGTAGGCGGCCCCCTTCGTAACGGCCTCCAGCATCCATGCGTCCACTCATTCCGGGCAGCCCGGCAGACCGGGCAGCACGGAAGATCAACGGCAACAGTGCCGCCTGCGTCTTCGGATGCATTCCAACATACGATCGCCCTGGAAATGGGTATTGACATTTGACCGTACAGTATCGTACTTACCGTACAAGTGGCAGTCATCTCCTATATCGTTCGACACGCGTCCCAGCGGGCGTGGGGCGATGGATGCTCGATGCTCTGCCGCTCTTTTTCTGTTTTCTATTTCGAAACGTCCCGCAGCACCATGGCAGAGCGACAGACCGGAACTGTAAAGTGGTTCAGCAACGAAAAGGGATACGGATTTATCGTCCCGGAGGAAGGAGGCGAAGATCTGTTCGTCCACTACAGCGAAATCGACACGGAGGGCTTCAAGAGCCTTGACGAAGACGACCGCGTCGAATTTACCGTCGGGCACACCGACAAGGGTCCGAATGCCCAAGATGTCGTCGTGATCGGATAGCCGTTCGGCCACGCTCCATTCCCACTGCCTCTCCCTGCCTCGTCGGGGAGAGGCAGTTTTTTTATTTCCCCGACCGCCCGAAGGTGCGCACCTGAACCAGCCGATCCGTGCCTTCTCCCGAATCGCGATAGTACAGAAAGGTGGTGTACGCATTGGAACGGCGCGCCTGGGCATTGCGGGCCGCCCGGTCGAGGCGATCGTCGGGACTCTGATAGAAATACTGGTAGCGTCCCTGCTTCAGCAGTACAGCGCCCTCGTACCGTTCCCGGCCCGGTTGCCACTGCATGTCTACGCCCTGGTCGGGGTCCATGCCCGCGAAGCTGCCCGCCACGACGACTCCCCCTGCCAGCGACTGCTCGTCCGGCGGTACGAAGGCGAACGTGGTTTCGACGTACTCGGCCGTCACCGCCGGTTCGGCGCGGCCGCGTACCGCCCCGTCGACCACGATCTGCCCGTTGAGGGACGCGTCGAAGTCCCCGTCGCTGAACCCGGCGTAGTCCGGTTCGAGGAGCACCCGGATCGGCGATGCCGTCCGATCACTGCGCTCAATGTCGCCCCCGGCTCGCAGATCCCCCAGGTCCACCGTGTAGTCGGCCGTCGTGGCCCGAAAGGCCCGGTCGCGCTCCAACTCAAAGTCGACCGCCGCCCCCTGCACCAGCCGCGGCTGTGTTTGACAGCGCGCGTCCGCGAGGTGCCCGTTGCGCACAAAGCACGCCGCGTACCCGAAGGTGCTGCCCTTAAAGGCCGACGGCGGATCGTAGCGGGCCACCGGCCGAAGTGCCGCTTGCCGTTCTCCGGAAATGGGGAGCGCCTCTAGATCGGCCCGAAGCTGCCCGGTCCGATCGGAGATAAAAAACGGACGCTCGAACAGCACGGAATCGCGCCGTCCCTGCTCCGTAACCCGCAGAATATAGTTGCCACTCAGCCGAAACCGAATGTCATCGTTCGGGAATTGATACGTGTAGTGCACGTACGGCGTCTGCGTCCCGCGGGACGACTGATAGTCGACGAGGCGATCGTCGTGATAGGACTCCAGCACCTGATTCGGCGAGAGGTCCCGCGTCCACGTCCGGTCGGCGTGATGAAAGGAAATGGACAGCGGACGGCCCTCCTCGGCCATCAGGTCAAACGCCAGCGTCAGCGACTCCCCCGAGTTGCGGGCCACGACGGGCAGATTGGTCTCGTTGCCCTCTCGGTAGAGCTGCACCGTCCGAATGCTCTTACTCTGGGGGGCGAGGTCGGGCCCGATGATCCCTCGGGCAGTCGTCTGGTCCGCTCCCCGCTCGTCCTTGCTGTTCTCGGAGGACACACAGCCCGCCACTATCCCTCCGACCATGCACACAACGACAAGAAGAAGCCGAACAGGAGAAATCGACATCACAAGAGGAAACCATCGACAAAGAAAGAACCGAGAGCGGCGTGAGGGGACTTAGTCCGCGCGGGCCCGCTCGGCCCGGTCCGCCCAGCCCTGCAGGGCAGTGGCCCAGGCGGTTGCGCCGCGCCGGTCGGCCATACGGGCCGCCGCCCGAAACGTTGAGTCCGCCCTGCTCACGTGTCCGGCCCGGTACGCGGCCTCTCCGTGCCACGCCCGCCGCTGCGTCGCCACGTCCCGGCGCTCACTTCGCGTCCAGTCGGCCTGCGCCAGCACCGGCACGGTCCGCCACACCGAATCGGCCCGGGCGTAGCGGTGTGCGTCCTGGAGCCGGAGCGCCTGCCAGGCCCGCACGAGGGGCGTCGGCGCCCGTCCAGCACGGGCCAGCGTGTCGGCCTGTGCCGCCGGGGGCCGCCCGCTCGTGAGCGTGCGAACGATGTCGGGCCGCCCCGCCACGCCCGCCCGTAGCAGCAGACGGGCCCGCGCGTCATGGGCGTACAGGGGCAGTGCGGCAGATGCACGCCGATACCGGCGGTGGGCGCGAGCCGAGTCCCCCGTCATCGCGTGGGCATCGGCCCGCAGGCGGTGGAGGCGCGGCGTGTAGCGGGCCGTCGCCAGGGAGTCGAGCTGTTGCAGCACGGCGTCCGCCCGTCCCTCGGCGAGGCGGCGCTGGGCCAGCAGCGCGTGCGCCGTCGCATAGGCGGGTGCCGCCGACAGGGCGCGGCGGAGGTGTCGTTCGACCTGCCGGGGCTCACCGCGGCGGGCGGCCCGCCGGGCGGCCTGCACCTGCTGCCGATGCGGCGGCACGTAGTGCGGGCAGTCCTTCTCAAAGAGCGACGGACGTGCAAACTGCCGCGTCACCGCCTCGTGCGCCGCCCGCGATACCATCGGCGCCGACATCAGCGTGCGTTGCCAGCCCGCCACCAGCTGTCCCAGCGATTGGCCGTACACCGCCTCAAAGTTGCCGCGGGCGTAGACCCGCCGGAGCCGGTCGGGGCCGTAGCGATCCAGCAGGTACCGCACGAACGAGCCCATCGTCGCGTACGAGACCGCGCCGCGCCCCGTCCAGAATCCCCAGGGCGTGAGGCGCCCCGCCAGCGCCTCGGCCGTGACCGAGAGCGCCGCGGTGGTGTCCGTCGTCGCCGCCACGCGCACCCGGTCGTGGGCCGACGGCGACGGGTCCGGCGGCTCCAGCGCCACCGCCCATCCCTCTACGAGGCCGGGACTCCACGACGCCCGAAGGCCCGGCAGGCCGTAGGGTCGACTGAAGACATGCGCGAGCTCGTGCCCCAGGCTTGCATCGGCCCGGCTCGTCAGCAGATGCACCTGCGGCGTATCGAGCCAGACCGGCGCGACACTCGTCGTACGGGCGCCCGTGAGGGCGGCCTTCACATCGGGATTCGGGTAGAGGTAGCTCTGGATACGCGCCGGTCCCTCCCCGGCGGACAGGCCCAATTGCTCCTGCAGGTGGGCATAATACGCCTCGTGATCCGCCGCCAGCGCCTCCATCGCCCGACGCTCCTCGTGCGACGGGTCGTAATAGAGATCCACGTGCTCGGTCTGGATGTGCCCCCCGAGCCGCTGCCGAAGGTGCTCGGGCGTCGTGTTGAGGCCGAGCGGAGCGGCCCCTCCGTACACCGCCGCAATCGCCCCCACACAGACCAGTGCCCCCCACCCGCCGGTCCGCCCCCGGAGCCAGCGCCCCGTACACACGGCGGCCGCCGCCCACAGGAGCGTGAGCCCCCGAAACACAAACAATCCGGGGCGCAGGGCCAATTGCTCGTCGTAGATCGGCCCTAGGACGACCCCAAAGACGTGAGTGTAGGGGTAAAACGGGGGATGGAACCCGAGATCGGAGAGGTGACCTAGCAGGCTCACCGCAACGCCGAGGCCGACCAGCACACCCACAGGACGCGCTCTCCCCAGGCCCGTGATTGCGTAGGCCGTGGCCACGGCAAATGCCACCGTCACGCCCGGAAAGAGCCCATAGAACAGCACCCCCTGTCCGAACGTGCAGTTGGGCGCCCAAAGGGAGGCTATCAACAGCATCCCCAGCGGAATCGCGAGCGCCGCCTCCTGCCGCCCGAGAACCGTCCAGAGGGACGCCTCCCGAGCAGCAAAACGGCGAACAGCCGCCCATCCAGCCACGAAGAACGAGACGAACGCCACGACCGCCGCGGACTCAACCTGGAGGACGTTGAGCAGCGGCACCGGCCATAACGCAAGGCCGAGAAGCCCGTAGGTCCCCCACACACGGCGGTCAATGGCATCCATACAGACGTGCGGTCGACTAGAGCAGCGTGAAGGACACCCCGACCGACAGGGTCTCCTTCAGCTGAATCTGGTTTGTAATGTCCTTGTCGAAGAGCGCCACGAACTGCAGATCGGTGCTCAGCCAATCGTTCACCTTCAGGTTGACCGTGTTCTGCCAGCGCGCGTCGGGGGGATCCTCGGTCTGATTGGCCGAATAGAAGGCGTTGAATTGCGACCGGTAGCGAATGTTTTCGGTGAGATTGCGATCAAAACTGATCGCCAGCTCGGCCCCGCCCTCGACCCGAGCGGCCTTCCCGTCATCGACGCCGTACAGCACGCGAAAGTCTCGCTCCCGCACAACGGTCTGCTTCGACGCGGCACCGAATCGAATCGTCAGCTTGGACACCGGCTCGTAGGTCAGGCCGAGCGACTCCGTAATGAACGCCGGTGCCAGAAAGGCCGAGTTTTGGAACGGTGCGGTCCGGCTCTCATCCACACGCGGATCGTTCTCTGGATCGTCCACTTCGCCCTCGAATGGATTTTCGTTGTAGTCGAATCCCTTCGCAAACTGTGTGCGGAAGGTCCCTGCAAGGGTCGGGTTGAAGATCCGGAAGAAGTTCTCGCCCTGATACCGAAGACTCGTGTTAAACGCAATCTCATCTTCGGCCTTTCGCAGCTCCTGGCCTTCCTGGTTGATAATACCGAAGCCGAGCCGCAGTTCATGCACCTGCGTCCACCGGCCCGTCGTTTTGGTGGCCTCGCCGCCGAGACCGGCCGCAAACGCAAGCGAGTTGGTGCCCGCCCCTTCTTCCCAGTCTTTGTACGCGGCCTGCGAGGCGTTCAGATTGGCGGTCGCATTATATTCCCAGCTCTCCTCTTCTTCTTCCGTCGCCGGTTCATCCTGTCCCCAGGACATCCCCGTGCCGAGACATAACAGGAGAACAACGATGCACGACTGCCGGGTGGTAGCAGATACAGACATTCTAAACCAAAACTGGTGAGTAAGAGCAGTAGAGATCGACGACGGCTTTATGATCCATGAGAATGTACGGAGACACATTGTCCCCAGTGGAGGGACGTCGGGCGCACCTGTAGGCAAAGGCGAAATCCAGACACTTATTCACGGATCAGTACCTCCTGAAACCGACGTCGTCACAATACAAAAGAATACTCCGATTCTCATTCCTACTCGATGTAAAAAGGTTATTACCCGCTTCGTCAGAGCCCCCGACCATGCATCCCTCGCGTCGCGTCCGCTTCTGCACACGCCCCTCGCCAATGAGCAGTCGATCCGACGGATGGCAGAACGGACATCGAGGGGAACGATCGCCGATGCTGGAACTCCCAGATTCCCTGGAGCGACGCAACAGAGCCGCTGAGCATTTTCCGACCCAGAGGCGGCGAGATTGAAAACGGGACCGTGCGCAACCCAAGAAACAGAAAAAGGCTATGCCGAACCGACATAGCCTCTCTGGTGGACATCCGAATGTCCAATCCGGGACGTGCCCCTCCTCGGCACGTCCCCGACGGGGGGATGATGCCTAGAGCTCGTTATTCTTGATGTCCTGAATTTCCTGACGAATCTCGTGGGCAAGCTTCTTGAGCTCCATCATGCTTTTGCGCGCCCGCGTGCCAGCGGCCTTGTTGCCCTTCTCGTAAAACTTCATCAGGTCCTCTTCGGCCTCATCGATGACGTCGTTCAGCTGCGTGTACCGTTCGTCGAATGTACTCATGCAAGTAGTCCTCCGGTTTGAGTTTGTAGAGAAGTTCGAGATGTGCGAGGGTCGACGGCAGAACATAATGCGTCCCTCAACCGCTGTCAAGGCGGACAAGACGGGATGTGACCGGCACGCGCACTCGGACTGCGGGTTTCCCAGAAGGTTCAATTTTATGCCTTCAGAAGCTGTTTTGTGAGCGGGTACGTCGCCGAGACACAGTGGGCGAAGCTCCATGGCACGAGATCCACGAAGTCGAAGGCAGTAAACGTCTCGCCAAACAGCTTCTCATGCGTCGTGGACAAGTCGCGTCCCACGGAGCTCATCGCCGCCGAGCAGCCCCTGTGCGTTCGTAATGACGACGGGCACGCCGGCGTCGTGCATGCGTCGAACAGCCGCCGGCGTCGCCACCTCCTGCTCCGACAACGTCTCCACGTCCAGCTCCTCCACGTGGCCGGTCGCATCCATAACGCCCGGATGGTCCGTCTTCGAAAACACACTCACAACCGGGTCGAAGGAGGCCGAAAGCGCCTCGGCAAGCGCCACGGCCACGTCCGCGGCCCACACCTCGCGCGTCTTGTCGCCGTCCTCAACCAGCGCCGACACCACCGGCACCACGCGCTGCTTGATGAGGGCGGCGAGCCAGCCCGTGTTCGAGGCCGTTATGCGTCTGTCCTCGGCCAGGCCGAGTAGATTGCGGTCCACGCCCTGAATCCCGACCGTGGACACCACCTGGTCGGTCAGGGCCGCCACGAGCTCCTGGTTGGTCTCTCGCACGGCCCGCTCCACCAGCCGTCGTTGCTCCTCGGTTTCCAAATCAAGCGTCCCCTCACTCCGCTCCGGGAAGTATCCCTTCGATTCCAGCGTGCGCTCCACCTTCTCCCCGCTCCCATGCACGATGAGACAGGGCGGCTCTCCGCTCTTGGCCTGCGAAAAGTGCTGGGCCAACGACTTCAAGAACAACTCGTCGCCGAGATGGTGGCGATCCAAATACACAATGTAAAGCGTCTGCATGACGGACGGGCAGGCAGCGAAACAGAACGAGGGGATCCTGGAGCCATTCAGAGGAATGAGTCCATGCGGTAGTATGGACAGTCCCGCCGCACGATTCGACCGGTCCCACCAGTTCGTGCCCTTTTCTCGGAGGCGCTTCGCCCTCCCCCCTCCTCCGCCCGCAACCAGCGTCTCTCGTTCTTTCCCTCTCCGCTGATCACCCCGCAAATCGCAAGAAGCACAATCTCCTCAATCGGATATAGGGTATTGCGCGAACATCTCGAATCCTCAATCTCGGCGACACTGTCGACGAGCGGCACTTCTGACATCACAGTCAGGCAGTTGGTTCAAGGAGGTATCTCCTCGAAACCCAACCGCCTATCGCTCAAGATGCGATTGCTCTGGGAGATCGTCCCGGCCGATGTGCAAGACTCCTCGCTGGTTTGTACCCTTTCCCGCGCGATCCTCTCGCATGACCGCTCCCCTTCCGATGCCCCGTACGCCCCCCACAGCGGCTCTCCTCGTGTTCGTTTTGGCTCCCCTCCTCGGCGCCTGCGGCACCCAGGCCCAGTCGCCCCCGAGTGCCGAGGAGCAAATTGCGGCCGCCGTGCAGGCCGCTCCGGCCCCGATGCGCGACGGGGCCACCGTTCTCGGCTACGACGACACCATGGCGCTCACGACCCTCCGCGATGGCAACGGCACGCTGGTGTGTCTCGCCAACGACCCGACCGAGGACGGCTTCCACGCGGCCTGCTACCACGCGTCGCTGGAGCCGTTCATGAAGCGCGGGCGCGAACTGCGTCGGCAGGACCGCTCCGGCGGCGCCGTCGACAGCATTCGCCGGGCCGAGATCGAGGACGGCACCCTCCCCTATCCCGACCGCCCAACTGCGCTCTACAACCTCTCCGGCCCTGCCGACGCCTACGACGCGGCCGCCGACACGGTGCGGGAGGCCTCGCGAATGCGGGTGCTTTACGTGCCGTATGAGACCGCCGAGACGACCGGCCTGCCCACCCGGCCGCAGGGCGGCCCCTGGCTGATGGCGCCGGGCGAGCCCTGGGCCCACGTCATGATGCCGCAGTAATCCCCCCTCCAGCCGGGGTCCGCTGCTGAGCAAACAACGGCCTCAATAGAAAACCGCCCCCCAGCGCCGACGCCCGGCAGGCTGAGGGGCGGAATCGGTGAATCCAGACTCCGACGGAGCGGATCGGGCCTCTCAGGGCCCGTGGCGACCGATTTAGAAATCTTTCTTGATGCCCTGCCACGGACTGAAGACCGCCCCATTGGGTCCGCTGCCCCAGTTCAGGCCGTAGAGGGTGACCGTGCTTCCGTGCCAGTCGAACACGGGGGAGCCGCTGTCTCCCCCACTGGAGGTATAATTGGCCCGGTACTGGCACCTCATGAGGACCGTCTTTCCGTTCACCGCAACGGCGCCGCCGCTGCCGTTGGACACGGTGGTTCTGAAGCAGGTCCGATTGACGAAGCCGTACGTCCACCCGGTCGTCCGTCCGACCTTGTCAACCATCTCTCCGCTGACCGGATGGGCGTCGAGCCCCGTAACATCCAGCGACGAGCCATGGTCGATGTCCAGCGTGCTCGACCCGGAGTTGGGCGCCGCCCAGTTCTGAGGACGAGCGATCTTGTTTCGTCCCCCAGTGCCGCCGTTGTAGTCCACGAACGCGGCATCGCTGTACCGGCAGGAAAACGCGAAGAAGCACGTGTTGTAGTTCGGATCCACGTGTTCCTGCGCAATTCGGCCTCCGCCCCCGGGATTGGTAAACCGGGTGCCCGTCCCGTTTCCCCGCTGGTTCGTGCAGTGGGAGTTGGTCAGAAAGCCGAAGGTTCCCTTGTACGACACATTGAAGCCCATCGTGCAGACGGTACTCGACCCGGCCTGCCCAATCTCGATGCCGCCGAGTGTGGGCCGAACGCGACTCCTCAGGTCGTGTCCGTCGGGGGTGGGAGGAACGGCCTCCACGACCTCCACGGCCTCCTGTGGAATGTCCAGTTCCTCGAGCCCACTTCGAAGCTGGTCTTCAATGGACCTGTCTCGGACCCCAATCGCCAGATTGTTGCTGCGCTCCTGGAGGTCCATCAAAACCAGCTGCTCGACCAGCTGCTCGTTGTCTTCGAAGAGCCGACCGAGTCGGTCGTACCACTCAAGCAAATCTTCCATCGGGTACCGGGCCTCGCGCAGTTCAACCTCGGGCGTCTGAATCGACCGACGCGGATTCTCTGCCAGCCCCTCCAGGCCAAGCCCCGATACTTCCTCCAGGGCCGCTTTCACCTCATCCCTTCGCCCTGAACCCGGGTCTAGCAGGTAGACAATGAGTCTCCCTTCGTCATTGATGTACAGGCCCCCGAAGTCCGGGATGCGCTCCGACATCGCCCGGAACTTGTCGTGAAGACTGGGGACGCTTTCTTGAGAGAGCTCAACGGATTCCTTTACAGCTGGTGGATCTTCCTCTTCGGTGCCCCCGCCGGTATCACATCCCTGAACGGAAATGAATATGAAAAGAGCAGTCGTTAAAATGGTGGTGTATTCGAGCCAGTGAGAATATGCGCGCATGGCAGCGTGGTGGATTTATGAGGGTACGTCGATGTGCGATCTCCTCGATGTACGATCTCTTCCCCCCGGTCGCAAGGACAACGGCCACCGGGTTCATCGATGGATGTGATCAAGAGAATTTTTCTCTCTCGTTTCTTCACCCATAAAAACACGAGTCGGCGCGATAATCGGACACGTGATCCGGGCCGGATTTGTTAATATGACGTTAAATTACCTGAATGGCTGTAATTACTTTTCCCGACCCGTCGGTGTCCCTCGTGCCCGTACCGAGTGCCCTCAGTTGGCTCTCTTGTCTCCGTGGGCCGATACGCCGGGTGGAGGACTCCTCGCTGGAGGAGGGACCGTAGGCGACGGGGCGGTCGATGGTGGCCCACCAGGCCCGCGGAAAGTAGAGATTGATCTTGAGGAGCTGCTGGTTCGTGGCAGTTTGCAGGTGCTCCCAAAGCGTGTGCTCTGCCTCCCGGTCGGACTCGTCGCCGTGCCGCCGGTTCAGCACCGGGGAGATATGCCACAGGTCCTTCAGTGTCTTGCGGACCACGGCAAGAATCACCTGATCCCCCTGCAGGGTCGCCGGGCGGCCTCCCTTCACGTACGGACTGGACGACGGCGCCTCCGGCGCCACCGTACACGAAAGGGAGTAGCCGTCTCCACGTTCTTGCAGTTCGTCTACGTTCGTGCTGAGGAAAATGGCGCCCCCTTCGTCCGCAACGGCATTCACAAGCGCCTCCACCAGCGTCGAGAAACCGCCGCGAAACGTGAAGGCGGTAGGATCGGCCGGGAAATCCTCCAGGCGCTGAACGGCCTCCCCGGCGTTCATCCACGAACAGAACGACCCCTCAAATCCGAGAGCGTAGGCCAGCATCGTGCAACAGCCCTCGGAAGTGATACCGATTGTTCGGCCCCTGCATAGGAAACGGGACGATTTGATCGCAGAGCCCGAGGGCATCGAACAGCGCCATCAGCTCGTGCATCGTGTGGTTGAACCGCATGCCGCCCTCCCCTTCGCGGAGGGTGACGGGGCCGCCGTCGGTCTCTACCTCCACGAGATCAATCTGCAGACGCCCGCCCGGTCGGCTCAAGCGTTCGAGCACGACGACATCGTCTTGAGGGTTCTTTTGCAGGTACCGCCAGGCCGTATGGAGGCCGCCCCCCCCGGCCCCGACGACCACTACATCGGCGGTATCGGGCAGTGAGTCGGGAACGTGCGTGGACGTGAGGCACGAAGCAAGTCAATGGAACGGACGTGAACAGGGAAGGCTGCGGCCACCGGTTACGGAGCAACCGCGAGACTCGGATCAATCGTCTGCCCGGAATCGGCCACCTGTACCTTGAACTCTGCGAGCTCCGGAAGACTCTTGTGGGGCACTTTGACCTCGATGAGGCACGGCTCGCCGGTCGTCGCGAGGGTCGCCTCGACGGCCGACTCCAGCTCGCCGTAGGTCTCGACCCGCCAGCCTTTCCCCCCAAACGCCTCGGGCAGTTTGCTGTAGTGCCAGTCGTGAATCTCGGCGAGTGGATAGAAGGGGGCATCGTTGCCGAAGACGCTGGGATCGGACAGCCATTGCTCAATCCCGTAGCCCCCATTGTTGAGGACGAAAATGATCGGATCCAGCCCCTTCTCCGCCATCGTCCCAATGCACTGCGCCGTCATCTGAAAGCCCCCGTCTCCGGCAAAGACCATCACGCGCTGGTCGTCGGTCCCCAGGTCCACCCCAAAGGCGGCCGGCGTGACGTACACGATATCGGCGTAAGCGGCCTGGAACACGAAACTGGAGGCCGTGTTGACCGGCAGCTCCAAACTGCCAAAGAAGTTGAACCCCGTTCCCCCCATCACGACAGCGTCCTCGGCCACGTGCGCGGCAATGCTGTCGTAGAAGCCCTGATAGGTGAGCGAATCGTCGGGGGACGGCGACTGTCCATTGGTGGCCGCGGCCCACTTCTGCCGGGTATTCGACGCCACCGTGGTCCCGTCAAACGACCCCCCCTCGTCGGCGCCCATAGTCCGCATCTGATCGATGAGACCCCGAAGGGCCACGGCCGTGTGCACTTCGGTTCGCTGCCGGGCACTCCCCGATTCCCCCACCGACACGTCCCGAACGACGTTCCGTTCCGGTACGCCAGCGTCGCCGGCCCGGTCTCGAACATCCACCCCAACAGATTTTCGTCGGTCAGCCACGCCCCCAGGCCGAGCACGTAGTCGGCGTCGGCGACCAGCTCCTGAACCGCTTTGGGCGACCCGTTGCCGTCAAAGACGCCCGCAAACCGGGCGTTTTTCTCGGAGAGCACTCCCTTCCCCAGCAGGCTCGTCACGTACGGCACGTCCAGCGCCTCCAACAGGGTCTCGAACTCCTGCTGAAGGTCGTAGCGTTCGATCTCAATCCCCCCCCACACCACGGCCGAGTCCGCAGCGCGGAGGTGCCGCATCACCGCGTCGACCGCTGCCTCCCGTTCCTCGGGATTGCTGCGCTGTCCCGGCTGAACGGAAAGCGGTGCCCCCGGCCGATCACAAGGTAACTCGTACACGTCCTCCGCCATCTCCAGATAGATGGGACGACTCTCTCGGAGGCACGCGCGGAGGGCATCGTCGATCTGCGCAGGAGCCCGCTCCGGATCGCCGATCTGTTCGGCCGCACACGTGACATTCTCGTACACCCGCAGGTCCATGTTCTGGTCGTCGATCAGGTGGTGCCACTGAAATCCCGTCTCCCGAAACTGAAGTCGCTTCGTAGGGCTCGGAGCGCCGTTGATGACCGCAATCGACACGCGCTCGACGTATGCCCCCGCAATCGGGTTGAGCAAGCTGAACGCCCCAACCGAATAGGTGACACAGACCGCCCCAATGCCCTTATACGCAAACACTCGTACTTTCTTACCAATCTTGATCTAGGGGATATTACCACAAATAAAAATCTCCCATCCTCCTCCCTCGGCGGCCGAACTTGCGGGGATGCATCAAAGCCCCGATCCCGCTTGATGCGGAGCGGTCTCGGCCTCCTGCTCCGCCTTCGCTTCGCCCCTTGGAGCAAAGAAGGAGGTAACACGTCTTTTTTTGCAATAACGGAAATAAGACCGGGCGCTGCGTGCCCGCCTGATGGAACGCGATGATTCTCTCCCATCTCGGGACGCGGCTCCGCCCTCAATGCCTCAGAAATGCTGTCCGATCCCAAGTACAGGTCCTCGCTGTGTGGGCTCTATCGCCGTCGCAATCGACCCGCACAGAGGTGACGGAGCGCTCGATGCCGATCGTACTGGAGAACGCACCGACCGCGTACGGTCCGCGCACGCCGGCGTCCAGAAGCGGTTGAAGCACGTCAGCGGAAACGATCCCGGCTGGATGAGGAGCGACGGCGTGAAGCGCTAGCCCTCTCCGGATTCAGACGACTGAGAGGAGGGTTCCGCCGCCTTGTACTCATTGAGCGTCCAGTCGTACGACCGAAACGTGACGTCGTAGGTCGACG
>CAYOWD010000063.1:0-16898 GCA_964407535.1 uncultured Salinivenus sp. | reverse complement strand
ACACGCTCGGGCAGACGAACACCTCGGCGTGCGTGTACATCGTGATGATGTCCTCGCGTGGAAGCATCTCGGCCAACCACACGATGTTATTGTCGGTCTGGGCCCGCGCCTCTTCGACACGCGCCTCCATCTCTTCCCCGATCTCTTCCGTATCCGGCGCCCCGGCACACAACACCACCTGAATGTCGGAATCGAAGTGGTGAATGGCCTCGACAAGATGCAAAATGCCCTTCTGGCGCGTGATGCGCCCGACGAAGAGCACGTAGGGCTGATCGGGATCAACACCGTACTCCTCCAAAATCGACTCGTCGGGCCGCGGCCGATACTGCTCCACGTCAATCCCGTTGTGGATGACCTCCACGCTGGCATCGTCCACCTCGTACAGCGACTGCACGTCGTTTTTCATCGAGGCGGACACGGCCACCACCCCATCCGCATTCTCGTAGGCCGTGCGCTCGACCCACGAGCTTCCCTGATAGGCCGTCCCTAGCTGCTCGGCCTTCCAGGGCCGATGCGGCTCCAACGAGTGGGTGGTCAGGACCAGCTTGCCCCCCGTCAGCTGCTTTGTAAGGCACCCCGCCAGATGGGAATACCACGTGTGGCCGTGAATAATGTCGGCGTCGGCGACCGATCCCGCCATCATGAGATCGCGGGCCATCGCGTCCATGAACTTCTCGTGGCGATCATCCTGATACGGCAGCTCAAAATCGGGCTCGATGCCCTGCACGGTGAGGTTGCCATGATCCTGGTCTTGCTCCCCGAAGCACAGCACCTCGATTTCGTGCTCGCCGTCGTCAAGGGCCGCGAGCTCCCGCGTCAGGTATTCGACGTGCACCCCCGCTCCGCCGTACACGTTGGGGGGGTATTCATTGGTGAGAATGACGATTTTCATACGTTTGGTGGCTTCAAGGCTCAGAAAGGAGATTGAAAAGCGGAGATCCGCCTGCTCGCATCGGAGGGCAATTCCCACAACGGAAACGAGGCATGCATCGCCCCCGCCCAAGGGATTGGGAATCTGCCGTCCGCCCCTCCGAATCGATCTAGATAATCGTATCGTCGGGGATGATGGTGTTCTTCGGAATCACGACGATTCCATCCCGAATGTAATAGTTGTCCTCCTCGGCCTCCTGCACGTTCTCTCGGTTTTTGATGATGCACCGCTTCCCGATCTGCACGTTCTTATCGATAATGGCCCCCTCGACGTACGATTCTTCGCCGATGCCGGGGGTCTCAGCCCCTTCGCGATACCCGAGCTCATCGATGTCGTGCCAGCGGTAGTGATCCGCCCCCATCATCACCGTGTTTTTGAGCGTCGTATTATCGCCCACGTAGGAGCGGATGCCCACGACCGAGTTCGAAATCTGACTGTTCGTGACGATACTGCCCTCCGCGATCAGGGAGCTCTGCACGTACGAACTCAGAATCTTGGCCGGGGACAGCATCCGCGCGTTGGTGTACAACGGCCGATTCTGGTTGTACAGATTGAAGGGCGGGTCCGGCTGCCCGAGCATCAGGTTTGCCTGGTAGAAGTTCTCGATGGTTCCAATGTCGCTCCAGTAGCCGGTAAACGGATAGCCGGTCACCTTCAGGTTGTCGATTGCCTTCGGAATGATCTGGTGGCCGAAGTCGTTGTCGTCCGGATTGGCCTCCAAAAGCTCTCGCAGCGGCTCTCGATCGAAGAGGTACATGCCCATGGAGGCCAGATAAATGCGTCCCTGCTCCTCCATCTCTTTCGACACCGGACTTTCTTTCCCCTCCAGCTCATCCGCCGGCGGCTTCTCGTGAAACTCCGTGATCACGTGCTCGTCGTCGGTCTTCAGAATGCCGAAGGCCGGCGCCTGGTCTGCAGCAACCGGGATGGTGCCTACCGTCACGTCGGCATCCGTTTCTCGATGGTGCTGGATCATGTTGCGGTAATCCATCGAGTAGAGCTGATCCCCCGCGAGAATAAGCACGTGCTCGTGCCGGTAGCCCTCCGTGTGGGGAATACTGCGCCGGACCGCATCGGCCGTGCCCTGGAACCAGTCCTTCGACGACGGGGTCTGTTCGGCCGCGAGTACGGACACGAACCCATTCGTAAACCGATCAAACCGATAGCTTTGGGCCAGGTGCCGGTTCAGGCTGGCCGAGTTGAACTGGGTGAGAACAAAGATGCGCGGGATGTTGGAGTTAATGCTGTTCGACACCGGCACGTCGATCAACCGATACCGCCCTGCAAGGGGAACGGCGGGCTTTGCCCGCAGCTTGGTCAAGGGATAGAGCCGCGTCCCTTTGCCTCCCCCGAGAATAATTGAAATCGTAGACGTATCCATAAGACCGTTGGCAATAAAGATGCAGGAGAAGACGGTGAAAACGGGCAGCACGCCCGCAAAGCGATGCTCTTATCTGTGCTTCTCTAAGAAAGGAACTCGCAGGATCCGATGCAATGAGGTTTGGCATTATATTATGTCGTGGCCTGCCCTTCATCCCCCCATATTATGCTGTCGTGGCCTGTCATTCGACTCGCGACGTACGGGCGTCCGGCCTCGCCCTACCGAAACAGCCGAAGCACGAGATTCAGCAGAAGAGTGAGGACGATGCTCAGTACAATCATCGTCGTGATCGGCGCATAGACCTGCACCTTCTCGCCCCGGTATACCAGATCTCCCGGCAGATTCCCCAGGTCAAACACGCGACCCAGGAGCAACACCAGGCCCCCGAGCACGACCAGCCCGACTCCGATGTACACAAGCCCGCGTCCAAGCGTCCCTGTATCCATACCAACCTGTGGCCTCGTTCATGCAACAACCACGTCGACGGCCGCCCGGCCTCAGCCCAGGCGGGCCCCCCAAATCGCTTCCATCAACCCATCGTGTCTCTCTCGTCCCGTGGGGGCAACCTGCCTGAGCCCCGTGCCGTACGCCCCCCGATTGGGCCCAGCGAGACGTCCGGCATCGGCCTCAACGCCCCCCACTGAGCGCCCGTCGTCAATCCTCTAGCCCCTGCGACACGGCAACACCTGCGGCCTCCCGGCAAGCAACGCGAGCACAGCGTCACGGCCTCCCGGCGTCACGGCCTCCCAGCGTCACGGCCTCCATGCATTTACGGCTCCGTTCATCCCGGGCAGATGCGTCGGCCGACGGTACAAGCCCCTCCGGGGTCCCCGACAGCCTTCGCCCCCATTGCCCTGGCCCCTGCGGACCTCCCTGCCGGATCGGGGACAGTCATTGACGGGCCTCCTCCCTGCCGTTCATCGACACTTCGCTCGGGAAGTCCCTCCACCCCCAAACTCTCCCCCGGTGTCATTCGTGAGAGCAGGCGTCCGTTCTTTTCCGAACTCTCCCCTGCCCATGCTTCTGAAGTGGATTCTCGTGGTCCTTCACATTGTTACCGCCGCCGCCTGGTTTGGCATTGGCTTGCGCCTTGCCGGCCAGGCCCGCAACGTCATGAACGCAGATGGGGACGTACAGGCGGCGCTCGCCGACGACGGCGCCCGGTCGGTCTGGCTGATGAACCTCTTTATCGTGCTGACGCTCGTCTTTTCCCTCAGCGCCTTCGTTGCCGGCGGGCACTTCGCCACCTACGGCCCCGCCTACCATTCCGCCGTGACGCTCATCGTGGTTCTCACGATTGACCAGCTGTGGATTATTCGAGGGGGCTGGAACGCCCTGCAGGACGCCGTGGCCAACAATGCCGCCGACGCCCTCGAAAGCGCCAAGACCCGCATTGCCATCGGCACGGGGGTGGGTCACCTCCTCTGGCTCGTGCTCCTTGGGCTGATGTTTGCAAACCGCTTTACGGCAGTCCTGTAGTCGGTCGCCGACCGCCTGCGCAGGAACGCCGCAGTCCCATCCGCTTCCTGCAAGGGGGCCGCCCAGCGTTGGCAGGCCCCCTTTCGTCGTTGTCCTGCGCCTCTACTCGCCTGCCTCTTCCAACTGCTCCGATGCTTCGTCGCCCTCCCACCCGTCGAGCGCCTCCCGGTGCGCCGGCGCCGACAGACTGGACCGGACGGCCCCGTCCTCGTACGCCTCCGGACGCCGCCCCTTCAGGAAGAACCGCCGGGCCGGCGAGTCGTCGCAGTCGTCCAGGTCGACCGAAGCCAACAGGATGATGGCGTTGCCGGACGGGGCATCGGCCACCACCCGCCCCGACGGATCGGTCACCAGCGACCGTCCATCGAAGAGGAGATTTTGCTCCTGCCCCACGCGGTTGGCCATGGCGGCAAAGAAGCCGTTCTGGAAGGAGGCCACCCGCATCTCCGACTCGTGGATGTCGTCCGACCACTCCCCGGCCGATCGCGCCTGTGGGATCGCGACCACCTCGGCGTCATTCAGCGCCAGGGCGCGAAGATATTCCGGATAGTGCCGATCGTAGCAGTTGGCCACGCCGAGCCGCCCGACGGCGGTGTCGTACACGGGCGCACCGGTGTCACCGGGCGTGTAGTACTCCTCCTCGTGGAAGTTCTCGTAGGCCGGTACGTGCATCGCCCGCGTGCACCCGAGCACGGTGCCGTCCGAGTCAATGACGGGAGACGTGTTGTACGTCTGGTCGTCCTCCCGCTCCAGAATGTTGAACACGACCACCACGCCAAGCTCCTCGGCGATCTCTGCGACCGATTCGGTGGTCGGGCCCGGAATGGACTCGGCCAACTCAAGCGCCGTCTCGTCCCGGTCCTCAATGGATAGCCGCGGGTAAAACGGCGCGAACGACAACTCCGGAAAAACGACGAGATCGGCGCCCACCTCCGCCGCGTCTTGGATGGCGTTCAGTCCTTCCTGAAAGGCCTCTAGTGGATCATCGGGGAGAAATTGCTGAACAAGCGCAATGTCCATGGTGTGCGTATCATCTCAGAAAATGGAATCGAGTGCAAAACCTCCCTCCTTTAGGGACTACTGCGCGGAGTGGAATCGTTGGGGAGCGACAAAAGCATCCGGGAATGAGGCACGAGCCACCGACAAGGCGTCCTCTGCCCGCGATCGGTCCACGTACGGCCCCAAACGAACCCGGTAATACGGCGCCTTCCAGACAATCACAATGGGCCGCTCAGTCGTCCGATCATCTCGCTCGATCGAGGCCGGTGTCGGCACCGAGTCGTGCTCATTCCACCAGGCCAGCGCCTCGGCCAATCGGCGGTCGGCGGCCTCCTTTTCTTTCATCATATCAAGTTGTACGTGGTACACACGGTTCGGCGCCTCTTCCGTACGCGGGGGCGTATCAGGGCTTGGCCCCGAACACGATATGCCCAACAGAAGTCCGGCGAGTACAAGGCCCGCCCAGGCTGAATGCCGTGCTTCCACAATCCGCCAAACGATGTACATTGAAATCGGAATGTTACAGTCCCTTTTTCACAATAAAAAATAGTATCCCCTTTGGCAATCTGACTTTAAAAAGAATGTCTCCCCCCAACCGGACCGATTCCTCAATGCACCTCTCGAAATGCCGTCTCTCCATCGAAACCGTAGACACAATCGTTTCGTCCGCAACAACTTGTATTTAACCCCTGTTTCCGGTTACGGGAAATGGTTCTTTTCTGCACAGAACGACATGTACGGCCTTGCAAGTGGGAGGCATTTCGTTCGCGCCCGGGTCGCCCCCATGGTTGGCATCGCCCAACCAAGAGGGATCATGCGGATGACCACGGATCACCATTCCTCCCCCTCATTCACTGCACAGAAGCCGGGCGGCCCCTGTAAAACTGAACGGACCGATGTCCATCCGCTCGACAACCCCCGATGGGCTCCCCGTATTGCAATTTGCTGTTGCACAGGTCATTATGGGGCAGAGTGCCGCGGTATTCCGCTCGGTCCCTCCGGCGGCGCCCCGGGGTCGGCGACAGAACCGGTACCGCCCCAGCCCCCCGAGGCAGGCATGCCCCTGCCCCACTCCGCCGGCGCTTCCGGTACGAAGAAAAACGCCCCTTCACGACCGGCCCTTCCCCCCCCGACACGATGATGACTCTCTCCTCCCCTGAGGCCTACGTGCCCGCAATCACGATGGCAGGGATCCTGCTGCTCGCCGGCTGCGGCTCCCGCTCCGCCTCCCCCTCCGCCGACACTGTCGTGGACCGCGCCGTCACTGCCCACGGGAGCGATACGCTCGACCGGGCAACGGTGTCGTTTTCCTTTCGGGGCGACCGCTACCGGCTCCGGCGAAACCAGGGCCGATTTCAGTACCAGCGCCGCTATACCGACTCCCTGAACCGTCCGGTTCAAGACGGGCTTACAAACGACGGTCCCTACCGCATAGTTGAGGGCGACACCGTCGCGCTCTCCGAGACGGACCGAACCGATGTCCGAACGACCGTCAACTCGGTGGCGTACTTTGCCCTGCTTCCGTATCCGCTTCAGGATTCGGCCGTGCAGGCCGACTACGACGGACGCGACACGCTGTCGGGCACGCCCTACCACCGCGTTCGGATCACCTTTCGGAAGAAGGGGGGCGGCGCCGACTGGGAAGACGTCTTCCTGTACTGGTTCCGAACCGATACCTACGCTATGGACTATCTGGCGTATGCCTACGGGCTCGCCCCCAACGACCCCGATACCGGAACCCGGTTCCGCGCCGCCTACAACGTGCGCCGGATCAACGGCGTGCGATTTGCCGACTACCGCAACTATACCGTCGACACGCTCCGTCCCGACCAGCTGCACCGATACCCGCACCTGCACGCCAAAGACGCACTCACTCTCGTCTCGCGCATCGAGCTTGACAGCATCCAAGTGCGCCCACTCGCACGCGAGGAATAACCGTCCTGTTTCCAACACGTCCCCCTCCCCCTCATGCGTTCCGTTCCCCCCGGCTGCCTGTCGCTGATCGTCCTCGGCGGTCTGCTGCTGCTCCCCTTTCTCCTCGCCAATGTGCTGCTGACGGCACTCGGCAAGCTCGGGCTCGGCCCGACGAGCTCGGGCCTCGCGGCACTCGGCATCTTTCTCGGCAGCACCATCAACATTCCCGTCACCCGGGTGGAGCACAGCCGCACGGTCGACCATCGGCCCCTGCAGCTCCTCGGCCTCCACCGGCTGTTTTCGCGTCCCCTACAGCAGCGCACCTTTACCGTCATTGCCGTCAACGTGGGCGGCTGCCTCATCCCCACCGCGCTCGCCGGCTACCAGGGGGGGCGGCTCGCCCTTGAAGCCCCGTCGGTGCTGCCGGCGGCCCTCGGGGCCGTGATCGTCAACGTGGCCGTGTGCTACTACGTTGCCCAGCCGGTCCCCAACCAGGGCATCACCATGCCGCCGCTGGTGCCCGCCGTCACCGCCGCCCTCTGCGGCCTCCTCCTGGCGCCGGAATGGGCCCCGCCCATCGCGTTCACGGCCGGCGTGCTCGGCCCCCTTATCGGGGCCGACTTCCTCCACCTCGACGACATTGCCGACATCGGGGCCGGCATGGCCAGCCTCGGCGGCGCCGGGACGTTTGACGGCATTGTGCTCTCCGGCCTGCTCGCCACCCTCCTCGTCCCCGGCGCCTTCTAATCAAGTGTGGGATGGGAAGTTCGGAGTGTAGAATTCGGAGGGTGGCGTCCTGGATGCGGCATGTCGCATGCGCTGCCCATCGACGCCGCATGCACTCCTCGTGAACAGGCGGGAAGCCTCCTCCACAACCGCACTCCGGACTCGAACGACTCGCGAGACTCAGTTCACGGGGATTGCACGAGGACTCGCGAACTCGATTCCAGAATGGCCCGTACGGACCACAGCACTTTTCGAACCGAACCGTCGCCGCCAAGGGCGACGCCCTCTTGTTTATCGGTTCGATCGCCTCAGGGCCTGTAGCTCAGCCTGGACAGAGCATCGGCCTTCGGAGCCGAGTGTCGCGGGTTCGAATCCTGCCGGGCCCACTTCCGCTCGCCCCCGCCCCTGCTCGACGTCGACAGGGCGTTCCGTAGCTCGGCGGGTGCCATCGGATCTCCCTCTTGCTTTGTGGGGACGGGAGAGGCGTTCGGGCCGCTTCTTTATTTAGTGGAGGGGGCACGTCCTGTATTTTGTGGGCGAACTGTTTCCCCTACTTACGGGGGAATACATTGCACATCTGTCTGAGTCTCCATCTGGCCCCTCCATGCCCCGCCGCCCCGAAGCCGACGCCCGAGGAGCTGTGGCCGGCCTACGGCTGGAGGCGGACAAGGTGAAGGGCGTGGGCCGAGAACCGCCTGCTGACCGACGTGATTTCCCTCGTGCGTCATGCGATGGGAGAAGACGACGAACTGGAACCCTTCCGGGAGGACGTGGAGGCCCGATTCTACGAGTGGCTGGAGCATCAGGACCGCTGGCACCGGTTTACGTCCGAGCAGATGGGGGGCTCGAACTCATTAAGGACCCCCTCGTGGTGAACCTGACCATCGAGGAGGACGACTTCGAGTACTCGTCGTTCGAGGACAAGGGCGGCATCTACAAGATCCACGCGCTCTCCGACGACGAGGAGCTGGACGTGATTCTCGACAAACTCAACCGGGGGGAGGGGGGGGCAGCGTAAGAGTCTCCCGCTCGACCGCTTCCAATTCGTGGACGAAGCGTGCGATGCTGGTATAATGCACACTCCAGCTCCGAAGGGGAGAACACTTGGCCCCCCTCCACGAGGGTCTGGAAGGGCATCCGGCCGGACACGTATCATGTTGTCCGCCGGGTGTTGAACATGTTCTCTCTTCCCCATGTCCGCTTCCGACGACGCCCTCCACAAAGCTGCCTTTCTGGGGCCGAAGGGCGAAAACGCCGACGAACTGGAACGGCTCCTGCTGGAGGTTCTCCGCGACCACGTCTTCTGGCGCCGCAACTTTCACCCCAGCGACCCGCGCCTGATCGACGAGGGCGACAAGCGCACCGAGGCATTCGACGAGATGTCGGCCCAGCTTCGGGATGAGCTGTCCCAGATCCTGGCGCGCCTGAAGCGCGCGGCGCCCCTCTATTCGCCGCGGCAGGCCGCCCACATCGTGAGCGACCCCTCACTTCCGGCCCTGGTCGGCTACTTTGCCGGGCTGCTCTACAATCAGAACAATGTGGTGGAGGAGGTGTCGCCCGAAACCGTGCGGGCCGAGCGGGCCTACCTCACCGCCCTGGCCGAGATGGTGGGCTACCCTCCCTTTCTGCCCGAAACGCTGCCCGAGGCCCAGCCCCATCGTCCCGCCCACAGCTGGGGCCATCTCTGTAGCGGCGGCACTGTGGCGAACCTGGAGGCGCTCTGGATTGCGCGCAACGTGCGGCTTTACCCCCTCGCCGTGCGCCTCGTGGCCGAACAGACGGATGCGTTTTCCTCCGTCGCCGACCTGAAGGTTGATGCGGCCCGCGGCACACGAGCCCCACTTCACGCCCTTTCGACCTTCGAGCTCGCTAACCTTCCCATTCCCTCCATCACAAACCTACACCGGCGCCTCACGAGCCTGCTGGACGCCGATCCGGAACAGGCACAACACTTTCACGAGGCCCTACCGAGCGTTCGCAACGCCGGACTGGCCGGCTTTCTGCTTCAGTACAACGACGCCTTCCCCCACGACCGCGCCCGCCTGCCGAAGGTGCTGATCTCACAGGCCGGCCACTACTGCTGGCCCAAGAACATGGACCTGGCCGGCCTGGGCGCCGATGCCCTCGAACCGGTGCCCGTCGATCCCCGGATCCGACTCGATCCCGACGCCCTCCGCACCCAGCTCCAGGAGTACCGGCAGCACGAGCAGCCGGTGCTCGGCGTCGTCTCCATCGTGGGCACCACCGAGGAAGGCGCCATCGACCCGGTACACAAGATGGAGGAGGTCCGCGCGGACCTGGCGGACGACGGACTCACGTTGTGGCACCACTGCGACGCCGCGTTTGGGGGCTTTTTTGCCTCTCTGCTCCCCAAGACCGACGATGGGGCCTTTGCGCCCCGCTCCGCCCTCGACGACGCCCTCGTGGGCCCCGACGGCCTGTTGCCCGCCGACGATGTGGAGGCCCTCCGCCACCTGCCGCACACCGACTCGATCACCGTCGACCCCCACAAGTTCGGCTACGTGCCCTATCCGGCCGGGACCGTCCTCTTCCGCGACTACAACGTGCGGGAGGCCATCGCCTACAAAGCCCCCTACCTGAAGGAGGAAGACAACGCGGGATTCGGCGGGTCGCTCGGGCAGTGGACCCTGGAAGGCTCCCGCCCCGGCGCGGCGGCGGTGAGCTGCTACTTGTCGCAGGCCCTGGTGCCCCTCACGCCCGACGGGCACGGCCATCTTATGCGCAACTGCATCGAGGCCAATCAGAAGCTGGTGGACGCCCTCCGCACCCGCTTCGGGGACCACACCACCGAGGAGCTGTCGATCCGTCCGTTCCACCCACCCGAAACCGTCGCGTTTTGCTTCGTCGTCGCCCCGGATCGGGACTTCGACACCATTGAAGGCCTCAACGAGCTCAACACGCGCATCTGGGAACGGATGACCGTCGACGGGCGGCAAGACATTGGTCAGTACGCCTTTCTCCTCTCCCGTACCGAGGTGAGCGTGACCGCCTACGAGCACATCTTGACCGACCTGCTTCCCCCCAGCGTATTGTCCGACGCCGTCGACACCGGCGCCTCTCTCGTCCTCCTCCGCACCTGTCTCATGAATCCCTTTCAGGCCGATTGGAGCGGGCAGCCGGACCGCCCATTTCACAAGCGCATGGCCGACTTTGTGTACGACGTCGCCGTGGACGAGTACCTGGAGCAGGTACTGCCGCCGATCCCTCGTGCCGATGGCAAGCGCCGCTCCGTTGTCGTCATCGAACAGGCGCCTCGCTCTCAGCAGCCGGCAGGCCTCGCTCGACACCTGGAGTACAATGAGAAAGTCGTGGCTCATTTCGACGTCCGTGCGTGCAGCGCCGCCGAGGTCCAGTCGGGCGATGCTGCCCCCGTGCTCCGCGAGGCAGCGGACATTGTCCTTCACCTCGACGCCGAGGCCCCCACACGAATGCTTTCGATCCTGGAGACGCTGGTGGCGTCGGAAACGATTGACCACAACCGCATTACGGCGGTTGCCACCGGAAGCTCGCCTCGGCCCACCCTTTCGGACCGCCTCGGGACCCTGCTGCACCCGGAGGGCCACACCATCCTGGAACCGACACTAGCCACCGGGGCCCGGCGACTCATTATGCAACTCACAACCCGCCGCGCCGGCCCGAACGTCCCATAGCCGCTGGGCGCCTCGCTCCCCCTCATTCTGAGATCGCCTCTCCTATATCAAGCAGATCCTACTCAAAACGAGTCGAATCAGAAGAGCCGTCTCCCCCGGCGAGCCGGACGTCATAGTCCGGAACGACGTGTCGAAATGCCCGGAATCGCACGTAAATACGTGCATCCGCTTATGGTATTTTTTTCACAATTCGACCGGCCAAATGCCCTTCAACCGGGAAACGTTTTCTCTATTTCAGAAATATATTATCTGGTTTGTTGCTTCCTTTTCGTTTTTCATGAATCCGGCCCTCATTCATCGATCTCCTCCCATTCAAGTGCAGATTATGCTTTAAGCTCGCTTATGGAACGCGTCATTTTCTCGCCCCGAATCGCGTCTGATTCTCCTCCAGCACACTGACATCGGACGAGTCGACGATGGGATTTCTCTTACGGCTCTGTCTGAGTCACCGGTCATTTCGGGGTCCTGTAGAACTGGGCTGCGCCCTTATTCTCAGCCGTCGTTCGTCCTATGTTCACGCCCGACGAATCGTCCGGACCCGACATTGAACCCATTTCCTCCGACGAAGCCGCTCGCCTCCGCACGCTTCAGCATTACGGGATCCTCGACACCCCGCCGGAGCAGGACTTCGACCGGCTGGCCGAACTGGCGACGGGCCTTCTCGACGTTCCCGTGGGCCTGGTCAGTTTCGTATCGGCCGAGCGCCAGTGGCACAAGGCCGTCGTCGGGACCGACATCGAAGAAATTGAACGGTCCCACTCCTTCTGTGCCTATACCCTCGAAACGCCCGGCCCCTCGGTCATTGAGGATCTGCGCCGCCACGAGCGGTTTACTAACAATCCCTATGTAGAAGATTCTCCTGAGGCAGACGCCTCCTTTCGTTTTTACGCCGGGGTGCCCATCACGAGTCCGGAGGGGTACCGCCTCGGCACGGTCTGCGTGCTGGATCGGGAGCCGCGTGCGCCCAGTGAGGACGTCATCCAGCAGTTCACGCACCTGGCCGATCTGGCTGCGGAGGCCCTCGCTGAGCGTCGCCCCGACGCCGCGTCGTCTCCGGAGGCGTCCTCCCCTGTGTCGGAGGCCGAGCAACGCTACCGGACCGCCCTCAAACACTCTCCGATTACGTTCTCGGAGGTTGATCGGGATCTCCGATACCGGTGGATTTACAAACCGATCGTGGACGTTGAAGTAGAGACGGCACGCCGCAAGCGCCTTGACGAGCTTGGTTCCGGGCCGGGCATCGATCAGCTCACGGCCCTCCGAAAACGGGCGCTGGACCGGGCCGAACAGGTGCGAGCGGAAATCACCTTCGACCAGGACGGCGGCGCGCGCACATACGACGTTACGGTGACCCCTCTTCGGGATGACGCCGACGGCGCAATCACGGGGCTCAGCACCGCCGCCCTCGACATCACGGAACGCAAACACCGCGAGGAAGAGCTCCGCCACGCCCGCGACAAGCTGCGCCACACGCAAGAGGTGGCCGACGTGGGCGGCTGGGAGTATGATCCGCACACCGATACGTTCGAGTGCACCGAGCAGCTGTACCGCCTCCTGGGCCTGCCGAGCGACACGGATCTGGACCGAGAGGACGCGCTTCGCATTCATCCGCCGGGGCCGCGGAAACGGGTCGCGGCCGCCGCCAATCGCTGTCTCAAAGACGGAGAGCCCTTCAACCTCGTCGTGCCGTTTGAGCGTGCGTCGGGCGAACGGCGGTGGGCCCGGACGCAGGGCGAGGCCCGCATGGAAAACGGCGAGGTGGTGCGCGTCATCGGCACGCTTCAAGACATTACCGAACAACGACGCCAAGAACGGGTCCTCGGGCGCCAGAACGACCTCTTTGAAAAGGCGCAGCAGATTGCGCAGGTAGGAGCCTGGGAATACAATTTGACAGGCAAGGAGCACATCTTAACGGACCAGGCCTACGCGATTCACGGTTTCTCGCCCACCGCGCTCCTGTCTCCCGAGGAGAGCATGGAGCTGTACCACCCCCGGGACCGCCCAATCATTCGAAAGGCGTTCAGGCGCGCCATCGAGGAGGGCGAGTCCTACGACCTTGAGCTGCGCCTGCACGGGGCCGACGGCAAAAAACGATGGGTGCGCACGCGCGGGGAGCCGCAGATGGCAGACGGCGAGGTGGTCCGGATCCGGGGCACCATCCAGGATATCACCGAGCGCAAAGAGATGGAACAGGCCCTGCGGAGCCAAAAGGCCCTGCTCAGTTCCGTCACCGAAAACATTTCCGACGGCATCTACCGGTCGACCCCCGAGGACGGCATCGTCTACGCCAATCAGGCGTTCCTCACCATGTTCGGCTACGACAGCCTGAACGAGCTCACGGAGGTCCCGCCCGAGGAGCTCTACGTAAATCCGGACACTCGCGCCTCCCTCTATGAGCGGGATGCCCACAATCGGGCCGAGGTTCAGTTTCGTCGCAAGAACGGGGATACCTTCGTGGGACTGGTGAGTCTCCGCAAGATCGAGGACGAAGACGGAACCCCCAAATATTACGACGGCGCCGTCACCGACATTACCGATCGTCGGCGCCGGGAGGAAAAACTACGCAGCCGTCAGGAGAAGGTCGAGGCACTCTACGAAGCCACCAGTCGACTGCTGAAATCGGAGGGCGAGGCCGAGGTAGCCGACCTTCTCATCGCGCTCATCGGCGAGACGCTCGGCTATTCGGGGACGACCATTCGCTTTGCCAAGGACGACAGGCTGGAGCCGAGTCACGTTCCCAACATGGTCCGCCGCTACATGCCGGAACGGCCCGCCTACGAGATTGACGGCGACACCCCGGCGGCCCGGGCCTACCAAACGGGCGAAACCCTGGTCTTCGACGACCTGTCTTCTGAAGACCCGTTGCTCCAGCGCGGTGACATCCGGGCCACCGCGTACGTGCCGATGGAATCCTACGGGCTCATCTCGGTGGGAAGCCTTGAGGTGGGCGGCATCAGCCCCTTCGACCGCCGTCTCATCGAGGTGCTCGCCGCCTACGCCGCCCTCGTGCTCGGCCGCCTCGACCGGGAGGAGACGCTTCGAACCGCCAAGGAAGAGGCCGAGGAGGCCAACCGGCTCAAGTCGGCCCTCCTCTCCAATATCAACCACGAGTTTCGCACGCCGCTGACCTCGATCATCAGCTTCTCGAAACTGATCGAGGAGTCCCCCGAGATGGCGGAAACGTTCGGGGATCGCATCCTGAGCAGCGGAGAGCGCCTGCTCCATACCCTGAATACAGTCATGGACTTTGCGAAGCTGGAAGGGGATCAGGCGTCACTTTCCTCAACGGCATTTGACCTGCGGGCGGCGGTGCACGAAGTGGCCAGCGACCACCGAACCGCCGCCGAACGCAAGCGCCTGTCCCTCTCCGTCGATCGGCCCGCCGATCCCATCAACGTCGTCCTGGACCAGCACTACGTGAAGCGCATCTGCACGCACCTGCTGAGCAATGCCGTCAAGTTCACCGACGAGGGGGGCGGGGCCATCACGATCGGCGTTCGGGCGGACGACGACACCGTGACCCTATGGGTCGAGGATTCGGGAATTGGCATCGATCCGTCGTTCCAACCGCACGTGTACGACGAATTTGCGCAGTCCTCCAGCGGCAACGACCGCACCCACGAGGGCAACGGCCTCGGCCTAACCATCACGAAACGGCTCGTGGAGCGGATGGAGGGGACCATCGACCTCGACAGCACCCCGGGCGAAGGGACCTGCGTCACCGTCCGCCTTCCCCGAACCCAGTCGGAGGAGTCCTAGTACGATCTCAACGCTGATTTTGGCTGCGGACGGGACGACGTAGCCCTTTCCTGCATTGCTGATCGGTGGACGCGGGTTGTATCGCATAGAGAGAAAGCGGTCCTCGCTGTAATCTCGTTCAATGACGTGGGCAACTACACGCCGAGGACACGGCTTTTCCCTCCAGCGCATGTCCAGGCGTCCACGCGCCCCTCTCCGGCGCCCTCATGACCAGCTCGCCCTTCGGCATCGTCCTGCCTCTCGGACGGCGCCTTTACGAGTCTGACTTGACACGTCCTTCATGATGCGTATCTTACGGGACGTGCCGCAAGCGAAATATCCGTGCGGCCCGGAAGCGCTTCTACCCGCTCGTCCGTTTGCTCGTAAAGTCGTCCCGATCCATGACCGTCTCCTCCCCCTCCGACCTCCGCAACGTCGCCCTCGTGGGCCATCAGGGCAGCGGCAAGACCGCTCTGGCCGAGGCCCTGCTCCACGCCGGCGGCACGATTGGCCGCCCCGGCTCGATCGCCGAAGGGACGACCCAGAGCGACTATCACCCGAGCGAGCAGGAGCGGGAGATGTCGATCTTTACCTCCCTCCTCCACACGACCCAGAACGGCACCAAAATCAACCTCCTCGACACGCCGGGCTATCCGGACTTCGCCAGCGAGGTGATTGCCGCCATGAAGGTGGTCGACACGGCCCTGTACGTCCTGGATGCCCGATCGGGCGTGGAGGTGGGCACCGAGCTGGCGTGGTCGTACGGCGAGCAGATGGAGACGCCGTCGGTGTTCGTGCTCAATCACATCGACCACGCCGACGCCGACTTTCGCGCCATTGTGGACGCGATCGAGGACCGCTTCGGCGCCGGGGCGACCCTCCTGCAGCTGCCGGGCGGGGCGGGCTCCCGCACCCTGATCGACGTGCTGCGAATGCAGCAGCTGGTCTATCCGGAGGGCGAGCCCACGCCGGAGACGGCCCCGATCGACGAGGCATTTCAGGAGGAGGCGCAGGCCCTGCACGACACCCTCGTTGAGGACATTGCGGCGACCGATGAGGCCCTCATGGAGACGTACTTCGAGCAGGGCGACCTCACGGACGCCCAGATGCGGCAGGGCCTGCAGTCGGCCCTGCTGGACCGGGAGCTGTATCCGGTCTTCGTGACGAGTGCCACGGAGGGCATCGGCGTCGCCCGCCTCCTGTCGTTCCTGAACACGGCGTGTCCCTCTCCTGCCGACCGCCCCGTCTCTACGGACGACGGCCGTCAGCTGACGGCCGACCCGGAGGGGGACGCCGTGGGGCTCGTGTACCGCACGATGGCGCAGGAGCACGTCGGGGAGTACTCGTACGTCCGGGCGTACAACGGCACCATCGAGTCGGGCACCGAGCTGGAAAACGCGCGCACCGGGGAGACGGAACGCATTGGGCAGATCTATGAACTCAACGGCGAAGATCGGAATCACGTCCCCCGGCTCGTGGCGGGCGACCTCGGCGCGCTCGTGAAGCTGGAGGCCACTAATACGAACGATACGCTGCGCGCCTCGGGCTCGGATGCTGTAATCCCGCCCATTCGCTTTCCCGAGCCCCGCTATACGATGGCCGTGGAGGCCGAAGACCGGGGCACGGCGGATAAGCTCGCGGAGGGCCTGCATCGAATTACGGACGAGGACCCGTCGCTCGCGTACGACCACGATCCGCTGCTGAATCAGCTGACCCTCAGCGGGCAGGGCAAGCTGCATCTCCGCGTGGCGCAGTCGCGCCTGGAGCGGCGGGCCGGGGTGGAGGTGCGCTTCGTGGAACCGCGCATTGCCTACCGGGAGGCCGTGGAGGGACGCGCGACGGCCGAGTACCGGCACAAGAAGCAGTCGGGCGGGGCGGGCGAGTTTGCGGATCTTTCTCTGCTCGTGGAGCCGCTGGAGGGCGATTTCGACGCGCCGGATTTCGTGGACGTGCGGGGCGAGGAGACGGTTCCCACGGAGTGGGACGCCGAGATCCACTTCGTCGATGCCATCACGGGCGGGGTGATCGACATGAACAAATTCTTCTCGTCGATCCAGAA
>CAYOWD010000062.1:0-16973 GCA_964407535.1 uncultured Salinivenus sp. | reverse complement strand
TCGCGGGCCACCTCTCCGGCTCCACCTTCTACCTCGCGCAGATGCTGCCCATGACCTACGGCTCGTCGGCGCGGCGCGGCCCGGCGGCCAAGATCGAGAGCCTCTTCGTCCGCGAGTACCTGCGGCGGCGCCACGCCCTGCCCCGCAGCGAGTGGGGCAGCCAGTCGATGGGCGGCTACACCGACATCTTCCGCACCGGCGTGATGGGCCCCATCGTCTACGCCGACGTGGAGAGCCTGTACCCCTCCATCATGCTCAACTACGACGTGCAGCCGTCCGGCGACACGCTGGACCTCTTCCCCACCCTCCTGGAACGGCTCACCGACCTGCGCCTCGACACCAAGCAGGACATGAAGGAGGCCGAGGATGAGGAGGTGCGTAGTGAACTCGACGCCCGGCAGTCCTCGTACAAGGTGCTCATCAACTGCTTTGATCCAGAAACAGAGGTCGTAACCGTCGACGGCATCAAACCCGTTGAGGACATCGAGGTCGGAGACCGCGTCTACTCCCTCAATCCGGACACCGGAGCGGTCGAAATCAAACCGGTCACGGCCACACAGGCCCAGCACTACGAAGGCCCGATGGTCGAGATCAAAAATCGACACACCGACTTCCTGGTGACGCCGAACCATCGGTTCCTGACCCAAACGTTCACGTCCGACGACTCCGCGGATTGGACGTGGGAAACGGCGTCGGAGATGCTCAACGATCCCCGTCGCCGCCGCCTTCCTCCGCTCCCCGACTTGCCCGTGCACCGTGCCGAGGCGGCTCCGTCCGGCATGTACGGCTCCCCGGGACGCGGCTCTCCGTCGGACGCTCCCGCTCTCCCAAACGCCGCGTCGCCTCTCTCCTCTCCGGCACCGCCGTCCACTGACGAGCAGCCCCGCCTCCTCGAAGCAGGGGACCGCCGCTCAGTGGACTACTCCGGAATGATCTACTGCCTGACGGTTGCCGACAACCACACCGTCCTTGCGGGACGAAATCGCACATTCAACTGGACCGGCCAGAGCTTTTACGGCGTCCTCGGCTTCTCCCTCTCGGTCTTCAACGACTTCGCGGAGGCCGATCGCGTGGCCCGCACCGGGCAGGAACTCCTGCGCGACCTGATCGACGAGATTCGCGACCGCGGCGGCACGGTGATCGAGGTGGACACCGACGGCGTGCTCTTCGTGCCGCCCGATGACGTACGGGGTGAGGATGCGGAAGTCGACTTTACGGTGGACCTCACGGAGGCGATGCCCGAGGGCATCCGCGTGGGCTTCGACGGACGCTACAAGAAGATGCTGTCCTACAAGAAGAAAAACTACGCCCTGCTCACCTACGACGACGAGCTCAAGTTTAAGGGCTCCTCCCTCATCTCCCGCTCCAACGAGCCCTTCGGGCGCGACTTCGTGCGCCGGGCCATCCGGCGGCTGCTCGACCGCGACGTCGAAGGCCTGCACAACCTCTACGTGGACACCCGAAACAAGATTATCAACAGCGACTGGGAGAGCGTCGACAGCTTTGCCCGCACCGAGACGCTGAAAGACACGCTGGCGGACTACGAAGCCGATGTGGAAGACGGTCAACGGCCCCGCGCCGCCACCTACGAACTCGCCAAAGAGAAACAGGAACGCACCGGCAAACCCGTCAAAAAGGGCGACCGCATCTCCTACTACATTACGGGCGATCGGGCCGGCGTGACGGCCTTCAAGCACTGTGCCCTCGCCGATGACTGGAACCCCGACGATCCCGACGAAAGCACGGCCTACTACCTGAAGCGGCTGGATGAGTTTGCGCGTAAATTCGAACCATTCTTCACCGAGGAGGACTTCCGCCTCGTCTTTTCGGAGGAGGATATGTTCGGCTTCTCGGCCAACGGCATCGAGATCCAGACCGTCGAGCACGACGCCGACCATCCGGGCACTGAACCAACCGATGATGTCCCCTTCTGATTGTCGAATTGCGAGTGTCGAATTGCGAATGGCAGCAACGCTCGGGATAGAAACTCGATATTCGAAACTCGAAACTCCCAAATCGCCATTCGCAAATCGCCATTCGCAAATCGCAATTCGAAATTGTCCCCAGATTTTCGTTGGCCGCGGGCGCGGACGCGAACCCATTGCCGACCGACCCGTGCGTACGTATTGAACGACTTCTTTTTGCCGACTGTCTCCCGTTCGTTATGAGTCAGACTCGTCTTGCCGTCGCCGGAATCTTCGCCATGATCGGCGGTGCCGCTACTCTCCTCATGGTTGCCAGCATCCTGCAGTCGTGCCGCCAGGGCGGACAGCCGCACGATATGGGCACCGACGCCCACCCGACCCATGAGATCCCAACCACGGAAACAGAAATTGAACCGCCCAGCGAGCGCTCCGTCACACACGCGCCGGATGCAGCTGAGCTGACGCTTCCCCGCGGATAACTCCGCACGCGGATCTGGAACACTCCACTGTGCTGCGGGCCCATCCCGGCCTACGTTCCTTCTTAGGACGCGGCACGAACGGCATCGTCGTCCGATGGGGGCGGCGCGGAAAAGAGGTCGTTCTTGCGAGAAGATTTTCGTACCGGATTGGGCATGCACGCCGACCGGATCTGCCTCGATTGGCTACCGGGATCCAATCTGGTATTGGAACCGACCTCCCAATTAGAACGCACGGAGGAACGTTACTCACCTCAAATGGGCGGCAGCATTCCTCCTGCACTTCCCGCCCGTAAGAACGAAACCACTGCAACTGCGGGCGAGGAATCATGGGGATAGAACTCCTCTCGGCAAACGAACGGACGTTGCAAGGTACGATCGCACGACACAAAGGCATGGCAACGGCATACGGGAGGGCACGGGCACAGCCCTGCCCCCACGCCTCCGCTCACTTCGAACACGATACATCAACCCGGGAAACTCCTCACCTGCTAGACACGACACCAAATCCGGCTGAAAAATTCGGGGGTGCAGATGCAGCCGCACAGGTGCAAGCACCTGGGCCTCAGACACATACGTACATACCCTGACTGTGGTCGGGACGTTGCTCCCATGCCCTCCACTAACGGAGCTTCCGGAATTGGTATAAGCAATTGCCTTGCGGCATAAAGGTTGTTTGTGCATCCACCACCGTGTAGGTTAGAATATCAACTCTCTCCCACTCCTTCTCACCGACCCTGCACTGCCCATGTATTACCGCTCCACCTTGTTCAGCGTCGCGCTCCTTCTGAGCGTTTGTCTTCTTCCACTGCCTGCCCAGGCGCAAACCCAATCCGAGCTCAACGATCTAAGCGATCTCCGAGGCGCCCTGAAGACGATGGGCAAACGGTATGCAGACAATTACGTCCAGCCCGTCACGGATGCATTTGGGGCCGGCGTGGGCAGCGGCCTCTTCCGTACAGCCGACGTCGGAAACGGCTTCATTCCGTTTCTTCCGATAGACGCGTACCTTGGTGTGAGCGTGTCGGGCCCCCTGACCTCCACGATGAAGACGAGCTTCCTTCCGGAAGGGGAGACAATTACAATCGAACGTTCGGCGAATGGGCAAACCTTCGAAACAGACGCAGAAATTCTCTTCGATCCTTCCGGGGAACGAGTCCCGACGGTGTTCGGCAGCACCGATCCGGAAGGGAATCCGGACATCGTGCTCGAATACGAGGACCCGAATGGAAACACCCAGCGAGAAGATCTCGGACGAGCCCCCCAAGGGCTCCTCGACACAGGCATCGCCCCCATTATCGTTCCGCAGCTCGGAGTGGGGTCGGTTGCGGGAACCGACCTGCAAGTCCGATACTTTCCCAAAGTGAATCTCGGATACGGGGGGGATAGCTACGGGAAGATCGGCCTGTTCGGGCTATCGGTGCGGCACGACATCGACCAGTGGTTTCCCACGCCCCTTCCCGTCAACATCGCCGTGCAGGGCTCCTGGAACCAGTTTTCGCTGGAATCCCGGGACCAGCGAGGCGGAGACGGCAAATTTCAAGAGGTGGTCAGCGGCTCCGGGTGGGCGTTCAACGTCCATGCAAGTAGAGGCATTCCCATCGTGCCCGTCGTCGTATACGGAGGCGTCCAGTACGAGAAATTCGGAACCGAGTACACATATTCGTTTGATCCTAGCTCGCTTCCCAATACAAACAACAGGGAAGCGGAACCCATCAAACTCTCGATTGAGCAGGACGCCTCGATCAATGTTCGCGGACTGGCGGGACTGTCCATCAGCTTTCCGCCAACCCCGATCCGGCTCAACGTGGACTACGCCGTTAGCAACGCCAGCAATGTCGTAACGACCGGCCTCGGGGTGCGGCTGTAGTCGTCGCCCAACGTTCCCCAACACAAATGCCCCCGGACGCTATCACTGCGTCGCGGGGGCATTTTTTCTACCTACGTACCGGCATACGGATCGACAATCCGAGTATCATTCGTTGCCGGCAAACTTTTCCTGATAGCCCTTGAGGGCTTCTTCAATCACTTCTTTCGCCCGTTCCGGTCCAAAGAATTCCTGTACCCGCACCGTTTTGTCTTCGAGGGCCTTGTAGTCCTGGAAGAAGCGTCGCAGTTCGCGGAGGCGGTGATCCGGCAGTTCCTTGATGTGCCAGTAGTCGTTGAACGCCGGATCGTCCACGTGGATACAGATGATTTTGGCATCCTCCTCCCCCTCGTCGAGCATGCTCATCATCCCGATCGGACGGGCCCGAAGAATGCAGAGCGGGTCGACCGGCTCCTGTGCCAGTGCCAAGATGTCGAGCGGGTCGTCGTCATCGGCGTAGCTGCCCGGAATGAACCCGTAGTTGGCCGGATAGACGACCGAGGAAAATAGCATGCGATCGACCCGCAGCATGCCGGTTTTCTTATCGAGTTCGTACTTGACCTTTCCGCCCTGCGGAATTTCGATGATGGAATTGAACACGTCGGGGGCGTCTTCGCCCACCTCTACGTCGTGCCAGGGATGTGCCATGGGTGGTCGTCGTTCGAGTGAGTGACAAAAAGCAAATGAGCCGATTCGTCACAGAAATGCCCGGCGAACGGCGGTCGCTCCCCCACCAGTCGCCGGGCCCATCTTAACGAGTGGTCCTTTCGTTGTCCGTTTGGGTGTGCGGATCTTCCTTGAGGTGTTGGGACGGATCGAATGACCGTTCGGTGCCGCACCACGCTGCGAGGGCGGCACTGATGACGACGGGATCGACATCTTCGAGTTGATTGAGACTCGACCCCTCGGCCTCCGGGGTTTCCCAGTTGGCATCCGCCTCGTCGAGCGTCTCGGTCGCGTGCTGAATTCCCCGAGCGAGACGAGACACGGTCTCCGTGGCGTGATCTTCGATGTGAAAGCGCCCATCCCGCTCAAGCTCAGCGAGGGTGCGCACGGCTTCAACCCGGCCGAGATGTACGCCCACCTCGTCGGACTCGCCCGCCACGACTCCGTCGCCTTCCGTGAGCGTCGCGGCCACCGGGTCCAGTCCCCGATCCGTCAGCGCATCAACGAGCGACTGTCCCACCGCCGACGTTCGATTGACGACGATGTTGGTACGCCCAATATAGGGCCGCTCCGCGACGAGACCCTGCAGATGGTCCGCAATGTCCGCCACCGCATCCTTGGTGTAGTGCCGGGCGTGGTCGAGTCGAAAGCTCGCCTCCGCCGCCGACTGCTCCTTTTCTTTTTCCAAAATGGTAAGCGTGGCTCCAATCGAGTCGTCGTCCTCAGTCAAATCAACACCGAGAAAGAAGGCGTGCGCCATAGCGGACAAGGAGATAATTCCAGAAAATGCATGTCAATTCATTCTGCCTGAACGGTTTCAAACCGGGTCCACGTTCCACCGGTTGGCCAAAAAACTCATGATCCCCTCTCTGCGAACCGGACTCGACCGTCTCGGTCACCTTCCTGCTCCGGACGGAGCTAGATGAAAAACAGCACTTCGGGTTTTCTGAAGGTACAGGTGCCCCTGCCCAAACACAACGACCGAGCGTATCCGCTCCGGCAACAACGCCCTTCCTCTGCCTCAAGACTCGGTCGTACACGGGCCCTGCCGTCCCGTTCAATTTCCCAGACAGATACACAAAAAAACGGGCAGACGAGCCGACGCGCCCGGCAGGAGGACGTCCCGAACGACCGCCCCCCGGACTATCTCGTCACCGAACAGTACTGCACGCTAAAGAACGAACGGTCGTCGGTCCAGACCTCCTCCACAGAAAACCCCACCTCGCCCACGAGCGCAGCAAAGCCGTCGAGCGTGTACTTGTAAGAGTACTCGGTGTGGATCTGCTCGCCCGCCTCGAAGGAGATCGATTGCCCGACCACCGACACCGTCTGCGCCTCCCGGCTACGCAGGAAGCTCTCGATGCATCCCTCCTCCTCGTTCCACACGCTCACGTGCTCGAAGCGGTCGAGGTCGAAGGTCGCATCGAGTTCCCGATTCATACGACGCAAAAGGTTTTTGTTGAAGGCCGCCGTCACCCCGGCGGCGTCGTTGTAGGCCGCCTCCATGAGGTCCACATCCTTTTTGAGATCGACCCCAATGAGCAAGCCGCCGTCCGGCCCCACCGTGTCGGCAATGCGGCTGAGGAATGCGCGGGCGTCCTCGGGTTGGAAGTTGCCAATGGTCGATCCGGGATAATATCCGACCGTGCGTGCCGCCGGGCGGGGCGGATCCGGCAGCGGAAAATCGGTTGTATAGTCGGCACACAGCGGCTGCACCGGCAGATTGGGATATTCTGCCGCGAGCGCTTCCGCCGCTTCGAGAAGATGTTCGCGCGAAATGTCGACCGGCACGTACGCCGCCGGGGCGTCGAGGTGGTCAAGCAGGATGCGAATCTTCCGACTGCTCCCACTGCCGTAATCGACGACCTGTGCCTGCGGCCCGATGGCGTCGGCCATCGCATCGACGTAGGTGCGCATGATTTCCATCTCCGTCCGCGTCGGATAGTACTCTTCCTGCTCACAAATGCGGTCGAAGAGTTTCGATCCCCGTTCGTCGTAGAGAAACTTCGACGGGATCTGTTTCTGGGATTGTTGAAGACCATCGAGCACCGCCTCACGGAAGGATGCCGACTCCGGGCCTTCGTCGATGAGGGGAAGCGTTTTCGACGTTGTATCCATGGGCACAAAAACGGAACGAAAAGACCGAACGGCTCCAGGGGACTTCCGCCTCTCCGGACGCTGGGTCCTCCAACGCCGCGCGCGAAGATACGGAACAAGCGCTTCCAAGGAATGGAGCCCCCCTGTCGAAATCAAGAGCCTCCTCGTTCGATCGAAAAATTGTGGGGATTTGTTACAGGCACGCCCGACGATCCGGCCACGGCCATCGCCGTTGCGTTTGTCCCGCCCCCCCAACGCGTTCGCCTGCGTCTGCCGGCCAGGGGAGTGGGCGGGTCAGCCTCGCTGTCACGCGGCAAGCGCCTCCAGGTCCGCCAGCGGATCCGGATGCTGAAACTGATAACCAAGGTGGTCCTTCAGCTTCTGATTGCTCACGAGCTTGCCCGTCGTCTCGTCGGTCTCGTCAAAGGTGGGCGGCTCCAGACCCGTGACTTCGGCGGCCCGAGTATAGAACGCCTGGCGGGGCGGATGCTCGTCGGCACAGGCATTAAAGACCTCGCCGCGTACATTCTGTTCGATCAGGGCGGCAAAGACGCCGACCGCATCGTCGCGGTGGATGAGGTTGACCGGCGACTGGGGACGGCCCAGGTTTTTACGGCCCGCGAGGAACCGTCCGGGATTGCGGTCGCCGCCGTAGAGGCCGCCGAGCCGAACGATGGTGGTGTCGAGGGCGTCGGTGTCCATGAGCAGGCCCTCCACGTCGAGCAGGGCCTCGCCCGTTGAGCGGCGGGAACCGGGGAGCGCATCGGGCTCGCCCGGCGGACAGTCGGCCTCCGTCACCGTCTGCTCCACACTGGGATACACGCCCGTCGAGCTGGCAAACAGAATCCACTCGACCGCACCGTCGACGGCGGCGTCGCGCACGGCCTCAATCTGACGGCGGTGTCGGGCCCGTACGTCGTCGGCGCCGCGGGAGGGCGGCACATTGAGAACCAGGATCGGCGACTCGAAGAGGGCGCCGGGATCGTCGCCGGCGAGGTCGGGATCGAGAGTGAGCAGCACGGGATCGATGCCGTCCTCGCGCAGGGCATCGAGCTTGTCGGGCGTGGTCGTGGACCCGCGGACCGGCACCTCCTGGGCGACGAGATGCTGGCCAAGCGGGCGTCCGAGCCATCCGCAACCGAGAATACTGACCGGAGAGGACATACACACGAAATCGTCGATTGAACAGGTAACGTGGGAGGGACGCACTGCATCTCCAGCAGGCCATTGCTACTAGACGCTCGTCCCGCTCGCAATCTACGAATCGCCCGCCGGCATCTCCACCGCCGCCAGTTCCATCCGGCAATTGCAGATTAGAGTACTTCCGGGAACGAAAGAGGCCCCACGTGCCCCATCTGCCGGAATGAACGGAAGCGGATGCCTGAAGGCAATGACACTGTGCTCCAAACGCCCCCCTGTGCTCCGCAGGAATCAAGAGGCAACGGCCGTGGCCGTCCATACCGGAAATTGGCATTCCGTCGCCGTCTCGCGTACGTTGAGACGCGCCTCCAATTCGGAATGCGACTTCCCCAGGATGGCCATTGCCCTTGCCCATGACCACGAATGGGACGTGTCCCCGGACGAAGCCAAACAGATTCAGCAACGGCTGGCGCCCGAAGTGGCTGAGACGGCCCTCTCGGACGACATCGACACCGTGGCGGGCGTCGACGTGAGCATTCGCGACGACCGAGCGCAGGCGGCTGTCGCCGTGCTGCAGCTGCCGGACCTCAACCGGGTCGACGAGGCTGTACACCGGTGCGAGGTCCCCTTCCCGTACGTACCGGGGCTACTCAGCTTCCGCGAAACGCCACCGGTCCTGCGCGCGCTCGATCAGCTCGCGGAAATGCCCGACGTGCTCATGACGGATAGCCACGGACTCGCCCATCCACGCCGGTTCGGATTCGCGTGCCACCTCGGCGTGCTGCTCGACCACCCCACCCTCGGGGTCGCAAAGTCCATTCTTGTGGGCACCCCCAAGGGCACACTGGCGCCCCAGAAAGGCGACCACGTCCCGCTCGTCGACGACGGCGCCACCATCGGGCGGGTGCTTCGCACACGGACCGAGGTGAATCCCGTTTATGTGAGCATAGGGCACCGCATCACGCTGCCGGCCGCGACGGCCCTCACGCTCGACTGCAGCCCGCGCTACAAGATTCCGGAACCCACTCGACAGGCGCACAAGCTGAGCCGGTCGGCGGACTAACGAGAATCAAGGCGCTCCGGACGGATCTTCCGAATGAAAGGCAGGCGCCCCATCGCCCTTCTCTTCGCCCTGGGCCATTGCCACGTAGCGCCCGATGAAGGTGACGGCTCGCTCGCCCGCCGCATCAATCCTGCACTTGAGCTCCAACCGCGCGCGGCCCCAGCGCTCCATCATCTGCTCGAACCGGTCCAGGGCATCGTCGTCGGGCCGTTCGCAGATGACCGAGATGTTCTCGTAAACGGGCCGCATATACTCGATGTCGCTCTCCTGAATCATGACCTCCACGCGGCGCTTCATGTCTTCCACGGCATCCTCCACCACCTGATGCATCATCGCCCAGCCCGTAAGGGTGGCCAGCATGCTGAGACTGCCCCCGAAGGCGCTGCCCATGTGGTTGGTATTGGGTTGCAAAGGCGCCGAGGCATGTACGCGCCCCTCTTCGTCCGTCGCAAGCGAAAAGTCGAGGTGCTGCGTGATGGGCATTTCCTCAGCGATGAGGTGCTCCAGCTCCTCCAGTCCCATTTCGGTGCAAGACGAACGACCCATGGTGTGAATACCCTTCGGAGGGGAAGTAAGGAGAAAGATACCGGAAAGAACAGGGAGATAATAATGCGCGAAACGGGAATACGTTCTGCAACCTGCCTTATTCTTTGTTACGGATGATTAAAGCAAATCGTGACCCGTGGGGGCCGTCTGACGGGAAGCCCCAATGACAACGCCCGATGTGTCGTCGCCACTCCCAACACTGTCACCTGCTTATGCCATCTGTCAATCCCTTTGCAGAGATTGCCAACCGCTATGCGGACCATCCCGAGCGCCTGCGCCGTCCCCTTGTGACGCGAGCAGTCGGCTCCGTCATCCCCTTCGTCGAGACGGCCGGCTGCTTCATTACGGCCTACACCCCCACGCGCGTCGCCCTCCAGCTCGATAATCGCGAGGCCGTGCAAAACCACCTCGGCGGCCTGCACGCGGCGGCGCTGGCCCTGCTGGCCGAAACGGCCTCCGGGCTCGTTGTGGCGCTGAATGTGCCGCCGGCGTCGGCGCCCCTGCTTCGAACGATGGAGGTATCGTTTGATCGCTACGCACAGCAGACGGTCCAGGCGGAAGCCGTCCTTACTGCGGACGAGTCGGATCGGATTCAATCCAAGCCCATCGGCCGGGTCTCCGTCGACGTGACGCTGACGGCCCCTGAGGACGACGAGACGCTGGTGTCCAGCACGTTGGAGTGGGCCTGGCTGCCGGAGGAGCGGTTGGAAGCGGACTGACCGCGCACGGGGGATGCGCGGCGGTTCCAGCCAAACGGCCACTCGGCTACACGTCGCCCTCTTGCGGGCGGAGCACGAGTTCCTCCAGAACGGTGCGGTCGGACAGGTGGTAGGCGTCAACCACCGATTGCGCAATGTCCTCGGGGGGCATAAAGCGCTCTTCGGGGAGGTCGACGCCGTCCCAGGTGGGGGTATAGGTGGCGCCTGGAATCACGGTTGTCACGCGCAGGCCCTCCTCCTTCGTCTCGTCCCGCACCACCCGGGCCAGTCCCCGTACGCCGTGCTTGGCGGCGCAGTATCCGGCGTTGCCGGGGTATGCCTGGACGGACGCCACCGAGCCCATGTAAAAGAGATGCCCTTTCCCCCGCTTCCGCATGGCCGGCAGGAAGGCCTGGGTGACGGCAAAGGCCCCCGTCAGATTCACGTCGATCTGCTCGCGGAAGCCGTCGAGCGTGAGCTCGTCGAGCGGGGCATAGGTGAACATGCCTGCGTTGTTGACGAGCGCGTCCGGAGCGCGCCATTCCTCCTGTACGGCCCTCGCCATCCCCGCGACCGCGTCGTCGTCCGTGACGTCGGTGGGAAGAACGAGCGCTTCTCCCCCGCGATCACGACAGGCCTCGGCCACCACGTCGAGCTTGTCCTGGGAACGCGCCACAAGCGCCAACTGCGCGTTGTCCCGCTCAGCAAACGCTTCGGCAATGGCGCGCCCGATGCCCTGGCTCGCGCCCGTTACAACGGCAATCATTGTCGAGTTGCGAATTTCGATTTTCGAGTGTACGAGGGGAACATAACCACAGGAGAAGGACGCAACCGCGCATTCGCAATTCGTCACTCGCAATTCGCCACTGCCTAGTCGGTGGCGCCGATGAGGCGCATGAACTCGGCCCGGGTGGCGTGCTTGTCGAAGGCCCCGCTGACGGAGCTGGTGGTGGTCATGGAGTTTTGCTTCTCGGCCCCGCGCATCATCATGCAAAGGTGCTTCGCCTCAATCACGACGGCAGTGCCCATGGGTTCAATCACCTCATCGATGGCGTCGCGGATCTGGACGGTGAGACGCTCCTGAACCTGCAGACGGCGGGCAAACACGTCGACCGTGCGTGGAATTTTGCTGAGGCCCACGATCTTGCCGTCGGGAATGTACGCCACATGCGCCTTGCCGTAAAACGGCAGCATGTGGTGCTCGCAGAGCGAGTACACCTCGATGTCCTTCACCAGGATCATTTCGTCGTACTCTTCCTCAAAGACGGCCTGTTCGAGGATGTCCTTCGGCTCCAGCGCATAGCCGTGCATCAGAAACTGGTAGGCCCGGGCCACCCGTTCCGGGGTTTGTTCAAGACCTTCGCGGGAGGGGTCTTCCCCCACAATCTCAAGGATCGACGAGACGTGATCGGCCAGCTCCTCGGTCGTCTCTTCGTCGTACATGTCCCGACGCTCGTAAAGCTTGGGCGGCCCGTCCATGGGCGTCCCATTCTCGCGGAGGGTGTCGGAGGCAATCTTTTTTTCGGCCATGTTGGAGCAAGACGGTCTAGAAACAGGCAGAAAACGAGGGCGCGCGTCGGCTACTCGCCGCGGTATTCGACAAAGTTGCGCGGCGTCTCGTACAGGCGCACGCAATGAAGCTCGCCCGACGGCAGGGTGCCGTCGAGTTGGTCCCAGATGGCGATGGCGAAATTTTCGGTGGTGGGATTGATCCCCTCCATAAAGTCCACTTCCTGGTTCAGATTCTTGTGGTCCACCTTGTCCACAACGTGGGTGTGGAGCACGTCTTTTAGGTCCCCGAGGTCCACTACGTAGCCCGTCTCGGAATCCGGTTCGCCCGCCACCGTGACCTCGAGTTCGTAATTGTGTCCGTGCCAGTTGGGGTTGTTGCACTTTCCAAACGTCTCTGCATTCCACTCGTCCGACCTGTCAGGATTGTGAAGCCGGTGGGCGGCGTTGAAGTGCACCTTGCGGGTGACGTAGACGGTGGACATTATCGGGGCAGGTGGGCACGTGCGGGAGGAAAAATATCATGTGCTATCGTTCTACTGACCATACGGCAGGGATGTTGTTCGATCATCCAACAGGACTGTTACAGGCAATCGGTTACAATCTCGTCTTGCGATTTCACGCTGCGGTCTCCTATATTGCTCCACAGACGGACCTTCCTCCGTGCGGGTATCCTCCGTTCTTCTGACATCGAGGACAAAGGACCTCCCCGCCCACAGCGTCCTGACTGACAGCGTTTTGTACGACTCCCTATGTCCGACAAGACCCTTTTCCAACAAATTATCGACCGGGAGGTCGACGCCGACATCGTCCACGAGGATGATCGGTGTATCGCCTTTCGCGACATTAACCCGCAGGCACCGACGCACATCCTGGTGGTGCCGCGAAAGCCGATTGCGAGTCTCGACGACCTCACCCCGGAGGACGAAGCACTTGTGGGCCACCTGTTCGTTGTCGCCCAAGAACTGGCCGACGAGGAAGGGCTCGACGACGGCTACCGCACGGTCATCAACTGCGGCGATGACGGGGGCCAGTCGGTGTATCACCTCCACGTGCATCTCCTCGGCGGGCGCTCGTTCAGCTGGCCGCCCGGATGATGACAATTGCGAATTGCGAGTGTCGAGTTTCGATTTTCGAGTTTCGATTTACGAGTTTCGATTTACGAGTTGGGGGTTGTGGGGTGAATCGCGGATCGGACTTGGCATTCAGCGCTTCTTATTCGGGCTTCGAACGCGGCATTCGCGACTGCGGCCTTCCTCATTCGCACTTCGAACATCGACATTCGCCATTGTGAAAACACTTGGGGTCACCGGCGGCATCGGCAGCGGCAAGACCACTGTCTGCGGCTTTCTCGAGGAGCAGGGCGCGGCGGTGTTCTACGCGGACATCGAGGCGAAGCGGATCATGCAGGAGGACGAAGCGGTCCGCACCGAGATTACGGACGCCTTCGGGGACGAGGCGTACGACGAAGAGGGAACGCTGAACCGCGTCTTTCTGGCTGAGCAGGTGTTCGGAGAAGCGGAGCGATTGGAACGGCTGAATGCCATCGTTCATCCACGCGTCTTCGAGTCGTTTGCCGCGGCGACGGAGCGGGCCGAGGCAGAGGACGTGGATCTGCTCGTCCATGAGGCAGCGCTTCTATTCGAATCGGGAGGGGACGCCCACGTCGACGTGACGGCCGCCGTGGTGGCCCCGGACGCAGACCGGATCGCCCGTGTCGTGGAGCGGGACGATGTCACGGAGGAACAGGTGCGGGAGCGGATGGCGCATCAACTCTCTCAGGAGGAGCTTCGGAAGCGCGCCGACTACGTCCTTGAGAACGACGGCTCGCTGACGGACCTCCGCGACAAAAGCGTGGACCTGTACTGGGAGATCGTAGACGGGTAGGCGGTGAAGACGGGGGCATTCACGATTGACAACAGACACGCAGTCATGGATCCGAAGGGACGGGCGCAACGTGCATTGGTACAGATCGACGGGGCCGTTTTCTTTATCTTCTGTCTCTTCGGGACCCTTACGGCACTTGGGGTGCTGTTCGAACGACTGGAGTACCCGAAGTGGGAGCTCTACGTCCAACTGGGAGTTTTTGGGGAGCGTCATTTCCATGCTACTACTGGGCATCTTAAAGCTGGGGCAGGCCCTCTTCATGAAAAAGGCATCGGTCCGTGAGCGTCTCATGAAGGGCGGCCTCTGTTGTCTCTGCAGCTTTGGGGCCCTACTCCTGGTTGGGGTGGCCTTCTGGATCATGAAATACCCTAACTTCGACCTTTACATGCGGATCGGGCTGTTGGGCACGGCGGGGTCCCTTTCCGTGGTCGGCCTTTTGAGGCTCAGCGAGGTGATGATGATGGAGGGCGAAGAAGACGAGGAAGACGGTTCGGGTACACGAAAAGTAGAACGAGACGAGTACCGGAGGGGAGAGACTACATAGACTTGAGGATCACGCAGTCAGGCGGAGGGACCAGTGCATTTTCCTTCGACGGAGGCGTCGGGACATGGTCAGCCTGTTGGCTACGATTTTGCCTTGAATGTTTCGGGCAGGGATCGTCTTTTGCGTGTCGGACCGATGTCTTTTTCTGTCTGCACGCTGATGCTATGACTGCTTCTTCTTCGGCGTCGCCGCTCTCGCCGGTCGGCGTCGACGTAGGCGGCACGTTTACCGACTTTGTGGTAGTGACCGACGGGGAACTAGAGATCCACAAGGAACCGACCTCCACGCCCCAGCACGAGGCCGTCGTTGCGGGTCTGGAACAAACGGAGGGCGCCACGGGAGAGGGGCCGGTCGTGCACGGCACCACGGCGGCCACCAATGCCCTGTTGGAACGCCAGGGCGCCCGGACGGCCCTGATGACGACCGACGGGTTTGCCGATGTGCTGGCCATCGGTCGACAGAACCGCCCCGACCTCTACGACCTGCAGCCGTCGCGCCCCGCCCCCCTCGTCCCCGCTGAGCGGCGGCACGAGGTGCCGGAACGGATCAGCGAAGACGGGGAGATCCTCACGCCGCTCGACGAGGCAGCGGTGCGTCGCGCCGCCGAGCAGATGGCGGACCAGGACGTGGAAAGCGTGGCGCTCGCGTTCCTCTTTTCCTACCGCAAGGCCGACCATGAGGCGCGGGCCGCCGAGCTGATCCGGGAGGTGCTGCCGGACGTGCCCATCACCCAGAGCAGCGCCCTGTTGCCGGAGTACCGCGAGTACGAGCGGACGGCAACGACGGTGGTGAATGCGTACGTGCGCCCGCAGGTGGCCCGCTACCTGGAGCGGCTCGACGACGCGCTCGGCAGTCGATCGGTTCGGGTGATGCAGTCGAACGGGGGCACCATCGGGATCGACACGGCGGGCGAAGAAGCCGCTCGGCTCGCCCTGAGCGGCCCCGCCGGCGGCGTAGTGGGCGCGCTCGGGGTGGCCCAGCGGGCCTTCGATACGGAATCGCCCCGCATCATGACGCTCGACATGGGGGGGACCAGTGCCGATGTGGCCCTCTGCGACGGCGCCGTGCCCCGCACCACGGAGCACACGATTGCCGACCTGCCCCTCCGCCTGCCATCGACCGACATCCATACGGTGGGGGCGGGCGGGGGCAGCATTGCCCATGTCGATGCCGGCGGCAGCCTGCGGGTGGGACCGGAGAGTGCAGGGGCCGAGCCCGGACCCGTTTGCTATGGACGCGGCGGCACCGCCCCCACGGTGACCGACGCGCACCTCGTGCTGGGACGACTCGCCGCCGAGCACGTACTGGGCGGCGACGACACACTCGACATGGCGCCCGACGCGGCCCGCGAGGCCGTCGCCGAGTTGGGCACGCAGGTGAACCTGTCGCCCGAAGAGACGGCCCTCGGCATCCTACGCGTGGCAAACGCCACAATGGAACGGGCGCTCCGCCGCGTCTCCGTCGAGCGCGGCCACGACCCGCGCGACTACACGCTCGTCCCCTTCGGCGGCGCCGGCCCCCTCCACGCCGTGGCCCTGGCGGACGCCCTCGGGATGCGTCGCGTCCTCGTGCCCCCGACGCCCGGCGTCCTCAGCGCCCTCGGCCTCCTCATGGCCGACGTGGTATACGACACCGCCCGCGCCGTGCTCACCCAGGCTGACCATCTGGTCGACAATCCCGCGCCCTTGACCGACGCCAGTGACAGCGCGGCGGCCGACGTGCAGGCGGTGCTCGACGATCACGGCACGCCCGCCCTGAATCGGGAGCTCGACCTCCGCTACAAAGGGCAGAGCTACGAGCTCAGCGTTCCGCTCGACGCCCCCATTACCGGCGACGCCGTACAGCGGGCCGTCGACACGTTTCACGAGCAGCACCGGACCCGCTACGGCCACGCCGATCCCAACGAGCCGGTCGAGGTGGTGGCACTCCGCGTCCGGGGCCGCGTCGCCGTCCCGCCGCCCCAATTGCCGCGCGAGCCGGAAACCAGCATGCCCGTCGACGACGCCCAGATCGGCACGCGGCCGGTCTGGTTCGACGCCGACGGCCCCACCGACACCCCCGCCTATGACCGCACGGCCCTCCACCATGGTCATTCGTTTGACGGCCCGGCGATTCTGCATCAGTACGACACCACCATCGTCGTGCCGCCGGACTGGCATGCCCACATCGATGCCCGGCAGAATGTGCGGATTGAACGGCCCGAATAGGGATCAGTGATCTCCTTGTCCCTTCTGTTCTCGGTTGCACTTGACTTCTCCCCCGGCTAAAGCCGGGAGATTCTACCATTCAAGGAGATCTTAGATCTCCACGAGCGGTGCCAATTACACAACCGAATTGGTCTTACCCGGCTCTCCAGGTGCGTTTCCCGTCGTTCAGGAGACTACCTTCTGTTCGGGGTGGTTCGGGGCTGCCCGACCCTACCAGGAAAGTTTACAGCCGCTTGGTTATCGCTGACTGCATTATCTTAACTTATTGCCTCTCATCATGTTTCAGCGAGAGAGGAGATCTAAGATCTCCAGCCTCTGCAACTCGGATAAATCCGGGAGTCCTATTGC
>CAYOWD010000061.1:0-16986 GCA_964407535.1 uncultured Salinivenus sp. | reverse complement strand
AGTTGGATCGCGCCCAGTTGAGGAGGGCGTCGACCCGAGTTGTGAAGAAGCCTTGTCCGTTGCTTCCGCTCGATCCAGCCATAAGGGGCTACAGGCAGTTGAGAGGTACAGAGCAGTTGTCGAGTATAAAGGACTCCCGAAAGAGCCCCAGGGTAGAGAGGATGTGGTAAACGCCGAGGTTCATCGCCCTGTTTCACCCTGCGACCGGAAATGCACGCGACCGTTGAATTCCCCCCGCTTGAGGCGCCCTTCTACTTCTCAAAGTCGAGGCCGCCCTTCTTGATGTCGTAGAGCAGTCCCACCAGCAGGATGACGGAAAAGATGCTGACCACCGCGATGACCCCGAGGCCGGCGCCGCTGTCAATGAAGTTGTGGAAACTGGCGGCCCACGGCCACATGAACACGACCTCCACGTCAAAGACGATGAAGATCATGGCCACGAGGTAAAACTTGACCGAGTAGCGTTCGTGGGCACTGCCCACCGGGTCCATGCCGCTTTCGTACGGCATCGTCTTCGTGCCGCTGGGCCGGTCGGGGCCAATGTACGTGGCCGCGGCCAGGAGGGTCAGGGCCAGCCCAGTGGCCAGCGCAATCATGAGAAACAGAGGCACAAACTCTCCAAACATGACCGGAACGCGGTTACACGAGCGGAATCAGCGAGACGAGGCGTTCCCCGGACAAATGAGACACGGGGATGGGATACGGTACAAAGTGGGGATCGGGGATGCAACGCGCGACCGATTTCCAGCCCCAAAGAGCAAGTGAAACGGTCGTTCGACATCGGCGCCGCACCGACGCGCCGAACGACTACCGAATGTTGTAGGTAAACCGGACCATCCCCCGTCGCTCGACCGCCGGCGCGCCCACAAACTCCCGATGGTCGGATCCGAGCACGTTTTTGGCCGCGAGGTCGACGCGCAGGCCCGGAACGGACGGGACGCTGTAGCCCACTCGCACGTCCAGCAGCGTGTAGGCGTCCACCCGGCCCACGTACGGCCCCCATCGCACCGGAAAGTCGTCCACGTACTGGGCCGTCGTGCCCACCGATACGCCCGCCGGCAGGGTGTAGTCGACGCCGCCCTTTATCGTTGTGGCCGGGGCGTTGAGGGCCACCGGCGGGGTCTCCCCCGACGATCCCGAGAACTGGTTGTCCGTAACAATCGAGGTATTGACAAACACGGACGCCCGGTCCATGGGCCGTACGCGCACCGCCGCGTCGAGGCCGCCGTACCCGATTTGGTCGACAACGGCATACGACAGATCGCCGTCCGCACGGCGGGAGGTCAGCACGTTCCGTTGTGTCTCGGCGTAGCCCTCCAGATGCACTCGGACGCGGTCGAGGACCCGGCCTTTGTACCCAAGCTCGACGGTCTGGGTCGTGGTCTGCAGATCGGGGGACACGTCGAAGCGCCCGGCGGCGAAGAGGGGATCGGTGCCCGGATACGATGTAGATCGCGTGTACCGGGTGTAGAGGGCGTGTGGAGGCGACAGCGTATAGTTGAGCGCCGCGCTCGGCAGAAGGGCGGTCGCCTCGGCGCCGTCGTTGTAGTGAACGCGCCCGGTCAGGGTGAGCGTGAGGGCCGGGCTCACGTCGGTAATGGATTGCAGGTAGCCCCCGTACGCCCCCACTCCGTCGTCGCTCGGAGAAGGAGAAGCGGATGCGTCGAGGGCAGTCACGTCCAGGTCGCCCCCTGCGAGCAGACGCGTATTCCACGCGTCCACCGTCCAGCCGTACCGGGCCTGTCCGGTCCACCGCGTGCCTTCGTCCAGGACGACGTCGCCGGTCTCCAGGCGATAGGCCTCGCCGATCCACAGATTGCGCTGGAGGCCCGCCCGGGCCGAAAAGGCGCCGGCGTCGATCCCCAGTTGCGTGTAGCCGTAGCTCAACTCGTTGGCCTGGATCGTCCCGAGGCCCGTCTGCAGAGGACTGGTGAGCGAGGCGAATCCGCTGCGCACTGAGAGGCGCGTCTCGTCGTCGATCCGATAGGTCAGCAGCCCGTTGCCGTTGAACGTGCGGTAGAAGGTCTCGCGTCGCAGTTGGCGTCCCACTGTTGGACGTCCCGTCGGAATCTCTTCGTCGGGCGCATACGTGCGGTACCGGGCAATCTCCGCCGCGTCGGCCGGATGATCCGGATCGAGCCGCCACTCGTCGGCTCGGCTGAACTGTCCGGTCAACTTGTACCCGACCGTGCCCCCGATTTCGCCGGCCTGTCGCACCTGGGCGTCCACGAACCGCTGCGTGCCTCCGGTAAGCGCGACCGAGGTGCCCGGCTTCTGCAGCGGATCACGGGTGTCGAATCGGAGAAGGCCCCCGCCGGCCACCGGCCCGTAGAGCGGCGTGGCGGGACCGCGGACGACCTCAATGCGCCGCAGGTCGTGTGACAGCGTGGGCATCGGGCCGACGGTGCTGGTTCCCAAAAGGGGAAGCCCGGCGGGCCGCTCGTCGATGCGGACCTCCGGCGTGCCGGAAAAGGGGCGTCCGATGCCGCGGAGCGAGAGCATGCGCCGGTCGATGCCGATTTGGGCCACGTGAACCCCTGCGGTGGGGCGCAGCGCGTCGACCGTGGACGACATGCCTTCCTTCTGAATGACCTCCGGCGTCACGACGGAGACCGAGGACGCCCCCTCGAAAAACGACGTGGGGCCGCGCGTCGGGGCCTCAACGACGGATTCCACCCCGGCCACGTCCCGCGAGAGCGGTACCGTCACATCCCGTGACTCCGCAAGCTCCAGCGTCAGGGTGCGCCGCGCCGTCTCGTAGCCGAGCCGCTCCACCTCCAGGGCGTAGGTCCCCTCCAGCAAGTCCTCAAGCTGGAACAGGCCGCTTCGGTCCGTCGTGGTGCGCGCGATGATAGCGGGGGACTTGACGGCGCGAAGCCGCACGTCGGCCCCCACGATGAGCCGTTCGGTACCGCGCTCAACAACGGTGCCCGTGAGGGTGGGCGACGCCTGGCCGGCGGCGAGCCGGGGCATGAGCCCGCTCAGGACGACGATGCCAACGAGGAGGCCGAGACAGTCGACGAGACGGGGATGTCCGCTTGCTCGATCCATTCTGAGTGTCATCGTCACGAACGTGGGGTATTCGTGCGAATAACGCTCAGCGTGATCGACAGAATATGAACGACGGCCCCGGAAGTGAACGTTCCGAGACGCTCAGTGGAGGACTCGGGTTTGTAGGTATGTAGGTGTGAGAGTTTGGTGGGCGGATGGTGAGCCGAGACACAGTGGGCGAAGTGCATGAACGACGCCCAAGCGCGCCAGGCACACTAGTGTGCCAGAGCGGCGCTACCGGACAAGCGCAGAAGTCGTGCTGCACAAGATCCACGAAGTCGCAGCGCTGAGCGTAAAACGCTCAAGTACTCTTGGGGTGGCCCAGAGGTCTCGCCAAACAGACTCTGAAGGTATGTACCTGATGTCTCTCCCTTTGCGCTCCTTTCCAATATTTCTGTCCGCCTGGACTTTGTAGACGGATGTGGTATTACTCGTCGGCCGGAAGCGTCTTCCGGAGCACCCGCCGCACGTTGTCGCCCATGATGTTTTGAATCTCCTCGGGTGTAAAGCCGGCTTCCAGCAGCGCGTCGGTGAGGGCCGGCAATCCGGTGGCGTCGAAGGGGACCGTGACCGTCCCGTCGAAGTCCGTGCCGAGGGCCACGTGCTCCACGCCGACGAGGGTGGCGACGTGGCGCATGGCGCGGGCCGCGGCGGCCGGGGTGGACCCGCAGACGGCCGTGCCCCAGAGACCGACCCCGATGACGCCGCCCGTCTCCGCAACGGTCCGGATGTGGCGGTCGCTCAGGTTGCGGGGGGAGTCGCAGGTGGCGCGTACGCCGGTATGGGACACCACGACCGGCTCGTCGACGCGAGCCAGCACATCGTCCATGAGTGCCGGCGAGGCGTGGGCAAGGTCGATGGTGACGTCGTGCGCCTGCATCCGTTCCAGTGCCCGCTCGCCCATTGCCGTGAGGCCGCCCTTCTCCAGGCCGGTGCTTGAGCCCCCGAGGGCGTTGTCGTGCATGTGGGTGAGGCTCATCATACGGTACCCGGCGTCGACAAGCGTGTCGACGTGGGCGGGGTCGCCCTCCAGGGCGTGCAGTCCTTCGACGGCGAGGAGCGTACCCATGGCGTCGGCGTTCTGCGCGCGGCGCTCCGACAGGGCCGCCAGGTCGGCCTGGGTGCGCACCAGCGTGAGGGCGTCGTCGCGGTCTACGGCCCGGTGCAGCTTGCGGGCCTGATAGAGCGCCCGCTCCAGCCGGCTCGTCCAGGTGCGCAGGGGCCAGCGCTGGGCGGCGGCGAGGAACGGGATTTCGTCGAGCGCGTCGCCGTCGGTGCCCTGATAGCTCCGCCCGGTCGGGACCTGCGTGACCGCCGCAAACACCTGCAGGCCGACCCCGCCCTCGCGGAGACGGGGTACATCGGTGTGGCCTCGGTCGTACCGCCGCAGCGGATCGCGCGGCCAGAGGAGCAAGTCGTTGTGGAGGTCCGCGACTGTGAGGTCCCCGTGTACCACCTGCGCGCGTTCGGACACCGGAGGGCTCGGGGGCGTCGGGCGCTCGTTCATCCAGGCGTCTGCCATGGGCGCTCCGACTGTAAAGTAGCCGACGACGGCGAGGCCGAGGAGGCCGGTGAGAACGTAGATCGCTATGCGCAACATAGATCCAACTTAAGCGAGACAGAACCGGAACGTAGGACCTCAACTGTCTTCGTCGGGGTGAGTTGTCGTCTGCGTACGGAACTCCGGCATCCGGGAAGCCCATCGTGGGGCCACGTAGAACGAGCACAGGGACGCTGAAGCACTTCCCGCGCGGAATTCGAATTCGAAGACCAATCGGCCCGAAAGACGCGCAACGCCCCCCAGAAGCCAGCCTTCCACGCTTTCCCTGGGACAGCCACCCGGCCTCCATACCGATCCGTGAGAAAGTACGTAAACGATCTTCTTCGGCCTGGTGTGAACCGTGCTCAGTTATGAGCGAGACCGAACTTTAGAAACTTATTCACGGATCGGTAACTCCTGAAAGAGCCGCCGATACAGTCTGTTATTCGATTGGGTTAAATATAAATTGGTTTAATAAGAGGTTAAAATAAAGATAGAAGCCACTCCCCCCGTTTGTAGTCCTACAATATGTCTTTATAGTTAGCATTTAAGTTATCAAAATACGGACATATACGAAGAAGAGTCGCCGAGCTCTCCGACAGCCCATAAGCCGGAGCGGCTCATTCAAGAGATCTCTCGGCGAGAGACGGTCCTCCGGATTCGTCAATCGCACGCTTCAACCGTCGAATCGACGGTGCACCTCACGCAAGCACACTGACCTGACCCTGAACCGAATGCAGCGTCTTTGCCTTGCCGTTTCTTGGAACCCGCACGCAGTTCTACAATCGATCGGATCGGTGATCGACTCCGTCCCGTTTGGGCGAATCGGCCTTTTTCTTTTGGTCCTCTGCGGGGGAACGACCGGGTCGCTCCGCGCCCAGTCGTTCCTGGACTACTCGGCCCAATACCGTACCCCCCTGGACTACCGTACTTTCGAGACCGACCACTTCACGTTTTTCTTCCCGGCCGGTGCGGACACCACTGCGGTCCTCTTCCGCAACACGCTGACGAGCACCTTCGAGGCGACCCGCTCCATTGTCGGGGGCGATGCGGACGACTTCCACCTCCCGGTCGTCGTGGATCCCCGCTTGGACGCTGCCAACGGGTTCGTGTCTCCCAGAAATTTCCGTACGCATCTCTTCACAGCACATCCCGCCCAGAATTTCGGTTCGAAGTTCGAGTCGTGGCCACAGGCCGTAGCGCCCCACGAACTCACGCACGCGATGCACATGGACACCGATTCAGGGATCGGCGTGGGCGGAGGCCTGAAGCTCCTCTCACCGGACGTCGCACGGGCCCTCTACTTTCTGGAGCCGAGCGGCTGGAGTGAGGGCCTCGCCGTCTATCGGGAGAGTGTCTTGACGCCTGGCGCCGGTCGGCTCAACGCGCCCCTCGCCACCATGCGGTATCGGGCCGCCATGGGCTCGGAGGACCCGTGGAGTATCGGGGAACTGTTGTACAGCGGCGAAGTCGAGCGCCCGAGCAACCGTCACTACATCGGTGGGGGCCAACTGGTCGAGTACCTCGCGGAGCAGAACGGGGGCACAGCGTTTGTGCATCGCACCAATCAGTGGTTCCATCGGCTGCCGTTTCTCGGATTCGGGGTGGCACTGTGGATCGGCACCGGCTCGTCCCCCGGTCAGATCAGCGATTCGTTCCTGTATGAGGAGCGCCGCGCAGAGGACCAACGGCTCGACTCGCTGGGGACGGTCACGGACGCTACGGTCGTGGCCGGCGACGACGGCCTCCACCTGCGGCGTCCGCAGTGGCTCGACGACTCGACACTGGTGGCCTACGGGTCGGGGTACAGCACGCGCCCGGGCTTTTATCGGATCGATGCGGCCTCGGGTCGCATCGCCTCCATCCGGCATGAGAACATCACGCAAGGGTACGCCTACAGCCTGGGTCCGGACACGACCGCGTTGTTCTTTTCGCGTCCGCACCCCGATCCCCTCGTGCCTCGGAAGAACGTCCAGCGCGTTCATCGGATCGACCTCGCGTCCGAGAACGTGCAGTCCGTGTCGACGGCGGAGCGCGTCTTTGCCCCTGCAACGCACGATGGCGGCCGCGTCTGGGCGATCCGACGGGAGGGGACGTTTAGTACGCTGGTGGCGCTGTCGGCAGACGGGGACAGCTCGCTCGTGTCGACGGAGGGGCTTCGCTACAAGCAGATTGCGCCGTCGCCCGGCGGCGAGCGGACGGCCGTGCTGGCCAACGACGGCGGTCATCAGGGGATCTACCGGCTCTCGTCCCACGCAGGAGCGGACGGGGACGCCCCGCTCCGTCCCTGGCTCCGGTTTGAGGAGGGCACGATCTACGACCTGAGCTGGGGGCCGAACGGACGGTACCTGCTATTTGCGGCCGACCCGTCGGGCACGGCGAACGTGTATGCGTTCGACACTGAGGGCGACCGCGTCCTGCGCCTGACGACGGTCCGGTACGGGGCGCTGGAGCCGGCGCTGTCGCCGGACCGGGAGACACTGGCCTTCTCCCGCTACGAGCATGAGCAGTTTGCCCTTGTCACCACTCCCTTCCGGCCCGATTCGGCCGAGGTCGTGAAGGGCGTGGAACGGAACTGGTCCCTCCCGAGCGGCCTGTTGGCCGACGCCGCTGCTCCGGGCTCGACCGCCGCGACGCCGGACGACATGTCCCCATCGGGACCGACAGCGGGCCATTCTCACGGCGGGGCGTCCGCGGAGGAGGCGGGCTCCGCCTCGCTCTCGACCCAGGCCCGCACCGTATCGGCGCAGTCGCGTTCCTATCAGGCCTGGCGGCACCTTGCACCGCGCTTCGTGTTCCCGACGTTCTCCGGAGACGATTTCTTCAGTTCGGACGGCGACGACGGTCTCGGGAGGGGCGGCGGCCTCGTGGTTAGTGGCACAGATCCCCTCCGAACCTGGGCGTACGCTGTCGAGGGGACCTATCGAGCGCGTCGCCTCTGGGGGAAGGTGTCACTGGAGACGGGCCTCCTTCCCGGCACGCCCTCCCTCGCGGTGTTCAATCAGCCCCTGAATCGGGAGACGTTGGGCATCAGTGGCCGCCTTGTCCCGGGGGTTGAGGAGCGGGGCGTGCGGCTCGGGGTTGAGCAGCGCGTTATGCTCGCCGACAACGTGTATGAGACGTGCCTCACCCCGGAGCTGAACGCGGAATTCCGGCAGACCCGTCCCATTTCCGCGTCCAGCGATCCGGAGGGCGATTTTCAGAGCCGCCTCACCCTCACTCCGGAGCTGACTGCGCGATACCGCGTGCAGGAAAACATCCGCGACCTCGTTCCGAATACGGGGGTGATCTCTGAGACGGAGGTCGAGGCGGACGTGGCAGTCGCGGAGGGCATCGAGCCGAGCCGGGGACTTCGCACGGAAACCGGTGTCTTCTGGCCGGTCCTCTCGTCCGTGAACGGCGGCCTAAAGTCCAGCGTGGCCGTGCTCACGCAGAACCAGGGCTCCCTGCTCGACGTGGAGTCCTTTGTGCCGCGGGGGTACCGGGGCGTTAACCGGGCCCGCCCCGGATCGGGCACGCACCTGCGATTCGACCTGAAGTACACCCAGCCGTTCTGGTACGTGGACGCCGGGTCTGTGCTGTTCCCTGTAGTCCTGGACGCAGTCTACGGCTTCGCCCTCGGCCAGGCGCAGTATCGGGTGGAGGGCAGCACCGGCCCCTCGTTCAGTGAGCGCCGAGCCGCGATCGGGGGCGGGTTGGGCCTGTCGTTTCGCCCGTTTGGGTTGATGAGCGTTCGGGCCGAACTCGGGGTCTCGTACGCCGTGGACCCGACGCCCGACCAGAATCGATGGGTGTTTTACGGGACCAATCCGAAGCTGCCGGACAAGTGATGCCGAATCCGGCTAAAGGATTCGGGTCTGAAAGTGTGAAAGTATCTACGTGTGTCCCACGTACTTGCTTACAAACATACACACCTCCATACCCCAACGGAGCTGTGCAACGAGTTGCACTGCGGAGTTGGTGTGAGGGAAAGGGCCGTAGCAGACCGTGACCGGACCTACCGATCTGTGAGAACGTACGATACCAGCGCCGGCCGAAACGGTCGGGAGCACAGATGCCACAGCACAGGTGCATGTTGGCACTCCGTTCCGTGGATGGATTGACGGGGGATGCTGCACTACGTCTGCTGCCGCGGAAACCGGACTGTTATCGTCGTCCCCTCGCCCGGGGTGCTTTCAATGTCGATCGTCCCGCCCATGCGGTCGACCATCCGCTTTGCGATGGTTAAGCCGATGCCGTTCCCCTGGTAGGCACGATCATTCCCGGATGAGACCTGAAAAAAGTCGTCGAATACCTTCGGCTGAATCTCCTCCGCGATCCCAATGCCGGTGTCGGAGACGCGGACGGCAACGTGATTCTCTTCGTCGTGGACCGTGACGGTGACCCGGCCCTCGTCGGTGAACTTGACGGCATTACTCACGAGGTGCACAAGGACCCGTTCGAGGACGTACTCGTCCAGGGTGGCAGTGACCGGCTCGTCCGGCGTCTCCACAATCAGATCGATTCCGTTCTGTTGCGCTTGGGCCCGGAACTGTTCCACGGCCGACGCCCCCACCGTAGCGACGTCACAAAACTGCGGGGTGATGTCGAGATCCCCGCCCTCCAGCTCCGCAAAGTCCATCACGGCATTCAGCGTCCGCAGGAGCCGATATCCTCCGTTGAGGATGCGGGACGCAAAGGGCTCGGCCATCTCTGGGTCTTCTTGGATGAGCTTCGAGAAGCTGATAATCGACGTAAGGGGCGTTCGGAATTCATGATTCATGTTCGAAAGCAGGGCCGACTTGATGCGACTGGCCTCTTCGGCGGCCTCCTTCGCCGTCCGAAGCGTCTTCATCCGGTCGAGCCGTCCCAGAATCAGGGCGGCATACCCGCCCAGAATTTCGATGAGGCGCAGATCGAACGCCCCAATCCCCCCTACCTCCCGGCTGCCCACCGAGATGAGCCCGTATTCGCCCATCGGAACGTATGCCGTGGCCCGGATGTCGCCCCGATCGAACTCCGGCCGCGCAGCCGAAAGATCGTCGAAGTGTTGCGTCTTGCCGGTCCGGTAGGCCGTTGCCGCGGGGGTATCCCCATCAATCGCATACGCCGGCCGCTCCGGCATGGCATCGCGCACTGTGTCCGGGACCCGACTCGCCGCAATCTGTCCTCCCTCTACAAACCGAATGGTCGTGCCTGAATACCCAAGTGTTTCTCCGATAAGGTCGATGAGATGGTCGGCCACCTCGTCCTTGTTCGCTGCACGCAGGAGCCGACTGGTGGCCTTATACAGCACCTCCAGTTTTTGCCGGCGCTTGCGCAACTGGGCCTGTTGGCGGTGTCGGTCCGTGACGTCCTGAATGGTGCCTCGGAGCCGAGCAATGTCGCCGCCCTCGCACTGCGGCTCGCCCCGCATTCGAACCCATCGCTGCTCCCCCTCCTCTGTCGTAAAACGTAGTTCGAGGTCGTAGGACGTGCCTTGGTTGATGGCCTGTCGGAAGGCGCCCCGCAGGGTGGGCCGGTCCTCGGGATGAAGCAGATCGATGGTGTGACGCGGGCCAATGCTCAAATCGGACTCCATGCCGTAGATGTGGTACACCTGTTCCGTCACGATGGTCTCCCCAGTCCGAACGTCGTACTCCCAGGCCCCTACATTGGCAATGTCTTGCGCCTTCGCAAACAGATCGTTCTGTCGCTCCAGCGCTCGCTCTGCCTCCCGCTGCTCGGTAATGTCGTCCATGTGGAAGACGGCGCCTTCCACCTCGCCGTCCGCCGAATGGAGCGGCGCCCCGCTCACCGAGAGCAACCGCTGGGTCCCATCGGGCCACTCAATGGTGTGCTCAAAATCGTAAAGCGGCTCCTCCGTGGCCATCACCTGGGCAAACGGAAGCTCCTCATCCGGAATGGGTTCCCCATCAGGGCGGCGAATTCGCCACTCCGGATCGTTGTAGGCCCGCGCTTCCACTTCTTCCTTCTCTAGACCAAGGATCTCCTCCGCCCGATGGCTCGCCTCCACAAATTCCCCCTCGGCATTGAGCACGGCGATGGCCACGGGGCTGGTCTCCAGAATGCGGTTGAGGAAGTTGCGCTCCTCTCGAAGCTGGTGCTCGGCCCGTTTCCGCTCGGTCACATCCCGAATGAGGGAGCGGACGACCGTCTCGTCGCCCACCTCGGTCGTCCCGGCACGAATCTCCCCCCAAAACGTCGACCCGTCGGCGCGCTCGTATTTCGAAACGGCCTCGTAGTCCTCGTTCTTCCGGAGAGCGCGTAGTTTCTCCCGAACCATTTCTGCCTCGGAGGGCACGTGGAGTTCGGTGAGGGACCGTCCTCGGAGCTCGTCCGCCTCCAGCCCGAACAGCGACTCGGCCTGCGGGTTGACCTCCTGCACGATGCCGTTTAGGTCGTGGATCAGGATGGCGTCGGTGGAGTCCCGGAAGAGCGACCGGTATCGTTCCCGGCTGTGCCGCAGTTCCTGTTCGGCCTGCTTGCGGTCGTGAATGTCGAGATGAATGCCCGCCGCTCGGGTAACCGTGCCGTCGTCGTCTCGGTCGACGACCTTTCCAATCGTTTGAATCCATTTCCAGTCCCCGTCTTTCGTCCGCATCCGGATCTCCGGATTGTAGGTATCGATCTCTCCGTCGATGTAGCGGTCCAGTATGTTGGTGGCCCGCTCCAGGTCGTCCGGATGCACCAGGTCCTCCCAGGTGCTGAAGTGAAAGTCCAACTCCTCGCGTGAGTAGCCCAGCATCTCGGCCCACTGCCGGTTGAAGATGACCGCGCCGGTCTCCAGGTCCCAATCCCAGGTGCCGATGTTCCCACCCTCGACTGCCATCCGAAGCCGCTCCCGGCTCTGACGAAGCTCCCGCTCCGCCTCCTTGCGAGCGGTGATGTCCTGAAACGCGCCCGCTATTTTCACGACCTCCCCGTTCTCCTCCTTGGCCGGTCCCCCCACGGTGCGCACCCACCGCCGGTTGCCCTCAGCCGTCTCAATCGGCAACTCCAGATCGTAGGGAATCCCCTCTGCGATACACTGGTCGATCGCCGCCCGGATTTTCGGGCGGGCCTCCGGGGCGTAAAACTGGATGCCGTCGTCAGCATCGAGCTCCGTGCCGGGCTCCACCTCGTGGATCCGGTAGACCGCCTCGGACCAGGACAACTCCTCGGTCCGCAGGTCGACCTCCCAGGCCCCGGCCAGCCGCTGCGTCTGCTCCAGCAGCGCCTTCTGACGGCGCAGGGCTTCTTCCTTTTCTTTCCGATCAGTAATGTCCCGATTGATGCCGACGACGCGCTCCGCCTCCCCGGTGTCGTCGCGCACGACGAGGCCGTGGGCCTGAATCCATCGGACCTCGCCGTCGTCGGCCCGCCGGATGCGGAAGGAGACGTCGAAGCGGTCCTCGCCCTCCACGGCCCGACGGACTGTGTCCCGAAGGGCAGAAAGATCCTCGTCCACAACGAATTCCTCCATCGCGGAGAACGGCCGCACGGACGGTTCGGGAGGCAGCCCGTAGAGATCCAGTCCCCGCTCGTCCCAGTGCACCCGATCGGTGGTGAGGTCGTGCTCAAACGTCCCGGCGTCGGCCCCTTCCAGGGCCAACCGCAGATGGCGATTGCCGTCCCGAAGGACCCGCTCCTGCTTTTTCCGCTCGGTAATGTCGGCGGCCATCCCGACCACCCCTGCCACCTCTCCCGTCTCGTCGTAGAACGGCGAGTACCAGCTATCGAAGACGACGCCGTCGACCTCCACTTCACTGTCAACGTACTCACCCTGCAGGGCCTGCTCAATATTGCTGAGGATGCCTGGCACGTCCCCGTAAAGGTCGTACACCGACTCGCCCACGACCTCTCCCGGTTCGAGGCCGAGTACCTCCAGGTCTCGTCCCTCCGACAACAGAAAGGTGCCGTCCCTGTCCACCACGTAGACAATCGGATACGCATTCTCCACCGTCGTCCGGAATTTTTCCTCGCTTCGGCGGAGGGCCCGCTTCTGCTCTTCCTGCTTGACGGCCACACCGGCGATGTGGGCCAGTCGCCGGAGCAGGGTTCGCTCCTCCTCGTCCGGCCGCCGGGACGCATGGCCGAAGACGACGCAGAGCCCAAGTACCTCCCCGTCGCCCCCGCGAATGGGCCGGGCCCAGCAGGAGCGGATCGCGGTCCCCTCGATCCAGTCGCGATGTCCCTTCCAGCGCTCGTCCGTCCGGACGTCCGTCGTGATGAGGGGCTCCTGCTCGAACGCGGCCCTCCCAAGGGGGCCTGCGTTCGGGGCAATCGCTTTGCCATCGACGGCGTCAATGCCCGCATCGGGGAGGGCATACGAGGCCGCCTGGTGGAGCGTCCCGTCTCGACACCGCAGAATGGCCACCCCCGCCTCCTCGATTTCGTCTTCCGCAAACCGGCAGAGTGCGTTCAGCACGTCCTCGACGGAGGCACCCGTCGCCATGGATTTGAAAATCGCCTCCTGCCGCTCTTCTCGCCGCTCCGCCCGTCGGCGCCGGGCCGTCTCGCGGCGACGCTCAAGCGCATCCTCCACCATTGCCGACAGATCCGACAGTCGATGCACCGTCTCCTGCGTCGGCGACTGCGGTTCGCGATCCAGCACGCAGAGCGTCCCGATCGGCTCCTCGTCTGCGGTTCTCAGCGGTACGCCGGCGTAGAAACGGAAGCCCTGCTCCGTCACATAGGGGTTGTCCGCAAACCGCTCATCCCGGGCCAAATCCTCGACGATGAGGGGGGCTTCGTTCGCCACGACGTGAGCGCAGAACGACACGTCGAGCCCGGTCTCCTCCTCGTCGAACCCAAGCCGCGCCTTGAACCACTGCCGGTCCCGACCGATGAATGTAACGAGGGCGGTGGAAGCATCGAACAAGTGCGCAGCCATCCGCGCCGCCCGGTCGAACGCGGGTTCCGGGTCGGTATCGAGGATGTCGTAGCGGGCAAGCGCCTCCAGACGGGACGCATCGGTCACCGCGGCGCAAATCTTGTCGGGCGCAAATCCAGCGGCGGAACTCATTATCCGAAACGTAGGATCATGAAGAGCGGGTGGAAGGTCGCTCCAAGGTGAGCCCCCCTCACGTACAGGTATTACGTATACACAGCTGAATTGATGCATCCTTGACTCCGAAGGGACCCGTTCTTGAAGGAGCCGTCTCCGGATCGAACTGAACGTCTCCTGTCCGGCACCCAATTATCGATCCGGAACACGTTTCCACCGATCCTGGCCAATCTGAGATTGCCTGACTGGGGTACAGCGTGTACGTACGTTCTCACGGATCGGTACGCTCTCTTCGCGTCCCTCCCCGGCCCGAGGCCCCTCAGCATAGGGTCGTCCGCTTCCGATGTCTCAGGACGGTAGAGTCGTTGGCCCCGTTTGCCGAATCCGTCGGACCTGCGGGCGGCCCGGAAACATCCTGATGGGGAGCTGCGCAGACGGCCCTACGCCTGCTTTCGGGGGAACCGGACCGTTATCGTCGTTCCCTCTCCCAGGGTGCTTTCAAGACGGATCGTCCCACTCATGCGATCAACCATCCGCTTGGCGATGGTCAGCCCAATGCCGGTGTCGGATACGCGGACGACAACGTGATCCTCTTCGTCGTGGACCGTCACAGTGGCTCGCCCCTCGTCGGTGAACTTGACGGCATTGCTCACGAGATGCACGAGCACCCGTTCGAAGAGGCGCTCGTCCAGGATCGCGGTAATCGGCTCGTCCGGCGCCTCCACCGTCAGGCTGATGCCGTTCTGCCGCGCTCGGTCCTGAAATTCGTCCGCGACGGACGCAGCCCCCTCTGCAATGTTACACACCTGCAGGGTGACGTCAAGATTCCCGCCCTCCAGTTCCGCCGTGTATCCGGTCATGTCCTCAAACGCCGCGTTGACGTAGACGATGCGCGGTCCCGGCTCGTCGATAGGAGCGGCCTCGGTGATGAGAACCGCTTCGTGGGCCTGCTCCATCGCCTCCGAAAGCGTACGGAGCCTTTTTCCCGGGCCTGCCGCTCGGAAATGTCGAGATGAATGCCCGCCACCCGGGTCACATTGTCGTCTTCGTCTCGCTCGATCACCTGTCCAATCGTCTGAATCCACTTCCACTCCCCGGCCCCCGTTCGCATCCGAATTTCCGGATTGTACGTGTCAATCTCCCCATCGATGTAGCGATCGAGCATGTTGGTCGCCCGCTTCAGGTCGTCCGGATGTACCAGGGCCTCCCAGGTGTTGAAGTGAACGTCCAACTCGTCCCGCGAGTAGCCGAGCACCTCGGCCCACTTCCGGTTGAAGGTGAGATCGCCGGTGTCCAGGTCCCAGTCCCAGGTGCCGATGTTTCCGCCCTCAACTTCCAGCGGCACGATCTCACGGATGAGAACCAACGCCTGAACCGAGTACGAAGTCTCCATGCCCTCTGCGAAGACCGGTGAACGAATTCCGGCAACCCCATCCGAGCTTCGGGAACGTACTCTCGCTAGGGAAATCGTAGCCGTTCAGAATGAGCCCCCTCCCGCGGAGTTCTTCCCGGACGTTTCTGCTTCCGAAATAGTCGCTTGTTAGAATTGGGGGGCCTACCCCCGAATTCAGGACCGCCCTTCCAATTCGGGCAGGCGTACGTCCACTCAGGTCCCTCCCTGGACGGGGGACCGGACGCAACTGCGGGCGAAAGCGGAAATTAACCAACCTCAGATTGGTGGGGACCTACTCATACCAACTCCGCAAGCTTCGTTGGGGGATGTGGGTGTGGAAGTGTGTGGATATGTGCGTGAGGCCCAAGTGCTTGCGACCATTCTATTTCCACTGTACTCTCGAACTTTGCAGCCGGATTTGGTATCATAGCTCAATAAGCCCACAAAGCGCTTTCCGGGATAGCGGTAGATGGGAAGACACGCGGTCCTCAACTCATCCCGGGGCCAACTGCGTAGCGTGAACGCATGGGGAACTTCCGACTGGAGGCGCCGGTGCTAGGCGGGCGGGAAAAGATCCCGACGGACGAATCGCATCCCCAGAACGCAGACATTGCCGCAGGCATTCCTCATCTGCGAACGAGCACAGTCCATGTCCCGGGCTACACGACCTCGTATCTCGACGCTACCCTTCCACATGGTCAATGGTTGGCCACAGCGTTTTCGACGGGCCGTCTTCCTCGTCTGACGCGTCCGGGTCCGTCGATCCATTCGCGGCTTCGTTCGAAATCGTCGGTTCTGCGTATTGCCCACGACGCTCTTCCTGCCGCTTCTCAATGAGATGCTCAAACCGGTCGTAGAGGGCCTCCTTGAACGTTCGGTACGCCTGGCGATGCTCTTCCGCGGAAGTGTCCTGAAGAGACGCCTGGATGTGGGAGAGCGCCTCAAACATCACGTCGACGGCAGCGCGAACTTCAAGGTCCCGTTCTGATCGAGTGGCGGGCTGCGACCGGTTGTCCTTCATGAGGTCCAAACGCGGTTGTTCAAAGAGAGTGAGGGAACCTGGAGTTGTTTTGTTCGCATCGCTGGCAATCGAAAAATTATTTCGCATTCTCACACATATGCAACAATTTCTCCACAAATGACACGAAAATGTGAATGAAGGGATACGTGCTAACCTGTAACGCAAGCGTCACACTTCGGCACATTCGAGGACCCACGGTTCGTAAGGGGGCCGTTGGGCGGGGCTTCAAATGGCCCGATTCGTAACGACTTTACACGGCGGGTGTACGGATTCCTCCCGGTCCCCACGGCTCGGCAGAGGCTCAACTCGCTATCCCAGCATGGCAGGCGGACGATCTCTTATGAATGAGAGCAGAACGCCGAGCTCGAACGATTTGGGCACAGCCGCCTCTGGACCGCCCGGGGGCGCACAGACGAGCAACGCGTCCCTTCCTACACGGAATGAGACGCGTGTGCCCCGTTGCGGGGACGCGGTTCCGACATGTTGTTGCCGCTACGCACTCGCAGCGAGAGGCTCGGCGGCGTCCGTAGACGGCTGCGGATTTGCTTCCTGTCCCATCAGCAGTAGGAGACCGCCCAGGACCGCGACGTTTTTTATTGTAGGAAGTGGAGCAACTGCTGCTGCCGACGAAATTGGTGTCGAAGATCAGCGTTAACCCGGCGAGCCCAAAGGCCCCAAGGCGCGGTTTCCGAGGTCGGCGGATTTGGGATCGACACATCAAAACGCCCGTCCCAGCCGACTGGAACGGGCGTATCCTCTTCTCACTGTAGAGGAGACCGACGTCTATTCCGACCTCGTTTTCCTCCTTTTCCCCACGCTCCCTGCTCACTCCTCCTTCTCCTCATCCAACCCCACCCGACGGAAGATGCGGTCCACGTTGCGGACGTGGTAGCTCGGATCGAAGGCCTCCTCGATCTCATCGTCGGACAGCACCTCGGTAATTGCGTCGGCGTCTGCGACGACCTCCTGGAACGGGCGCTCCTCCTCCCACGCCGTCATGGCGAGGGGCTGCA
>CAYOWD010000060.1:3591-17210 GCA_964407535.1 uncultured Salinivenus sp. | reverse complement strand
CCACGCGTTCGTCCATGTGCCGTATCGGTTATCGCCCTCCTGATATTTCTCAGTACGCGTTGTGCTACATGTGAACGAAATGTGTACTCGTCCCAATCGCCAGAAACGGCCACCGCCGTCGCTCCTGGAGATCTAGATCTCCAAACTTGATTTGGAGCCCATCCACTCGACAATTGCAACCGATCCCTCCGGTTGATAGGCTCTGAGTCAAGCCTGGACATCTGAGATGTCCTAGAGCGACAAAGGTGCTATCTTTCTTGTATTCAGCTTACTTTCAAGGTATCGAACATACCTTTGACATGTAGCACAGGCCATTCTGAGACGGCCGTCTATCGGTTCAAAGGACTGATGGGACGGTTTGTTGAGGCACGCACTTGGGAAAACGAGCGGACCGAAGTTCGACTGAACGCGAAGACGCTGAATCAGATGACCCAGCTGGGAATGCCGAAAACGAGCGCGACAGTTTCCTGAATGGACGATCTCAGGGGACATTCTCCGTATGCGCCAGCAATCTTCGTTCAACAAAGCCGTTTGAGACAGATGTTTCCCCTCCTCCCCCTACGCGCCCACACTCCCAAACGCCCAGGCTCAACGCACCCGCACCACGCCGCGCACCAGGTCGGCCAGCGCGTCCCGCACCCGTTCCCCCACCGCCAGCACGTCGTCGTGGTCGAGGGCCCCTTTTGCGATGCCCGCCGCCGGATTCGTGATGGTCGAGAGGCCGAGCACCGGCATTCCGAGCCGCCGGGCCTGCACGACCTCCGGCACCGTGCTCATGCCCACCGCGTCCGCTCCCAATCGGTCCAGCGCTCGGATCTCCGCCGGGGTCTCGTAGCTCGGCCCCAGCATCCACGCGTACACCCCACGCCGCGTCGTCACCCCCAGGTCGAGGGCCACCTGCTCGGCCCGATCCGTCCACTCGGCATCGTAGTACGGCAACAGCCTTCCCGGCACACGGGCTGCCGTGTCGGCCCCCGTCCCCAGACTCGCGTCGACCATGTTCATGTGGTCGGTAATAAACATGAGATCGCCGGGCTGAAACGTGCGGTTGATGCCGCCGGCCGAGTTGGTAACGACCATCCGCTCCGCGCCGAGGGCGTGCACGAGTCGCACCGGCATGGTCAACCGTGGCACCGAATAGCCCTCGTACAGATGCACGCGGCCCTGCACGAAGACGACGGACGTGTCCTCTAGCGTCCCAAAGACGAGTCGGCCCTCGTGTCCCTCCACGGTCGATGCCGGATACCCGGGCACCGCGTCCGCCGGCACCCCCGTCGTGTCGTGCGCCGCCTCGGCCAGTATGCCCAGGCCCGATCCAAGGATGAGCGCCACCGTCGGCGTGGCGTCGGTGTGTGCCCGCACGGCCGAAACGGCCGCCGATACGTCGGGGGGCTGGGCAGGGGAGTTGGAAGAACGGGTCATGGAAGCCGAAACGGAAACGAGTGAGCGGACCGTTCAACTGTCGTGTCGGGCGCTGCCGCCCGTTCTCTTTCCACGGGTGCTGCTTCCGACGCAGCACTACGACGGCGACCGCAGAATGCGGTAATTGCGCAGGCTCCAGAGCACCTGTTCGACCACCACGCGCACGGTGGTCGTGAGCGGGATGGCAATGAGCATGCCCACAATGCCGCCGAGGCGCGCCCCGATTAGCACCACGAACAAGATGACGAGCGGGTGTGCCTTTGCGGCCCGCGAAAAGATAATGGGTTGCAGCAGCACGTTGTCCGCCAGCTGTGTAATCAGCATTGCCAGGGCCACCCACGGCACGAGCACAAAATTGTACGTCTGGGCAACGCCCACAAGGGCTCCGCACACAAACCCGAGAAACGGCCCGAAGTACGGAATCGTGTTGGCCAGTCCCGTAAAGATGCCGATGGCGATGGCATTTTGGAGCCCCACAATCCAGAGCAGTACGGAGGCGAGGACGGCAATGGAGCTACATTGGATGAGCAAGGCCCGAAAGTATCGTCCAATATTGACTTCCACCTTGTCGAGAATGGCCAGCGTAACCTCGAAGTAGCGGTTGGGGACCAGCGACATCAGGCTCCGTCGGATCTTCAGCCCGTCCTTTAGCAGAAAGAAGGTGACGAAGGGAATGATTACAACGGCGTAGACGATGTTCGTAAAGACGGCCACGACGGAGGTTACCGTGTCCGCCACGCGTTCGCCCTTCACCAGGTCTCCTTCCCGGAGGGCTTTGGCCATCCGCTCGACATTTTCCACGAGCACGCCCGGCTCGATTGGAGTAAACTCGCGCACGCGCACCTCGACGTAGGTGGCCACGTCGGTCGCCAGGTCCACGCTGATGAGTTGAGAGAGCTCCCGCACCTGATGCCCCACAAAGGGGACCACGGAGGTCACGATCACTGCCACGCCGGCCAGTACGAGGATGAACGTTCCAAAAATGGCCGGGACCCGATTGAGGCCCATGCTTTGCAACTGGTCCACGAGGGGACGCAGCAGGTACGCAAGCACTCCGCCGACGGCGAGGTACAGAACGAGGCTTGCGAAGTACCACAGCACCCACCCGGCCGCCGCCACAGCCGCCGTGCCCAACAGAAAGCGAACAATGCGATCGACCGTGTACAGCGATCCGTCCGCCGAAGAGGGGAAGGAGGCCCGCGAGTCGGGCGGAGGGGCAGGGTCGGGCGGCGGACTCGGACGCGTCTCGTCGGGGGGCACCGTGGGGCGGTTCTCCCGAGCGGGCACGTCGGGCGCGGGAGAGGACGAGTCAGACGGATCGGACATGAGATGGACTGCTGCAAGCGAAAGGGCGTGGCGTGGATCGGATCCCGATCCGAGTCGGAACGACCCTACGGACGAGACGGATCTCGTTCAAGTTCGTCCAGGAGAGGGTAAATCGTATCGGAGGTAAAACCGCGGCGGCGCAGATAGCGATACAATTTTTGCTTGCGCCGGCGGGGATCCTCCTCGTCGGCAAGGCGGGCCCACCGTTTTTCAGCGTGCTCGCGCGCGGCCGCCGTCACGTCGCGGTCGGCAAAGAGATCCGCCACGGTCTCCTCGGCAATATGCCGATCGATGCCGCGCTCTACGAGTTCACGCTGAATGCGGTCGGGGCCGTATTTTTTGCTGGAAAATCGGTTCCGGGCGTAGTCCTGAGCATAGGCCTCGTCGTCGAGATAACTGAGTTCGTAGAGACGAGCCACTACGTCCTCAATCACAGCGGGCGGCAGGTCCTGTCGCCGGAGCTTGCGGCGCACTTCTTCTTCCGTGCGCGGCTTATGGGCGAGATAGTCGAGCGCACGCTGCTTGGCCTGCACGTATTGCTCGTCGCGCTCAATCTCCTGCCGTTGTTCCGGCGTCACCTCGTCCCCCACCTGGAGTCGGTGCTTCACGACAATATCCTGGTGGACGCCGAAGGCAAAGTCGCCATCGAGAAAGACAGAGACGCGATCCGTGTCGTGCGTCTGCGTCTCAAGGGCGGTGATGGTTCCGACTGCGGGGTCGTCGGCCATAGACAAAGCGTCTGCGGTCATCAGTCCGTGAGGAGTCGCCGTTCTTGTATTTCGTGCTGGATTCGTAGATTCATGACGATTGCCGGCACTCCTGCGTGCCCGGCTCGGTGATTTCTTGCACGGTAAGCGAATCGACGGACACCGCCGTTACGATGCCAAGCCCGCGCCGCACGTTGGAGATGGGGGCGCGCCGGTCGGGGTCGGTCCGGGTTTGGGCAAACGACGCAAAGGCGGTGTCGCCGCGCACGAGGGTCGCCGTCAAATCGTGGGTCGCCAATAGGTCGGCGTCGGTACTATCAACAGGGAGGGCGTACACGCCCGTCCACGTACGTCCGTTTTCGGTCTCCCGGAATGCATCTTCTCGTTGTACCGTGACCGGCTCCAGGAAAAACCCAACGAACTCGGAGGGGAACGCCGACGCATCCGGTTGGAGCTGTGCCCGCACCCAGTGGCTCGTGTCGGCCTGTGCGGGCGACAGGGCGCTCGGCCACCGCACCGTTACGTCCAGCGCGTAGATGAAGTTGACGGTGGTGGGAATGTCGAGGGAGTCGCGCCGGAGTGAATCGAGCTGCACGGCGCGTACGGGATCGGTGGGGGCCTCTACGCACACCTCCGTCAGGGAAAGAGGCGGAGGCACACGGCCCGTTGCGTCCACGGTCCGGTCTCGCCACCGCGCGGTCATTTTCCAGGAAGCCCCGGCACGCACGACCGAGTCGGCGGAGGGGAGGTAGCGCCCGGCTTTTTGCTCCTCGTACGGAATGGGCGTTCCATCGAGCATGACGCGCACCGTGCTCCCGCTTACTGCATCCCCTTCGTCGGGGGCCGACAAGGGAGTTGTGCGGCGCAGTCGAATTGGGGGAAGAGGCCGATCCGTCTCCAGAAAGCCTTCCACCACAAGGGCTTCCTCGTTGTCCGGGCGGTCCTCCAGGTCACACCGTGCCAGTCCCAGCACCATCCCGACGACGAGGAGCCCCCGCACCAGGGCCGTTCCGATATGTGAGCACAAAGCATGTTGCACGGGGGAACGAGACGGGGTCGTAGGGGAGGCTGTCAGAGACGCATTTCCAGCTCCAGGAGCGGCAGGATTGGCAGGCCACGCTGCGAATCGACATTGACGCCCGACGCAGTCGGTTCGTAGGTGCGGCTCAACTCATTTTTCCGGTTGGTCACGTTGAACAGGTTCAGCGAGGCCGTCCAGTCGGCGGAGAGCAACCGGAAGGAATATCCGAGGGTCAGATCGACTCGCATGTACGGGGCAAGGCGGTCGTTGTTGACCTCGGGGCGGTAGAGGTACGACACCGGATTGGGGGCGACCGGGTCCCCCACCCGATACCGCGCCGTCGGGGCCGAGATGGGGTAGCCGCTCCGCCACTGGGTGGCGACAGTTACGTTCCAGTGCTGGCCCTCCCATCCCAGCGCCGTCCGGAGCGTCAACGGCACGTCCAGGTCGGACGGCCGCCAGCGTCCGCCCGACTGCACCTGGCCGGGCACCCGCACGAGGGTACGTCCACTCCCCAGGCCGAGCCGCACTGTCCAGGGGCCACGTCCGTACACGGCGCTGAGCTCAACGCCGGCGGCACGCTCGCGTCCCGGCGTATACTGGCCGAGAAGGGCTCCGACGTTGATGCCCGGCCCGTCAAGGTCATCCTTCTCCTGAAAAGCATCCGACGGCACAAGCAAGTTGCGAGTACGTCGTGCATAGGATTCCAGTTCGACCGACAATCCGGGATAGGGACGTGTCCGCGCCTCCAGCCCAAACTGTACGCCCGTAGATGGTTGAACCCGGTTGCTCGCCGGAATCCACCGGCTCGACACGAGGTCATACGCAAGCGATTCTCGATCCCGCAGGCGGTGCAAGTACTGTGCGTGCATGCCAGCGCTCCCCCGCAGGACGAGCCATTTTGGATCCACCGTGTACCGGGCACTCAGCCGAGGGGTGACATGAGCATAATGTCCACTGCTAAAGTAACTGCCCCGCACGCCGCCCTGGACGGTCCAGTCGGAGGTCGGGCTCCACACGTCCTGTAGGTACGCACTGGCCTGCACCGTCGTCCCCAGATCGCTTTCTTGACGGCGACGCTCCACGGTATTTGCCGATCGTTGGAGCGCACTGGTGAGCGTGCTCGAAAACTGGAGGGTTGACACCGACAGGCCTGCCGACAGCTCGTGCTGGACGGAATGATGGTACGTCACGTCCACCTTTCCCCCAATGTCCTGCATGCGCACGCTGTAATCGGAGTCGAGAGAGGCCGTCGTCGTGGGCTGTACAAACGACGCCTCCCGGGCCTGATACTCCGAATAGTACGCCGTGCCCGTTACGAACACGTCGTCGCTCATCAGATACTGGTGGCGAGCGCTGAGCACCCGATTCTCCCAGTTTTGCTCCACCTCGAAAAACAGGTCGGCCGGCCGCAGCCAGGAATCAAAGTCCAACGACAAATCGAAGGGCAACCGGAGGTCGAGCTCGTCGCGTCCCTGGTAATAACTCACTGTCGTCCGATGTGCGTCGTTAAACCGATGGGCGATCTTCGCACTGGCATCGTAGAAGTAATAGCCGGTTCGCAGCGTATCCCGGCGCCCGCTGTTGTTCGACACCGGATGCGTCCGGCCAATCAGCTTATCAACGTATGAGCGGCGCCCCGACAGCATGAAGGAGGTCTTGGAGGACAGGGGCGCCTCGATCCGAAACCGGCCGCTCAGCACGCCCACTCCTGCTTCCGCCGATGGCTCCCGTCGATTCCCATCCTTCATTTGAGCGTCGACCACGGACGAAAGACGGCCGCCGTACTCAACCGGAAAGGCGCCGCGGTACAGGTTGGTGTTCTTTAGGGTGCCGGTCTGAAAGGTGGAGATCAAACTAAACGCATGCCAGGGATGGTACACCGGCGCCCCGTCGAGCAGGTACAGATTTTGGTCCGGATTGCCGCCGCGTACGCTCAGGCCGCCGCTCACAGTGCCCGTCTTGCGGATGCCCGGTGTCCATTGAAGCGCCCGAAACAGATCCGGCTCCGTAAGGGAGGGCAACTGATCCAACCGTTCGAGATCCACCGACGACATGCCCGGCATCTGTGAGTCTTCCTCCGCCGTCGCGTCCGTGTCTTCGACCGTGACCGCTTCGGAGGCAATCGTCGTTGGGACCAGCGCAATGCGCGCCGGGTCCGCTCCGGCAGCGAGCGTGGTGTCGACGGTTCGATACCCGATGTACGAGATCCGAACGTCGTATTTCCCAGCCGGGAGGGAGGACAACACAAAATATCCGTCCCGGTTTGTCGTGGTCCCGGCCTCCAGGTTTGAGAAGTACACGTGCGCTCCGGGCAGCCGTTCGTTTGTTTCGGCATCCACAACATGCCCGACCAGGGCCGTCCGTCGGGTCGGTTTCTGTTCCTCCTTCGTCTCGACGAGAACGTACTGGCGACGACGCACCTGCTCAGCCTGAAGGCCCGTGTCGCGGAGCACGCACGTTAGGGCCGCCCGTCGATCCGTACCCGTGTATGTGCAGGACGTGGACCGCCCCTGAACGAGTCGCTCAGCGTACACGAGGTTAAGCCCGGTCTGGGTGCGGAGGGATTGCAACGTGCGTTCGAGCGGGGCCTCATCTGCGTCAATTCGGATGCGGTCTTGGGCCCGGGCTGTTTGCTCGACGACCACACTCCCCAAAAGTCCCAGACAGATCCCGACGTAAGCAAGCAAGCGATGTGGCACGACGGGCCGCTGTCTGATCCATGAGGAAAAAACAGAATCCGTTCTACCGAAACGGCCCCCATCTGTTCGGGCCTGAACGTCCACGCAGCGCTGTCGTGAGCGAACCTTGCCGGCGGAACCGCCTGCTCCGCCCCCACGCCACGACAGCTCCATGTTTCCTGCTAAAACATTGACGTCCGTTTAAGGCCTTTGCGGCTTTCCCGACGGACGGGATCGGGACGACAGCAGCACTTTGCCCCCTTTTCGACAGTTTCCAGTAACATCCGGGCCCCCGGCCCCCATGCATTCAGTATAATCGGGATGTCGAGAGGAACACCTCCCGTGTCGACCGGGGCGTCGAATGCGAAATCCCCCGATACTGTTGGAATGCTGAAGGCGGCGGGTCTTCCAAAAACGCGTTCGTCAGGAGCACGGCAATCGCCTCTTAACCTCGCGTTCGCTCCGGATCGCCAAGGCGGTCCGGCTCCTCTATACGCCCGAGCCGCACGAGCACGGCTCCCACGTGCGTTCCGGGACTACTGGCCATCTATCCATCGATGGCAGGAGAATCCGGCGCTTGGGACGAGGCTGTAACAGGCGATTGCCCGCTCCGCCTACGGCGCAAGACGATACCCCCCCTCCACACGGGTTACGTCGGCCCCGAGCGTAGCGGCGAGAGCGTCGAGCACCTCGTCCACGGACTGTTCCTGTGCGAAGGTGCCCGTTACGGACTCCTGCGCCAGCGGGGCGGCCACCTCAACCGACACGTCGTAGTGTTTGCTCAGTCGCTCCGCAATTGTCTTCATGGGCACCGACCGGAATACAAAGAGCCCCGTCCAGCCGAGCGCGGTCGTCAGGTCGGCCGGGGTCGGGGCGGTTGGGGCCGCGCCCTTGGCAACCCAGCTTTTTTGTCCCGGCTCCAAGACGACGGTCTGCTTCTCCGGAGCGTCGGCCGATGCCACCTCTACGGCCCCGGACGCCAGCACCACCTCCGTCGTGTCGGCCCGTGTTGTCACCCCGAACTGCGTGCCAAGCACCGACGTGGTTGCGGTTGCGGTTTCCACGATGAAGGCTTCGCCCTCGTCTCGTCGCTGAACGTCAAAAAAGGCCCGGCCCTCATCGAGGCTGACCCGATACGGGGCGTTGTCCGTCGTGCTCGTCGGGTAGGTAAGACGGGCCGTTCCGACCAGTCGGGCCGTTGAGCCAGCACCGAGCTCCACGGTCCGTACCTCGCCCTCGGCCACCGTAACCGTCGTTGTGGACGCCCCCTGCGACCAGAAGAGCCCGATGCCAATCGCAATGCCGATCACGAGGGAGGCCAGTGCAAACCGACGCGTCCATTGCGCAGAGGATTCGTCCTGCGACGCCGGAGCCTGAGCCGCCCGATCGGGGCGCTCGCGGGCAGAGGCCGGTTCGCGATCGGGCGCGTGGACCGGCTCGTCCTCAAACTGGGTTTCCCACATCATCTCAAAGTCGTCGCGCTCCTCTCGGATGCGTTCCACCACCTGTTCGAGCGCCGGAATTGTATTGATGGCCCGGACAATGTCGTCCCGAGCCCCATCGAGGGCCGCTTGCTCCGACATGGTGAGGGCCTCGTCGTAGCCGTCTTCGTCCAGGACGTACAGAACGAGGAGTCGGCGATCCGATACGCGCTCCTGGAGCTGGTCACGAACAGCCGATCGCACTTCGCACCAATGGGCCCAGGCGTCCGCCAGGTCCGGGTCCTCCTCAAACCGGGCCCGAAGAGCCTCTCGCTCTTCAGGCGAAGGGTCGTCGAAAAGAAGGGTATCAAGAAGATCTGCCATGAGTCGCCACCTATGCGTCCATTGGAAAATGCTCCCAGCATGAAACACGACGCAATCCCCCCTTGCCCCGGAGTCCGCCGCACGTCCAATCGGGATGCCAACACTGTCTTGTACAAGGCAGACGCTTCGTCTGCAGCGAAAGTAACACAACCGACATGTTCGCGTCGCGTCTACACATGGAGGTCATAGTCCGAGCCAGAGAAGCGCCAATATCACACCGAGTGCGTCTTTCATTTTTTCAAATGCCCGCTTCACCTGCATCTTGACGGCGGCCTCGGTGGTGTCAAGCATCTGGGCAATTTCCTTGTACAGATAGCCGTACTCGCGGAGCTGCATGATGCGACGCGCCTTCGGGGTTAAAACGTCCAGCGCCTTCTCCACGTCCACGTGCGCGCTCCGGTCTTCCGGCTCCGTCGTTCGCTTAGGCGGAAGCTCCGGGTCGTACAGCGTTTCCTTCATGTCGTAGCGTCCCCGATAGTAATCCTGCAGCTCGAACAAGGCCGCCTTCATCGCAAACGATTTGAGACTTCCCGGCTTTTCGAGATCGTCCAGGCCCTCATGGACCCGCATGAGCGTATTCTGCACAAGGTCGTCCACATCAGCCTCCTGTCCAATGCGCTTAATGAAGTAGCCGCGCAAGACCGGTTCCAGCCGCCGCAATAGTTCATTCCAGGCCTGCTCGTCACCCTCCTGAGCCTGGCGGACTTGCGTGGGATCGAACGACGGGTCAGCCATGTGATGCGTGAATGCGTTTTAGAGGCCGGTTGCGCTCATCGTTGCACACGGTCGATCCCCAGAATCTGAGATGTCCGCACCATCCCGCACGTACCCTGCACTCGTTTTTGCGAACCGGTACGCCGCCAGGACCGGACAGATAGGAAGACCAAACGATCAACGAAAAATGGTTGCTTCTTCCCAAACAACCGATGACTAGATGCGAACCGACGGACGTTCGTTCCGTATTAAAGATAGTAAATGCTACTAACTTTGACGAGCGCTCGTGAACGAGTGCGAGTGCCTCTGTCGGCGCGCTCCCGGTGCAACCGGTTACCGGCAGGAGTCAGACCACCGCCGTGCTGTTCCTGGGCGGCGCGCTTGTCCCGTGCCATGAACGTTGTTCCACTCAATCCCTGACTCAACGACTATGAGCCTGTACGACCTTCACAACGCGAAGCTCAATAAAATGGAAGGAGAAGGATTTGCCTATTCCCAGAAAACGGTATACGGCAAAGCCTACAAGGGTGTCTTTTTTGGCGAGGATGAGGAAGAGATCGAAAAGCTCGCCGATGAGGAGGAAGATGCGACGTTCGAAGGCATCCTGTACGACCGCAGCCGCGAGCGGGAAAAGAGCTTCTCCGTTGAAATTACCGACGTGATCAGCACGCCGTCCGGAGAGCGGGCCGACTTCGTCGCCACGGAGAAACCGTAGGGACCGACGAGGCCCTCGCCCCGTCCCCTCCCTCAGCGGCGGAACGGGACAGTCCGAGGCTCCCGTTGAGATACACAAGTGCGCTCGGACCAATGCCCCCATGATCAAAGGGCTGACCCCCCGGGTCGGCCTTTTGTCATGTGGGACTGTTCGCCGGCGGTTATCGGTTATGTCGGAAGTTATACGTAATCCCTACCTCCGGGGTCTTCTGGATCACGTCCACGCCGCCGAGAATCACGAATCGATGGAAGTTAGCGGCCACCCCGAGGGAGACAGCCGGGACGATGTCGCGCTCGTGGGTTGCATCAAGTTGGAGGCCGAGTCCCATCGCGGGCTGGACGCGAGACGAAAACACGTCGTAGAATCCCATTGTCTTCATCGTCATTTTCTGCCCGGAGGCCCCGTCGAGGACGGCTCCGTTCACCGATGCCTGGAGCTGAATGCCCCCTCTCGGGTGCGTATACCCGGCCGCCAGTCCAATGGGGGTATCTCCGCGCCCGTAGAGTCCGATCGTACCGCCGGCATACGCCAGCAATCCGACCGAGGCGACCGCGCCGAGGGCCAACATGCGTAGGTTCATTTCGTTTTCATCTTCCTCGTCTTCCTCGTCGTCTTCCGACGACCCCTCGCGTCGATTCCACTCCTCGTCGGCGTCGCCGTCGTCGCGCTGCCGCCCCATCCCGTCCCCGCGAGGCGACCCGCTCCGTGAATCGTCGTCCGCCTCCTCGCGATCCGGGTCCGCCTCGGGGCGCGATCGTCCGCCGCCTGCAATTACGATGTCCGTACCGGGAATGGAAATGCGCGGCGGCGCGTCGTCCCGGCGCGAGTCCGGCTCAGGGGGACGCTCCGGCCGATCCGAGGTGGCGACGGTGTCCGCCACGAAGCCCATCCGTTCCACAACGAGACGGTCGATCGTAATGCCCTCCAGCAGGGCCTTCCGGGCGGCCTCCTCCGAGGCGTTCAGCAAGACGCGGTCGTGATCCACCGTCACCTCGAAGGCGTACATGCTCGGGGACGGGCCCAGGCGCATGCTGTCGACGCCCACAATCATGTCGCCCACAGGCCGGCCGTCTGTTTGCACGTGGGCTCGAAATTCGATGTTTGCCATCCGGATGTTGGAGGGGGCTCGGGCGCGGGGCATGATCTTCCCCTCGTGCAGCACACGGTTCCCCGGGCGCCATTCAAGCACGAACGACCACGTTGAGGTGGAGTCGTTGGCTACATACCGGTAGTCGAGGGACAGCGAATCGATCTTCGGGAGCAGATACGGCGCCTTCTTGCCCATCTCCTCCAGGAGACCGGAGAGCGAAGAGGGCCAGTTGGTAAGCACCACGCGTCCGTCCCGTTGTACGGTCGTATCGGCTGAAACCTCAACGCCCGTGTCTGCTTCCTCCGACGCCTGGCCCCGTACAAGAAGGGGGAGCGCGGCCAGCAGCATCCCAATGACGACCGTGCAGACCGTCGAAAGCCGAATCATATTCGTCACAGCAATTTGTTTTGGAAGGGCGGCATCTCATGTCAGCGGTCCGCTCTTCTACAGCGGGCACTATACGCCGTCCAGAGCGGAACCGAAGACGGGAAGTGAGATCCGGAAGGTCGTTTCCATGGGCCGCACGGACGTCGCAAAAAGTTACGTCTCGTTTTTGGTAATCCGTATGCACATGCGTAGAATCAGGGGCCGGCATGGGAAGCCCCGTGTCCGGTTGGGGGCACAAACGGAGTTCGAAGACGGGGTCACGTATCGGTGAACTCGCGGAGGACGGATAGAAAAGTGTCGCCGTATCGATCCAGTTTCACGTCCCCTACTCCGTGCAGGCTGCGGAACTCCGACGGTGTTTCCGGGCGATGCTCCACCATGGCACGAAGCGTCTTGTCGTTGAAAATCACGTACGGCGGCACCTCCTGCTCCCGCGCCAGCGTCCGCCGCTGCTCACGGAGGGTCTCAAAGAGCTCCCGGTCCGGCCCCTCCGCCGGCAACGACTCCTCGTCGGCCGTCTTCGTGGTGGAGGAGGGGGACGCCGATCGTCCTCCCTCCGTCGCTCGGAAGGCCACCGTCTCCTCGTCCCGAAGCACCGGCCGACAGGTTTCCGTGAGCGTGAGCGCGCCGTACCCGGCCACGTCGACCTTGATGAGTCCCTTCGCCACGAGTTGACGAATCACGGTGCGCCATTCGGCCTTCGACCGGTCATTGCCAATGCCGTAGGTCGAAAGGTCATCGTGGTTGTGACGCCGAATTTTTTCGGTGTCTTTGCCGAGCAGAACATCCGTAACGTGCCCGCTGCCGAATCGCTGTCCGGTGCGGGCAATGCAGGAGAGCACCTTTTGGGCCGCTACGGTGCCGTCCCACGTGTCGATTGCTTCCTGGCAATTGTCGCAGTTGTCACACGTGTGCCCGTCCATCGTCTCGCCGAAGTAGTTGAGCAGCATCTTCCGACGGCAGTCCGGGGCCTCGCAGTAGCCGAGGAGGGCATTAAGCTTGTGCCGTTGCGTCCACCGGTGCTCATCATCTTCAGTCGAGTCGTCGATGAGCTGGCGCATGCGCACGACGTCGCCCCGCTTATAGGCCATCCAGGCGGTGGCCGGTCGGCCGTCGCGTCCGGCACGACCCGTCTCCTGGTAGTACGCCTCCAGTGTCTTCGGCACGTCGAGGTGCGCCACGAACCGCACGTCGGGCTTGTCGATTCCCATCCCAAACGCGACCGTCGCCACCACGATGAGCCCATCCTCCCGGAGAAAGCGCTGCTGATGGGCCTCTCGCTTCTGATCCGTAAGCCCAGCGTGGTACGGCAGTGCCGTATGCCCCTGCTCATTCAGGTGCTCCGCCGTCGCCTCCACGCTCCGGCGACTGAGACAGTACACGATGCCGCTCTGGGTGGGATGCTCTCGTTCGATGAACTGCCGGAGTTGCCGGCGGGGCTGATTCTGCTTCGGCACCACCACGTAGCGAATATTGGGACGGTCGAAGCCCGCCACGAATAGATCGTCGTCCGTCATCTGCAATCGGTCGAGGATGACCTGCTGGGTCGGCGGGTCGGCCGTGGCCGTCACGGCGATGCAGGGCACGTCCGCAAATTCCTCCCGGAGTTCCGCCAGTGCCATATACTCCGGTCGGAAGTCGTGTCCCCACTGCGAGATGCAGTGCGCCTCGTCAATCGCGATCAGAGCCGGCTGTGCCTGTCGGAGCATCTGCTGAAAGCGGGTCCGATTGGCCCGCTCCGGGGCCACGTA
>CAYOWD010000060.1:0-3581 GCA_964407535.1 uncultured Salinivenus sp. | reverse complement strand
AGAGATCGAGGCGGCCGTGCGCAAACTGCTCCTCCACCGTCCGACGATCGTCGGGGCTCAAGCTAGAGTTGAGCACCGCCGCCCGCACGCCAAGCTGCTGCAAGGCATCGACTTGATCCTGCATCAACGAAATGAGAGGCGACACGATCACCCCGCACCCCTCCCGCACCATCGACGGAATCTGATAACAAATCGACTTGCCTCCGCCCGTGGGCATCACAACCGCTGCGTTCCTCCCCTCTACCACCCGCTGAATAATCGGCTCCTGATACGGGCGGAACGACTCGTACCCAAAAACGGACTGAAGCACATGCTGCGGATCGGCACCGGTGAGGTCCATGACGCGCAAGACGATGGTGTGGAAAAACTGACGCTGTACACGCCTAGACAGGCATTGCTCCTACGAACCCGCCCAGCGAAGGATTACGGCGCTTGAGAAAAAAGCAGTGCTTTCCCGAGTGGGGCCCACTGTAGCGCGGATGCTGATTTTGTTACGACGGACGGGGCTCTCTGTATACAGATCGACGGACGATTCGTGTATGGCGACAGTTGACGCTACGCCCGTCTGATGCGACGTCCGGTTCGGGGGATCGGCCCGGATTCCACACTCCCTGACAGTTCCTCCAACATCCTTCCCTCGAGTGCACGGCAATTGCATCCCGTGACCAATCCCGGGCGCCGGACGCAGAACAGGGCCAATCCGGTCGATGACAAATCCGGCGCCCTTCTTTCCGAAAAATAAACAAACAAAAAAATATTCTTTGTCCGTATTCTAGAGAGTAGAATCGGGGTTACCCGTTGTGTTTTGTGTACGATCTCAGCCGACGATTCCGTCTGGCTCTCATTTCCCTCTTCGGGCAGGTCATTTTCTTTGGAGGTCGGTGGGATTCGACAACGAATTCCTCGCAATCGTCTCCGTCTGTATTGACGATGGCGCGTAAATTCAGTACTCATCTATAGTCGACAGGGTGTAAAGTCCTCATCCACCGGATTTTTCGTCGCCTCCTTCTCCGAACTGAAATCAGTCTGTGCACGTGCTGGGATTTCCGAAGGATCTTTGTTTAGAGCGTCTTCCGTTCACTGGAATCGGTGTTGCGCTCGTTTTGGTGCTTCTCTCCGGATGCGGGGTGGCGTCGTCGGTGTTGCCGACGGAGACCGAAACGAAAGTTGTCCCTAAGGACACGGTGGTGGTCACCACCGACAACGACACGGAGCTCAATCCGGACGTAGCTCAACTCTACGCACTTGAGGCGCGGATCTTGTCGACGGAAGACAGTGCGCGGACCGGACAGTTGCTCAATCAGGCGATGTCGCAGCTGGCGCAGTTTCTGCGGAAGGACCCCAACGCCCTGGAGGACGACGCCGTGCGGGCCCTTTACGGCGGCCTGACGACCGAGTACCGACGCTTCCATGGCTACGGCAACGATCCCGACTCGCTCCAAATGGCCGACGGGCGTATCTTTTCCGTCCGGGCGGATCTGTTTGCCTCCCTCGATCAGGTTGAGAACCCACTCCTCAAGGAAGCCCCGCCGGTCGATAAAGGGGAGATCTCCGGCACGGAGATTCCGATGACCTCGAACCGGCTTGTGAACCAGACCATCTCGTACCTGCAAGACGAGCCCGACAAGCACGTCGACCGCTGGCTTCGGCGAGTGCGGGTGTACGGGCCGATGATCGACCACATTCTTGCCGAGGAAGACGTGCCCCGCGAACTGAAGTACCTCGCCATGGCCGAGAGCGGTCTGAACCCGGAGGCGCGTAGTTGGGCCGGGGCTGTCGGCATGTGGCAATTTATGGCGTCGACCGGTCGTCGATACGACTTGTCCGTCAACGCCTGGGTCGACGAGCGGCGCGACCCCGAAAAGGCCACGCGGGCCGCTGCACGTCACCTCCGGGACCTCTACGAAGAGTTCGACGACTGGCACCTGGCAATGGCGGCCTTCAACTGTGGCGCCGGGTGTGTGCGACGAGCGCTCCGGCGCACCGATGCATCCAATCCGGATTACTGGGATGCCTACGACTATCTGCCGCGTGAGACCCGCGGCTACGTCCCTATGTTTATCGCCGCCGCCCGCATCATGGAAAGTCCGGAGGCGTACGGCTTTGAGCCGGCCGATCCGGCACCGGCCTTCTCGTACGACTACGTTGCGGTGCACGGGAGCATGTTGTCCCTCGGCACCATTGCCGATCTGGTCGGGACAGAGCGTAGCGTGCTCCGTTCGCTCAATCCGGAGCTCCGCCGGGGGCGGATTCCGCCGTCCAAGGATCGCTATCACCTCCGCATTCCGCTTGGCAGCTATCCCCGCTTTGTGTGGAACTACGCGGAGCTGCCCGACCATCAGAAGCAGCCGGCTACGACCTACCGGGTGCGTTCTGGAGACACGCTGTCTGAAATTGCCGATCGCTTCGGGACCTCGATCAGTGTGCTTCAGCGTCTCAACGGACTCAGCAACACGCTCATTCGTCAGGGCGATCGACTGGTGGTGCCCGTCCACGACTACGACAGCGCCCTGACGACGAAAGCCGATGACAGCCAGCCGATGCGGGTGCAGTACGGTACGTCGTCGCCCGTTCGTCCGCTCGATCCGATTGATACAACCCCTGAGAGTGAGACCTCCGCAGAGGGGCCGTCGTCGTCCTCTCCGTCCCTGGCATCGACAGATGCAGGCGAGGCCGCCGAGTCGGACGAGCAGGTCTATCGCGTGCAGCGGGGGGACACGCTCGGCGACATCGCTCAGCGCTTCGGCGTCTCCGTGTCCCAGTTGCGCACCTGGAACGACCTGAACGGAAGCCGCATCCAGCCCGGGCAGCGCCTGACGGTTTCGCGGTAATCTGATCGATCCGGAGGAACGGGCGCTGCATATTCGGGTCCGGCGTCGGAGACGGCGGCCCCGTCCCAGATCCAGGTTGCAGAGCGAAGCGGGCCGTCCTCTTTGCGGGTCACCCGGTCGGCCGAGTCGAGGGAGGCGGTTTGTTTGTCGAGATGCACTTCGGTACCGAAGACCAGGAAGGAGGACACCAGCGAGAGAGACACCTTCGTAAGCCGCATAAGACCCGGCTGATACCGAATCCGGTTGAAGGATTCGGGTTTGTAGGTATGTAGGTGTGAAGGTATGTACTTGGGACCCATCTGTTTGAGTCTATACCAACATTTCTGCAAGTCTGAACTTTGTAGGCGGATCTGGTATGAAACATCCGCGGCTCCACGCGGAGGGGGACCTGATTGAGCGTTTGATCCCCGCCGATGTCGAGCATGACTTGAACCCGTGGGCGGGCGATGATCTCAAAGAGGTCGTTGAGCTGATTGGTGAGGCGCTTGTGGCCGAATTCGTCGCTGGGCAGATGCCCGGAGTAGCTCTCTTTGGCCTCCACCCGGCCCGTGAACCCTCCTCCAGTGCGGGGGCGCTGAAGATCGACACTACATGCGATCCGATCCGGAGACGTCGTCGTTCTCGTCGAGAAGCTCCTCGAGCAACAGATTCAGCTCTTCTTCCTCCTCTTCTGCCTCCCGGAGGGCTTCGATGACCCGCCCCTCCTTCATCTTCTCGTATTCTTCGTAGGTACGCTTGCGAATGTTTAGG
>CAYOWD010000059.1:4847-17227 GCA_964407535.1 uncultured Salinivenus sp. | reverse complement strand
AAAGAAGCGGTCGAGGTCGAGCAGGGGGTAGCCCACCAGCTGACCGGGGCCGTGGTACGTCACGTCGCCCCCTCGTCCAATGCGGTGAAAGTCGGCCCCGAGTTCCGAGAGGCGCTCCTCCGACACCTGCACGTTCGCGGCGTCCCCACTCTTGCCGAGGGTGTAGACGGGCGGATGCTCCAGCAACAGCAGCACGTGCGGAGTGGTCGTGGGCGGCTCCGCCCGCTTGGCTGTGATGAGGTGCTCCTGCACCTGCTCTTGCAGGCGCCACGCGCGCTCGTAGGGCACCCGTCCAAGGTGGCAGACAACGAGCTCTTGCGCGGTCGACATGGGACGTGCGGATTGAATGCGTACGAAACGAATACTCGGGACCGGCCGGTCACAAGGGATCAGCCTACACGAGAACATCGATGTCTTTCCGTCACGGGCCCGGTCGTCTGGGGAGGCGGGGATTAATTCTCCGAGATCGTAACCTGAAGACTGAACGTGCCGTTTATGCGGGTAAACGACGCCTGATTGTTGCCGCCGTCCTGCTTCTCATAATCGAGTTCGAAGCTCGAATTGACGCGGTTGCTGATGTTGTAGCGAATCTGAGGGGCAATACTCAGGTTGGTCGTTTGTTCCTGCAGGTTCACGTTGTCCCCCTCCAGCGCCTGCCTAGGATTAAACGTATCGGGATTGGACTGCGCCTGCCGAAGCGCCTCGCTCAGGAGAAACTCGCGGTTGTCGGTAACCGAGCGGCGAACGGTAAGGGAAAACCGGAAACGATTGTCGAGACGCGTAAAGAAGGGAATGGTGATCCCCCGTGTGCTGTACGAGATCTTGCCGGACACTTCGCTCGTTTTCTGTTCGGCAATATTGGTGCCCCGAAGGGCCGTCGTCGTGCGTCGGCTCCACTCGAAGCTCGTCTCGATCTCGAAGGGCCATGTAATATCAACGCCAATGAGGGGTTGAAAACGTTTCTGGATCTGCGCCGATCGGGGCTCGAACTGCGCCTCCACGTAGTTGAAGGACTGCCCTGCGGCAGAGAGACTCAGCGAGTCGCCTGCCGTTGAGACGGAGCTAAACCCCGTCTTGTACTCCGCACTGTAGCTGTGGTTGAGGGAAACGCGCTCGGTCACGGATTCAATAAAAGGCCAATCCGAGAGTCCGGAGTAGCGTACCGTCCACCCGGGCATCGGAAAAGGGGCAAAGCCGTTGCCGCCGATGGAGGTGCCGCCCCCAATGAGATAGGCCTCCCGAAAATCGGACGCCACGGCTACTTTTTTGAGGGGCGTGTTGCGGGCGTCTCGAAATTCCGACGGCGCCTGCAGCGCCTGTTCGAAGGACGACAGCTGTTTTTCAAAGAGGGACTGATAGGAGCCGAACGCCCAGACGGAGGCACTGGCATCCCCGCTCTCGTCCTCAAAGGTTTCCACTGTAGGCGGACTGGAATCCGTGTTGCGCTGAAGATCGACGTCCGTCTGGTTGCTCCAGGACACCTGCCAGTTGAGATCAATATTGAGGGACGAGCTCGGCGTCAGGGCCGTGCGGGCATCGAATTGATGACGATTCTGCAGTTTGTCGCTCACCTGTACCTCCCCCTCGAACACGCGTCTGTCGAAGTCGATGCTTCGAGACAGCCCCACACGGTAGCCGAGCGGGGCGCCTTCTCCACGGAGGAGGGCATCGAGAATACTGTAGTCGGTCTGTACGCCCGTGATTTCTTCCTCCGCCCCCCGCTGAAGCCGTCCCACGTTGGAGGAGTTTGAGGAAAAGTCGCCGTTGTAGTTGACCGTCACGTCTTTGATATCCATGAAGGTGAGGGCCAGTCCCCGAAGCACGTCAAGGGGATCTGGAAGCGGAAGGTCCTCCAGTTGCAGGCCCGTTTGCGTAGTGTCGGTACGGGTGGTGTCCGAAGCGGGGGCTGGGTCCGATTGGGCCCCCGTTCCGTCTGCTTGCTGGGCCTGCTTCATGCGCTTAAAGAACCTGAACCGCTGCCATACCTTGTTTGGCTTCAGGCTGGTTCCGGTCTGTAACGACACGGAATTGCTAACCTGCGCGCCCGTCAGGCTGCCCCGCCCCCCGTTGTTCCAGTCGAAGGAGGACTGGTACGACAGGTCCTGCACGTCGATCCAGTCGAGCGCCTTCCGGTCGAGAATGCCGATGCGGAGCGTGGCCGACAGGCGCTGCCCGTAGCTTTCAGTACGGGGGCTGGCACTGCCAAAAAACAGGTCCTGAAACACCTCTCGCTCCGACGAGGTGCGCAACCGCTCCTCCACAAACAACGATTCCCCCAGGAGGGCCCGGAGGGAGTCCCCATCCACGTCCTCCGAAATCGTTGAATCAACCCGCTGCGGGTTGTCAAAGAAGGCGCTCGTATCGATGTTCGTCAGGAGTCGACCATCGCCCGGAGCATCGGCGGTTCGCACCAGATTTTGCTGGGTACGAGACGAGACCGAATTGAGGTTCTGCTGCGTATTCGTGTCGAAGCTGAGCTGGAGAAAATTAAAGGGGTCGTACTGCAGGCTGAAGTTGCGAGTGTGCTTGAAGTTTTGGTCTTCCTCAAACGGATTTGTCACGCGGACCGGACGCGTTGAATTGCGGCGCCCCGAGGGACGACTGCGCCGGGTGGTAACCTGACGCCGCGCATCCGCCCCGAATTTGAGCGAACTGGGGACGTAGAAGAAGTCCACCTCGCTCAACCGACTCACGACCGGAGCGTCGGGCAAGAAGCTGAGCGGGCGCACCGAGCGCGGGGACCCGAAGCTCAGTCGATACGTGAATCCCCCCGACCATCTCCATTGATCGTTGAACAGCTCCCCAGGGCTCCGGCTCGACCGATTGGAGTACGAAAAGTCGAGGTTGGTGGCGTCAACCGTATTGCGGACCCACCAGGACTCCGATCCCTGCTTCGAGAGATTGGCGGTGAGGCTTTGATTTAGGCGGTACGATTCGGAGGCACGCTGGATGCTGTCCCTGACCGCCTCACGACGGTCGTCTGTGGACGAGTCGGCATCTTCCTCCCCGAAGCGTTCTCGGATCGTCTGCTCCTGCACGTCCGAGACGCGGATGTCGCCTCGATTCTGGTCGAATTCGGGCTCGGTGCGTTCGGACTCGACCGACATGCTTACGGGAATGCTCCAGCCCTGCTGTTCCGGCAGAAGGGCGTCGAGGTTCACATCGGTGCCCACCTGCCAGCTCAGCCGGTCCTTCTGTTCTCGGTTGTTCAAGGTGCTGGACAGTCCGCCGAATCCGGAAGTGCTTCGTCGAAAGTTGCCCGTAATGGAAGCGAGGTCGGCCAGCTCGAGCGTCGCCGAGCTTCGGGTGGCCCATCCGCTCTCCTCGTCGAAGCCGCTCACCCGAAGCTCATTGACCCACACCTCCACGTTTTCGAGCGAGTCGGACGATGCGCCCGCGTGACGGATTCCAACCACCATCGTGTTCGCTTTCCTCAGGGAGGGAGTGCCCCGAATCTTGAGCCGAGCGTTCGTCGAATCGAGCGAGGGGTTCAACTCGACACGGTCACGCGCAAAGAGCGAATCGCGCGGCGTGTTGCCCTGATTGCGAGCGGTCTTGAGCTGGGACAGTTCACTCAGAACCAAATTCATCTCGTTCTCCTCGCGCCAGGGAAAATCGGCCCCTTCTGTGCCCGGCACGTTGCTGGCCGTGAGCGGTCGTTCGTATTCGTAGTAATCGCTTTCCGCGTTGTCACCGAGGCGCACAAACAGTCGCAGGTTCTTCTCGATGTTCTCTTTTTCGGCCTCACGATTTGAGGAGCCGTGCACGTGCGTGTACATCCGCAGGTTGGAGTACTTCCGCAAATCGAGTCCCTGGAAGGTCTTAAACACGCCTTGCTCTCCTCCTGCGCCAAGCTCATCCAGACTGAGCAGCAGGGACTGTTCCTGGTCCTGCTGTTGGGCCCCCGTCTGCGTCCGGCTCTGGCTTACAATGGCACCCACCGGGGCCTCGTAGTTGGGATCCTCTTCGGTATTGATGCTCGCCACGCGAATGCCTCCGTCCTCCGATTCCAGCGAGCGCCACTGGCTGCCCACCAGCTCCAGGGAAGCAAAGCGCATCGTAATCGGGTGCTGGTGGCCCGTGGTCCACATGCGCATCGACTCGACGCGAGTGAACTTCTCAATGTTGCCCACCTTCCCTTCAAACTCGCGGACCGGAATTCGCACCTTATACCAGTCTTTGTCCCGTCCCACCTTGCTCACCACATAGTCCGTGGGTCCTGCATTGGTATCGGCCCGTGCCTCCAATGCATCGAGCGGGATGGAGTACCGGTAGTAGTTATTGGTTGTGTTCACGTCGCCGCCCGTTTGCCCGAGATCCTCCGTATCGGGCCCCCCGGAGACGCCCCGTCGGACGGACACATCCTCGGCAAGCTGACTTTGTCCCTCAAAACTGTTGAGCTCGTATCCGGCTCGATACCGGGCAAAGCGCTCCTGCAAGGTTACCGCGTCCGCAAAGAGGGTGGTGTCCGCGAAATAGCGGTCGTTCTCGTAGTGGTGGTAATCGTCGGCTGAGGGATCCTCCAGAATGCGATTTACTTCGGCATTGAGATGCCTCTCTTGCGTCCGCGAGAGGTTGGAAATCGTGCTGCGTAGGCTATCGGCCCGACGCAAAAAGCTCTCGTAGAAATTCGCCTCCCGAACGCGGGCGCCGTACGCATCGCTGTCGGTGTAGGAGACGAGTCCATCGAGCCCCAAGTCCTCCGTGGCGCTCCCCCGTACGTCGAGCGTGTTGTCCGGTTTGATCGACGCAAGCCGGCTTAGCGCATCGAGGTTGTCCCCCTCGACGGAGGAAAGCGCCAGCCCATCCTCCGTATTGAGGCGCTCATTGGGAACCACGTCTTCGGAAATGGTGCCCAGGTTGACGTGGAGCTGTGCATCCTCCGTAATTTGCCCGCCGTCCTGCGGGTAGGGCTTCACAATGAACTCGACAAACTCCACGTTCTGCACCGAAAAGTCGGTAAATCCCTCCGGCAATTGTCGCGTCACGCCGCCCCATACCTGCTTGGGATTCCGGAAGAACTCGACCAGATTGCGTCCCTCGTTCAGCGTATTGTAGGGGCCTCGTTTCCGAGGATCGAAGTACATATCGAGGGTGCGCAAGGTCTGGTCGGCCGACCCCCGCGTGTCGCGGTCAAACACCTCCTGCACATCGAGTACCTCCGTGGCCTCGGAGGGGCCGCGCTCGGCCACTTTGCCGTCCAGGTCCTCCCGGATGCCCTCATTGAGTTGATACCAGCCAAAGCTTCCGCGCCACCACGTGCGGGTCTCCGCGTCGAGGCCGGGGGCTCCGTTGGGGAGGCCGATGGAGTCCGGCGCCGCACTGACCTGCCATGCGCTCGGCTGCTCGCGCAGCGAGAACGTGTTCTCAAAGCCTTCGAAGTCGTCGATGTACGAGACCCCATTCCGCTCATCCGACGCATAGCTATCCTGGTCGCTGTCCCCAACGCGATCCACCGTTCGCTTAAAGGCATCGGTCTTGGTGTGGCCGGGGTGAAGCTGAGCGAACTCGGCCTGCACCTCCAGCCGGCTGTCGGACCGCGTTTCGACCAGCGGCAGCGCATCGACGGCCTCCGTCAGCCACTGAGGCTCCACCTCCATCGAGCCGTCCACCCCCCAGATCGTGTTTTTAATGGGCTCTTCCCCAACCTGGTACTTGTCGACGGGCGACTGCTCGCTGAGCCGCATCACCGTTGCCCCGAGCGAAAACTGATCCCGCAGGTTCCAGTTGGCCCGCGCCCCCAGCAGCGTCTTCTTCTGCAAGCTCTCAATGCTCTGCTGCTCATACGAAATGTTGATCTTCTGCCCGTCGGCCAGGTAGGCGTCGTTTGTGATGTTGACCGTTCCGCTCTGGTAGTCCACGACGTAGTCGGTGCCCTCTTCGAGCGACTGTCCCCCGGCAGTGACCTCAACGGAGCCCTCGACCAGTCCGGTAAAGGCCTTGAGGTCGTAGAAGCCTTTCGCCTGTCCCTTGTAGGTGCCGCTCATTTGGTACACGTCCTTGTCGGCGTCCTCCTGCTGGGCGGTGCTTTTTTTCTTGACGTAGAGATTCTCAAACGCAAAGGGCGCCCCGTCGGCCCCGTTCGCGGCCGCCACGTGGAGGATGCGGTTGCCAAAGGGCTGAAGGTACGGAAAGATAATGCGTCCCTCGTCGGGGTTGATGGTTTGGAAGGTGAAATCGAACTCGTTATCCGGCGAGGGCGCCCCGCTGTCATCGACGCGATCGAGGCCCAGCACCTGCAACAGCGGGTTGTTGCTGAGGTCCGAAAGAATCCGCGTCGCACTCTGTCCGGAGGGATTGTACTCGATGTCGAATTCGAAATTGTCGGCCGTAAAGCCCCGGCCCTGGATCCGATAAATGTTGCGGAGTTCCAGGTACCAGGCCGCCGGCTCGTCGGTGGCGTCCGGCCCGGGGGCCTCAAGACGGGGCGGGCGTAGTAGTTTGAGCACGATCCGATCGGTGTTGACCTCACCCGTAAAGTCCCCGACTTGGCGCACTTCGCCTCCCCGGATCCGGTAACGAAAGGACACGGCCAGCGCTTCTTTGGGACGCAGCCCCTGCTTGAGCGACACAAATCCCAGGTCCTTGTCGAGCTGATAGTCGCGGCCCTGCTCAAGCTTCTTGAAATTCCCGCTCTGCCAGTCCTGCTTCTGAAGCGGCTGCGGGACCAAGCTTGAGTCCTCTACGTAGCTCGATACCGTCTGATCGTCGTCTCGAAGCGCCTCTAGGTCTTCGGTCTCGTACTGGTCGATTTCTGGACTCATCAGCCGCGTAGAGTCCCGGTACTCGTCGGCCTGGCGCAGAAGCTGGGGCGGCTCCCCGAGGTCGACGAGGGCCGCGACACTGCGCACCTCCGCATTCTCATCTCCGCTGGTGGACGTCTGCAGCTTCCACACTTCTACGTCGGTAATTTCACGGAAGCCATTGAACTTCCGAATGACCGTCGGGTCTCGGTGGGCTCGGTTCCAGTTGTTTCGGAAGTAGTAGCCGAGGAAGAAGTGGGTCCTCTCCTCGTAGTCGGTGGGCCGGAGGGGCGAGATGTCTTTTTCTTCCGAGCCGCCCTCAATCGAGATTTCGTTGGCTTGTCCCTCCTTCTGGCTGGCGATGGTCGTCAGGCTCAGGTTCCCGAACTGGAATTTGCTCTTGATCCCGAACTGGCTTTTTCCGCCCCGGATGAGGCTCGGGGTCGTTTCCAGAAAGACGTTGCCCGCCTCAACGCTTTGAATAATCTCGTCGTCGTAGCCGGTGTACTCCAGCCGGACCTGATTTTGGTAATCGAACTGACTTTCCGTGTCCCAGTCGACGTCGATGCGGAGCTTGTCCCCGATTGTGCCCGTGATGCCGAGGCGCAGGTCCTGCTTGAACGTGGGATCGAGCTGGGTGGGGTCCCCGGTCCGCGCGCCCTGTCGGTCGTTCTTGCTGTACTCGAAGCCTGCGTTGATGCCGGCCTGTCCGTTGACGCGCAGATCGACCTGCGGCTTGCCGAAGACAGTTGTAAAGGCACTTTCGCGTCCCCCGGGCACCGTCATGTTCACCCCGAGTCCGCCGCGTTCCGTTTGCTGCTGTTGGCGTTGCTCGATGAGGGCGTTCCAGTTTTCGTCCAGGTTGGCCCGGTAGCGGGCCGCCCGATACGCCGACGAATCGAGGGACATCGGGCCGTCGGCATGGTCCCCTCTCTCCAGAATGTATGAGAGGCTGGTCGAGTCGAGGGTCATGGTTCCCCTTTCGGTGGGCGACCGTGGTCCCAACAGTGGGGACCGTCGGTCGAACAGGCGGCCGGTGCGGCGAGGCGACGAGGGAAGATAGCGGCTCGCGCGTCCGGTATCGGGGAGGACCGATGCGATACCGGCATCCAACGTATCCGACACCGGAAATAGCCGATCAGGGGCGAGCGTCTCTTTCGATAGGGGGGCGGCGGAGGTAGGCGGAAGTCCCTCCAGGTCCTGGTCCCAGCGGTCGACGCGAGCGGTGTCCTCCGTGGCTGCCGGACGGTCCTGAGCGTGTACACTCGTTGTGGAAAGCCCAAGCAGGAAGCCACAACTTCCCAGCAGAACCACCGCGAAGGTCAGTATCGCAGTTGGGCATTCATCTCCGGAATGCCTCTGTCCTTCCGACTGCTTCATAGACAGGATGTGCATCCGGAGATACCAGTACGGCAACACAGCAAAGACAAACGGCACAGGACAAAACAGACCGGTACGAGGCAATAAGGCCGATCATGTGCGCGTCCGAATCGGCAACACCGGACGACGGCCATTTCCATCTCCGATCCGATCAGGACGTACGCTGTAGCAATCCGTGCCGATACGCTGTGGAAAGAAATGAGAGAAAAGCTGACGAATGCTTCCTGCAATGTGACGTCGCCTGCAGCGGGGATGCCACCGGGCATTCGCTCCTCCTTACAGGGCCGTACGCCCGTGTGCACCGCCCCTCCAAAAAGTAGAACGGCGTTTTGTTTCTTCCTCCTGTGTTCAGTGGGGCGTTCTCGTGGACGACCTACGCGTGCTCCCCTTCCATCGGATGCTTCGAGGTAATCTCCCGAAAATCATCGTGGAACTCGCTGTGAATGTCGAGGCCCCGATTCCCGACTTCGTCGAGAAAGCGGTCCCGGGGCAGCACATTCTCGGGCACGTCGGCCCCGCCGCCGGACACGGCCCCCGGCCGTGCCAACAGGAGGGCCGACACGACGGTGGGAATGGCGGCACACTGCATGATGGCCGTCTGCTTCAACTCTTGATCGTACCGCTCGACCATTTCATACACGATGGTAGCAGGCTCCCCATTCGCCTCGCCGCGCACGAGCACCCGCAAGAGCACGGCATCTTCGTAGTCGCCGCTGAGGCGATCCCGCATTCGACGAATGAGGATGTCGCGATACGTCAAGTGGGTGCGCACCCCAATTTTCTGATCCTCTCCGAATCCCAGCCCAATGATGAACCGCATTTGCTGCGCGTGACCGGGCCAGCGAATGGCCTTGTGGTCCAGCTCATTGACCTCGCCGGCAAGCGTATCGGTGAGGGTCGAGAGCCCTCCCTGCGTACAAAAGGCTTCCATCTCTCCGAAGGGCTCCTGGTCGAACCGAATCGTCTCGTCGCGGGACAGCGCATCGGCCTCCACGACCGTTCCGTTCTCGATAAGCTTGGCGGGATTGGTGTAGTCGTCGATGACCCGCTCGGCGGACCATGAGATGCGGAAATTGAAGGGCGGCTCCGGGTTCAACGGCACGTCGCCCACCCGCAGGTTGGCGGCCTCGGCTCGGTCGAGCTGGTCGATGGCGTGCATGCAGAGCATGTTGATCAGTCCCGGCGCGAGCCCGCAGTTCGGCATAATCCAGACCGACTTTTCGCGGGCCTTCTCGTTGAGGCCCAGCTCGTACTGCACGTGCTCGTCGTTGCCGCCGAGGTCGCAGAAATGCACGCCCTGTTCCAGACAAAGCTCGGCGAGGTCCGGATTCAGGTCGGCCGGCACACAGCTGATGACGCAGTCGCTTCCCTGCACGATCTGCGACAGCACATTCATGTCGCGCGCGTCGACCTGGAAGGAGCGCAGGGTCGGATTATCGACCTTTTCGTGGAGTTGTTGGAGGGCGCGGGAGCGCGTATCACACACCTGCACCTGCGCCACGTCCTCGCTGCGCTCACAGAGCTCGCGTACGACGGCGGCCCCAATCGACCCCGCACCAATGACCGTAATTCTCATGGATTCGATGGTAGCTTGTACAAGTCCACGATTCGGAATGCACCCGCAGAGGCGGTTCGGGTTGCGGCCCTGCGCCGATCCGAGGGGCCGCCGTCTTACTCCTCGACGCCGCCTCGTCCTTCCAGCGCGCGGGAAAGAGTTGCCTCGTCGGCGTATTCAAGATCGCCGCCAATGGGAAGTCCCCTTGCAATGCGTGTCACCTCCACGTCGAAGGGGTCGAGCAACTGCGACACGTAGTACGCCGTCGTATCGCCTTCCACGTTGGGGTTGACCGCCAGAATGACCTCGTCGACCGGTGCTGCCTCGGCGTCCGATTCGGGCGCGTCCGGCTGCTCCTCCGAGCCGGACGCGTCTCCTGCCTCCACTGCCGACGTCTCCTCAAACGACGGGTCGATCCGCTGGGCGAGCTCGTGGACGCGCAGATCGTCCGGGCCCACGCCGTCGAGCGGCGAAATGACACCGCCGAGCACGTGGTACACGCCCCGGTACTCCCCCGTCCGCTCAAGGGCCATCAGGTCACTCGACTCCTCAACGACACAGATGGTGGAGTCGTCGCGCTTCTCCGACGCGCAGATGGGACACGGATCGCTGTCGGCCACGACGTAGCACGTCGAACACCGTTGCACCTCCTCCTTCACCGCCATCAAGGCGTCGGCAATGGCCTGCACCTCGTCTCGCGGCATCTTCAGCACAAAGTTGGCCAACCGCCGCGCCGTCTTGGTGCCCACCGTCGGCAGTTTGGAGAACTGCTCCACCAGCGCTTCGACGGACTCCGAGGTAAACTGCATGGCAATTGCGAATTGCGAGTTCCGAATTTCGAATGCGAACAGCGGGTCGAATTATTCGACACTCACCATTCGCAATTCGCCATTGTCTACATGCCCAGCTGGCCCAGGTCCATGCCCGGGGGCAGCATGCCGCCCATCGACTCCTTCATCTGCTCCTGGGCCATCTCGGACGCCTCCTCAAGGGCCTTGTTGACGCCGGCCACCACCAGATCCTCAAGCAATTCGAGGTCGTCGGGATCCACGGCCTCCGGATCGATCTCGATGTCGGTGATCTTCTGATTGCCGTTTGCCGTCACCTTCACCATGCCCCCGCCGGCCTCCGCCGTCACGGTTTCATCTTTCAGCCCTTCCTGAGCGGCATTCATTTTCTCCTGCATCTCCATCATTTTGCCGAACATGTCGGACATGTTCATGCCTCCTGGTCCGTTAGCCATAAGTTGAAATTGGGTATCGTGTCAGAAAAGAATCGATCTACGCACTCTCGGCGCCCCACATGTCGTTCCCCGCCGGGGGCAATGCGAGCTACTAAATCTTTTGAATCCAACGTACGAAGCAGTAGCGCGATCCCCAACCGGGTTCGGTCTCGACGAAAAATCTGTGCTCCGGTGTCATGCCAGCGGTAACAAGGCGGTGTCGGAAGCAGGGGCGGGAGGGGAGGCTGCAGCTTGTCGTTGATCCAACCGCCACCCCCGCTCGCGGTCCCGCCGTCATTTGCCAATCCTACCAGACGGGCTCTGCCCCGAATTCATCGAAGAGCACCTCCAGCGCTGCGTAGGTGTCTCGCAGCTCCTGGAGTTGTTCCCGGGGACTCACAGGTTCCTCGTCCGTCGTGTCTCCGTCTCCCTCCTCCGACGCTTCTTCTTTGACCACAAACCGCATTTCGGTGATCGATACGTCGAACCGATCGGCAAAGCAATCCAGCAACAGGGGGCGTTGCTCGCGAAGGGAGTCGCGGTGGAGCGACTTCGGCACGGCAACCGTCAGCACCTCATCGTCCAGCTCCACGGGCTCCGTCTCACCGAGCAAGGCACCGAGACTAATCTGGTCCTGTTTCACGAACTCGACGAACTGCGGCCATTGGTCGGCAATGCCGTCTACCGGGACCGACGAGCCCTCCGCGGACGGCGTCGCCACGGCGGCCTGGGCATTCGGAGCGTCCGATCCATCGGGGGCGTCGTCCTCTTCGGGCGCCGACCGGGCCTCGCCCGAGGTCCCGTTCTCGCCGGCGGACGAATCGTCGTCGAGGGCAGGGGGGCCGAAGAGGTCGCCGTATTCGACGGTACCCGCCTCCGCGTCGCCGCCTGTTTTTCCGCCTCCGCCGGACGATCGTTCCGGATCGGATTCCTCGTCGTCGATCGACGCCGAAGACGGGTCGTCCTCTTTCTCATCGTCCGCTTCGTCCGTGTCGTCGGCTGGAGAAGCGGAGGCGGACGGTTCGGGGGGCGCCGACACCGAATCGTCAGCGGCATCGGCCTCGTGGGGCTCCGTGCGCTCCTCGTCGTCCGTTCGGGAGGCCACAGGGGGCGAGGGCGGGGCCGGCACCGAATCGTCGTCCACCGAGGACGGGTCGGGGGACGAGGGCGTTTCGTCGGACGAGTCGGCACTGTCCTGCGTCGCCGGATCCGGGTCGTCGGTCGCGTACGACGGCGAAGACTCGTCTGTTTGCGGAGACGACGCTGCGTCTTTCTTTGAAGACGCTGCGTCTTGCGTCGAAGACGCCGTGTCTTCCTGTGAAGCGGCCGCAGACGTCTGTGACGACGGCGTGCTTCTTGAGACGTCCTCCCCGGATCCAGCGTCCGCGTCGGGCAGGGAGTCGGGAAGGGCGCCGTCCTCCACCATTTGCTCCAGCCGGTCCACCTTCTGAATCACCGTGCGCAGGTCGGCCGCGCGGCG
>CAYOWD010000059.1:0-4837 GCA_964407535.1 uncultured Salinivenus sp. | reverse complement strand
CCAGCTTGAGGCGCGGCTGGGGACTATTTTTGACCTCGTCCTCCGCCTCGCCCGCCACGGTGAGCAGGCGCAGGAGATCGGCCTCCTCAAAGCGGTCGGCCTCGTCGACGTATCGCTGCCGCGTGGTCTCCGCCACCCCTTCCAGCGCATCGCCGTCGAGGGAGTGTACCACCAGCAGGTTGCGCAGGTGCTCGGCCAGGCCCACCAGAAACTCCTGCAGGTCGTACCCACTGCGCACCACGTGCCGTACCAGCTCCAGCACGCCCGCCGTATTCTGCTCGGCCACGTGGCCGGTCAGATCGAAGTAGAGATCCTGGTCGACTACGCCCATCGCCTGGGCGAGCTCGCCGTATTCGAGCGTGGTGCCGCAAAGCGACAGCGCCTGATCGAAGGCCGACAGGGCGTCCCGGAGGGCGCCGTTGCCCTTCCGTGCCAGAAGCATCAGCGACTCCTCGTCGGCCTCCACGCCCTCCGTCTCACAAATCTCTCGAAGACGGTCCACGATCCGCGGTACCGGGATGCGTCGAAAGTCGAACCGCTGGCACCGCGACAGAATGGTCGGCAGCACCTTGTGCGGCTCCGTCGTCGCGAAAATAAAGAGGGCGTGGGCCGGCGGCTCCTCCAGCGTCTTCAGCAAGGCATTGAACGCCTGCTTCGACAGCATGTGGACCTCGTCGAGGATGTAGACCTTCTTTTGCTCGCCCTGCGGCGGAATGCGCACCTTCTCGCGCAGCTCGCGGATGTCGTCCACCTTGTTGTTGGAGGCCGCGTCCATCTCGAAGACGTTGAGGCTGCGACCGTCCTCGAACGAGGTGCAGGAATCGCACTCGCAGCAGGGCTCGGCCCCATCCGCCCGCTCCTCGCGCGGGGTCTCGCAGTTGATGGCCTTCGCGAGGATGCGGGCCGCCGTCGTCTTGCCCACCCCGCGGGGCCCACTGAACAGGTAGGCATGGGCCAGCCGGTCGAGCTTGATTGCGTTCTTGAGCGTATCGGTCACATGCTCCTGGGCGACCACCTCCCGGAAGAGCGAGGGCCGGTACTTGCGTGCAGTGACGAGATAGTCCCGTTCGGCCATGGTAGCTGCGCGACTGGACGTGGAGAAGAATCAAAACAGCGGCCGGCGCCCCGATTGCGACCGATTTGAGTGCTCATATTCTCTATCGGGAGTCGCAATATACGACCCCGCGCCGGGTGGAATCAACTACAGGCTGGGCCGGTCCCCGCGATCCACCCGGTCCGATTCGTTAAGACGTTGTTTTTTGTCGGGATTCATATCGCTGTCGGTCCCATGCCACGGAGCGGGTTCCCATTCGCGAAACGCGATATGGAAGGGGCGTACGCCCACCAGTTCCCGGGCGTCAGGACATGCCGTCCCGGCTGGGCCCCGAAACGCGATGCCGGCTAGGCCGTCGAGGAGGGACTCGGCGTACTCGGCTCCCGCCGGTCCGGGTCCGGGGTGCTGGGCTCCCGGCGGGTCGGCTCCGGCACGCGCGGTTTCGACGGTTGTCGCTGGGGCTGTCGCTCCGGCGTGCGCTGTGGCGTGCGGCGCGGGCGCCGCGGCGTCGGATTGGCCGGCGTCGTGGAACGAGCAGACGACATCATGTCGAACGGCAGTTTTGTGCGGGTTTCGTTGCATTAGAGCCTACGCAAAGCGCCTGCCAGTGTTGGCTGTACAGTCGGCCGTGCAAGCGATTTCTTCCCCCATTTCGGGCCTGCAATGCGTCTGTGGGGCCGTGCAGCCGGGCGCGGCGCTCAGATCTCCCCCACGACGCGCGCCGGGAGCCATCCCGTAGTCGCGTCGCCCAGCCGGACCTTGTACCATCGGTCCGTGTGGCGACGTACCGTTAGCATCGTGCCTTCCGGAAGGGTGGTGTCGGGGGCTGCCGCCGTGCGGGGCTCGGAGCGCAGCGTCGCCTCGCCGGTCACGACCACTCCGTACCGATCAAGCGACTGCAGGTACGATGTGCCCATTGCGGCGGCGGCCAGCAAGAGGCCTGCGGCCACCGGGCCCCACGCGAGCGGGTGCTGCCACCCCTCCGGTCGGTCGGGCCGCGTCCAGAGGATGGATATGCCGCCTCCACCGACCATCATCAGCAGGCCGGCAATGAGCAGCGCCAGGGGAGACATGCTTTGCACTACGCCTCGGAGTCCGGTGGCGGACTGCTGGATCTGCTCGGGATACACGCCGGCCTCGCGCCGCACCTGTTCCAGATTGTGCGGAATGCGGGAATCCGCGGGCAGCAGGCGACGCGCCTTTTCGTAGTAGCGAATGGCCGGGCCCGGACGGTCGATTCGGGCGTAGGCGTTGCCGAGATTGTAGTAGAGCGCCCCATTCGTATACCCGCTTTCCAGAAGCCTCTCGTACAACTCCACGGCTCGCGAGTAGCGGCCTTCTTCATAGGCCTCGTTGGCAGTTGCAAGGCGGCGAGACAGCTCCTCGGGCTGAGCGGCTGCGGCCCCGACGAGCAGTCCGGCGACGCTAAGTATCAAAACAAGCCGGTGCATGAGGGTCCAGGGAGCGAGGGAGAAATCAGTGCGTATCATCACGCCGCAGAGATCGGTTCGGATTCCGCCAGTGCCTCGTCGAGGCGCGGGAGGAGGGCCTCGGCCTGGGTCAGTATCTCCTCGCGGGCGTTGGGGGGCGGCTCGGATGGACCAAACTGAGCCTGGTTGCAGGTTTCGAGCAGGTCGCAGAGCGCGGTGCGGTCGGATGACGACACCTCGTGCTCCCGAAGCATCCGATCGAATTCGTCCGTCGTCATGCGGGGGGCGGAGCAGGGCAGGTCGAGCCGTTGCTCCAGAAAGCGGAGCAGGGCCTGCTCCAGTGCGCGATAAAATGCCTCGCCGTCGTCGGTGCGGAGGTGGGTCCGGGCGGCCTGCAGGCGTTGCTGGGCGTGTTCGAGGGGAGCCGCCCCCTCGGCCTGGTCGTCCGCCGCGTCGGGCCGACGGCGCCGGTAGGCCACGGCCCCGGCCGCCAGGACGAGCGGTCCCAGCAGGGCGGCGTATGCCCACGGCTGTGCGTACAGGGGCGCGCGGTCGGTTCGAATCCATTGCGCATCTGCCTCCATCGGCCCGGCGATGTCGCCGATGGGCAGCCCATTCCCCATCTGGCCGACGGCGCGGCGGGACGCCTCGCCGGTCACCCGGAGGGACGTCGGGGAGGATCGCAGCTGTTCATACCGGTCCGCCGCGGGGTCGAAGTAGGCAAACTGCACCGGCGGGAGGACGTAGTCCCCATTCGCTCTCGGCACAATCGTGTAGGTGAAGGTCTTTTCGCCGCGCACCGTCGAGTCGCTGCGCTCCATCGTGGTTTCGACGGCGGGTTCGTAGCGTGCAAAATCGGACGGCACCTCTACGAGCGGGGGGGGCACGGTGGCGAGATTGCCTTGCCCGCGAATCCGAGCCGTCAATTCAATGCCGTTCCCAACCCCCACACTATCGCTGCTCACCGCCGTCGTGAGGGCAAACTGCCCGACGGCGCCGTCGAAGGCCTCAGGGGCGTCCGGCGGAAGGGGCCGGGCCTGAATCACAAGCGTTTCGGATGACAGCGTCATCGGCTCGTAGTGGCTTCGAAGTCGTCCCTCGTCGCGCGCGCCCATTTCGAGCGCTGCTCGGACCTCCGTCTTGATGCGAATCGGGTCGACCGTCAGGCGTCCGGGACGGGTGGGAAAAAGGGCCACGCGCTTCAAGACGATCGACTTGTAGGATCGACCGTACATGCGCGTCGTCTCCGGGATGGGCTGAGCCTCGACGTCGAGCTCCTCCCGCCAGAATCCCGGCGCATCCCAGGCACTCGCCATGCGGCTCTTCCGCAACCGCACGTTGGGCCGAAAGAACAGACGATATTCGGCAGTCACCTGTTGGTTCTGGTAGGCGGTGTCTCGGGACGCTCGGGCTCGAATAAACACGTCGCGAGGCGACAGGCCTTCCTCGGAGATGTCCTCATTTGCGTCGGGCGGGGCACCGCTGTTGTCCGATTGGGGGCGGTCGGCCCGATCTGGAGTGCGGCCTGTCGGCGAGGGACGCGTCTGCGATCGACGGGGGGTGTGCTGCGACTGATCGACGATGCGAACGCGGATCTCGCTGGTCTCATGTGCCTCCTGGTTTACCCGCACCGTAACGGGCTGAATGCGTCCAACGCCCACGCGCATCGGTCTGTACCGCCATTTGAAGATCACTCGGCGCTGGAGCTGGCCGCTGTCGAACGACAGTTTTCGTTGCGTGACGGGAGTGGCTTCCTGCAGGGCAAGGTTCGTCGTGGACGGTGGGTCGGGCGTCTCAATTTTTGACAACGGAGCGCCCCGCACCGCAATCTGAAACGTGACCGTTCCGGCGGTCCCCACTTCGGACGGCACTGCCTCCGCTGTGATCGACACCGCCTCGTCCGACTGCGCCCACGCGCTTCCTCCGAACAGGAGCACGCTCCCCATCAACACGGCCACAAGACGAACAAGCATTGTATTACACACGAAAGTGAGAGGAGGACGGCTCCACCAATGGGGACAGGACAATCCCAAGAGGAATCTTGGCCCGACCGATGACGGCTCGCTTGTCCGCGCTCGTCCGACTGAGCCGGAATGGATGTACGTAGGAATGTGGGCGTCGACCACGTATGAGCGTGGCCCAATGCGCTTTTGGATGGGGTCGGGGCTCTATCCAGAAACAAGACGCTGTTGCCGTGTCCCGGACATACGAACTGCGAGTCGAGGAGGGCGTCGCCCCCGAACAGCCGTCCCAAGCATATCGTTATGAGAAATTTGTATTGTGTACAATATGTACAATCAATAGTCCGTGCAGGTTTTTGAGGGTCAGGTAGTCATCTGTCCGGTCTCAAGCA
>CAYOWD010000058.1:0-17234 GCA_964407535.1 uncultured Salinivenus sp. | reverse complement strand
GTTTTACGGGCTCACCGGCATTCGAAGTAGTTGCTTTAAATGCCGGGGCCAAAGGTTCTAACCAGGGTTCCGGCCCCCCGTCCGAGCGTCCTCGGAACCTTTCCCGATTGGTCCGGGAAAGTGATCCTCTCGCGAGGGCAAATCAACATACCAGATTCTGACGGCACCTTCTTTACATGACATAGCGAAACCGCAATGGACATCGGAACAGACTGGTCAGGAATGGTGCTTTCACGTCGGAATTTTATTCGTCTCCTGTCGGGAGGAATTGGCGGACTACTCGTGTGCGTCCCGTCGACATCCGTGGGAGAAGATTCGTCCATGAAGGACGCTTCGGCCCCCTCTGATACAGATGATACAGACTTCAACTATCGCGTGTCGACCCTAGATGTGGAGGATCGTTCAACGGTTCAGCTCTCCAAATGGAAAGGACATTCCGAGAACCAGCGCGTGCACCTCACGTGGCAAACCCGCTATGAGCGACGCAACCGCGGCTTTGCAGTAGAGCACCGGCGGACCCCGCCTGGAGAGGACACGGCGGACTGGACCGAGGTGGACTCTTTTGACGGCCAGGGAAGCACCCAGGATATCCACGCCTATCGCTACGAATCTCCGGTCCTTGTCCCCGGCACGCATCACTTCCGCCTAAAACAAATCGGATCGGAGGGGGACCCTGAATACAGCAAGCCGTTGGCAGTGGCTGTGGAGTTGCGGGGACCCATTCGGCTTACTCCACCAACCCCCAATCCCACCCAGACCCGTGCTACCCTGTCGTTCGGCGTACGGGACGAACAGGACGTGACCATCGTACTGTACGACGTACTGGGCCGCCGGGTGAACACGGTTTATCGCGGAATGCCTCCCCCCGGCGAAAGTCAGTCGATTCAAATTGATGTGTCGGGAATGGCATCGGGAACCTATTTCGTGCGGCTTGTGGCGGGAAATCGCGCCAAAACCCGTCGTCTCGTAGTCGCTCAGTAATACCGCTTCCGCATCATGATGTCCGGTTATACCCAGCTGAGATGAGCAGGGCTTCCCTAAATCATACCGCCCACAAACTTCTAATTTTCAAATTCTTAATTTTCGTCCTTTCAGGTAGACGACGGTCCGGGTCGACAGAAGCAGATGCCCCCCCGACAGCCCCGATTGGAATCCGTATAACAGAATCTCGTCGAACTCCGTTGTGTCTGCTGGGGACTCGTTCGGCCTCGACGCAAACTCTTCAGCCTGAGCGAGGTGTCCCCCCGGATGCCAGAGGTCGCACTGGTTCCCTCGCATCGACTCTGAAGGAGCACCTCATCTTGGCGTGAGCCTTCCGTCCGGATCGGAAACTGCATCATAATACCGATTGGGCACATTCTCCCAATAGCAAATCCGGGAAGGGGGCTGCTCGTTCGTCGAACGGGACGAAATGGCGGCGGGAGCTCCCCTGGTCGTGAAAAACTCAGCTCACACGAATGTGTGTGACCACTGTCGTTTTCGGGGAAACTCCTCTACCGTTTTGGTCGTCGAGACAGGTCCGAGCGGGACTGGCACTGCCCTCCTCTGGAGACGCAACCTCTACATGCATAGAGACGGAGGAAGGAGTGATTCTCGATGACCTGTCGGCAGTATGCAGCAGACAATGCGGGACCACGCTCTCATTTCAACGGATGTTTTCTGTTCTGTACGCATGCACGGGTCCTGTTGACGCAAACGGTACCGTCCCTTCGAAAAATGAGACATCCCAGCATCTCACTGAAAATCACTTCCCAAAAATCCCCTCCGTACACAACGTTCGTTCCCCTAAAGCCTTATTTCACCATATATTAACCAAAACTCACGGGAGATCTTGGAATACTGGCCTTAGATATATTGGTGGAATCACTTCTGATTTTTGGCATCCTCATTTCGGAATTCCGCTTCGTACGATTCCACTCGTGCAGCTCGCTTGACGTAGACGGACTTCTCTTGGAAGCGACTCTCCATTTCCATGATTTCGATTTCACGCCGCTCGTTCATCCAACTCGTGTCTTGGGGCTCCGTTTCCGCTCTCATCTGGCCCACTACGACAACGGCCGAATCCGCGCCCGCGCCCGAAAACCCGGTCTCCGTTCCCTCGGCGACGGGCACCTCCTTCGACTATCGGGTGACGACCGTGAGCGGGATTGTCAGATACGCCTCCTGGAGCATCAAGGAATCATACGACGGAATTGTGCTGCTGTGGCGCACCTCCGCCGAGTTTAACAACAGAGGATTCTCCATCGAGCATCAGGGTCCCGAACAGGACGACGCGGACTGGACGACGTTCGACTCCGTTGAGAGCGAGGGTGCCTGGACCGAGTCTACCGACTATCGGTACGTGGTCTCGGATCCTACGCCGGGCGAGCATCGGTTCCGCCTCCGCGAACAACATGAAGACGGCGACGTAGATCGGACGAGCGTCGTGTCGATTCGAGCCGGCGGCATTTCGACGTGGAAAGCGGAACGAAGCAACGAAGGCATTGTGCTCCGCTGGCGAACGCCGGCCGAGTACAAAAATAAGGGTTTTGTGCTTCAGCGTACGCGGGAGAACCAGGACGAGTGGGAAACCCTCGACTTTATTGACGGACAGGGGACGACATCAAGCCCTTCTTCTTACAGCTACGTTGCCTCGAACCTTTCTCCCGGGCCTCACCAGTTCCGCCTCAGAAAGGTCAGGAACAACGGAGATGCCGAATATACCGATGTCGTGTCGTCGCTGGCGACTGGCATCTCGACGTGGGAAACCGAGAAAAACGAGGAGGGCATGCTGCTCCAGTGGACCACCGCTGCCGAGTACAGGAACGATGAGTTTGAGGTCCAACATATGGACACGAATCTGGACCAGGAAGAATGGGAATCCCTCGGCTCCGTTGATGGGGAAGGCACCACGTCGAGTCCGACCAGCTATCAGTATCTCGTTTCGAACCTGTCCCCGGGGGAGCACCGGTTCCGCCTGAAACAGATCGCTAAGAATGGGGAGGTCCAGTATACCGACCCCATATCGGCTCGGGCTCGAGGCATCTCCACGTGGACGGCCACCAAAGATGACGATGCCGGACGCATCGTCTTAGAATGGACCACTGCTACGGAGTATCGGAACGATGGCTTTTCCGTGCAGCACACGGGTCCGGAACAGGACGAGTGGGAATCCCTCACATTCGTCGACGGCGAAGACACGACCTCCAGCTCAACCGAGTACCGGTACGTCGCCTCGGATCTACGTCCCGGCCCGCACCGCTTTCGGATTAAACAAGTCAGTATGGACGGGGATGCTGAACACACTTCCGCGGTGTCCAAGCAAATCGGCGGCATCATGAAGTGGACGGCGAGCAAAACCAATAAGGGGATCGAGCTCCAATGGCGTACCGCCCTCCCCGAAAACGACGACGCATACGTCGTCGAACATCAAGCCCCCGAGGAGCCCAGACAAGATTGGACCCCGATTAAGCGAATCGAGAGCGACGACCGGAAAGATCAGACCAAAGACCACAGCTACACGGCCGCCGATCTTGTGCCGGGCACCCACCGGTTCCGTCTCCGCCACGTAAAGAAAGATGGAACCGCGGAGCATACCGAGCCCGTCTCTATTCGTCGAGAGATGGATTCCGACGTGCGATTTACGCCCCCGGCTCCCAATCCAATCCGCACCCGGGCGACCCTCTCGTTTGCCGTTCGCGAGAAGCAGTCCGTTACGATTACACTGTACGATGTTCTCGGGCAGGAGGTGAAAACCCTGTACCGCGGGACGCCGTCGCCCGGCGAGAATCAACTCGTTCCGTTCGATGTATCCAGACTCGCATCGGGGACGTACTTCGTTAGACTCATGGCAGATGAGTACGTCGACACCCACCGATGCACCGTCGTGCGATAGCCCTGCGTTGCGATCGTACTGATCCCTGTCCAACTCGGTACACCACATTCTCTGTGTGGAGGGGATGTGGATGCCTCCAGTCGGGGAATCGTCTTGAGAAGCTCATTCACGTACACGTATCGGTACGTCCTCATGTCCTCCGATGCTGCGTCCGCCTGGCAGAAAGTGCGCGACATGCCCTGGCTTGTGGGACTTGAGCTTCGGCGCCGACTGACGTGGCCGCTGATCCGAACGCAGTTTGCCTGGCACGGTGTGGAGTGGGGACAGGACTGGCGCATTTTTGGGCGGCCCATTCTTCAACGACATCGGGGGAGCCGCATCGCCATGGGCGATGGGCTCACGCTCCGTTCCTGGCCGCGCTCCAACCCCCTCGCCCCCACCAGTCCGGTCGTCCTCTCCACCCGCCGCCCCGACGCCGTTATCGACATTGGCACGAACTGCGGCTTTACGGGCACCACCCTCGTCGCCGCCGACCGGATCACAATCGGCGATCGGGTGCTGGTGGGCGGCAACGCAACCCTCGTAGACACGGACTTTCATCCCCTGACCCCGGCGGGACGGGCCGAAGACATCAACGCCGGCGCGGCCGCGCCCATCGTCATCGAAGACGATGTCTTCGTGGGCATGGACGCGCTCATTTTGAAAAACGTGACGATCGGAAAGGGGGCCGTGGTGGGCGCCGGGAGCGTGGTGAGTCGAGACGTGCCCCCACGCACCGTCGTCGCCGGCAATCCGGCAACGATCGTCCGGGAGCTGTAGGAAATTATTGCAGGTCGACTGTCGATCAAAAGCGCGTCTTTCCCATCTCTTTCTCCTCATCCTGATGGAAATGAAGGGGAGTACAGCAGTGAAATGCGGACCGTCCGGATCATTTTCCGTGCCCAATAGGATCGCCAGGGCAATCGCATCTCGCTCTCCACAGCAAACAAGAGGGGGATCGAGCACAGCGTTATTGCGTCCATGCCTCCATGCGTCCACTTATTCCGGGCAGACGGACACTTCAGCGGCAGCATCGCCTCTTACCTCTCCGAACATCTCCCAACATGTAATCGCTCCGATAGGACCGCTGGGAAGTGAGAAAGAGCCGGAACGCTCCCGGAATTCTCGTGTACGACATTCCCAACTCAGTTGTCATACAAATCGTATGATTATGTGTCATGCGTATCACTGTCCGATTGCCCGACGATCTTGGCCAGGAAGTCAAAAAGCGAACTGACAACGTGAGCGCGTACGTCACAGACGCCCTCACGGAGAAACTACAGAAAGAAAAGCGCGACGAGACCCGTCGCGAATTGCTTCGATACGCCGGTACGGGCGTTGATGAATCGCTCCACGAGATCAATCAGCAGGAACGGCGCGACGCAACCCGGTCGTTCTCGACGGAATAACGACCCCATGGACGGATTCGACACGAGCTTCTTCTTCGCCTTCAAGGGGGGACATGATCGGGCGGTGGACCGATACCGCACGGTTGTTGAGAAAGGACGAGCCGGAGCGGCATCAACCGTGACCGTATACGAGCTCCTCCGCCATGGCTACCAGGGGCGACTCGACCGGGCGTTCGCTGAGGAGGCGGCACAGAGTATTGGAGTTGCGTTTCAACGGGCTGGAACGGACAAGTATGTTGTGACCCGTCGGGCGGCCCGTATCACGCACGGTATGGGATTGCCCATGGCCGATGCTCTCATTGCGGCTTCTCTGGAGCATGTCGGATGCGACCTCTTCTATACGAGTGACTCAGATTTTGAGGCGTACGAGGGGACGATGGAGGTCGTATTTTTGTCGTGATGAACAAATCCGGTCTATCTCTGCATTCGCCCACGCTTCCTTTCTCACGCGCCCTCTTCTTAAATGCCGCACGTCTGCTTCCTGAACCGCGTCTACCCGCCGGTCTCCGGCGCCACAGGGGCACTTCTTGCTGAGCTCACGCCCGCTCTCGTCAACCGCGGCTGGCGCGTGACGGTACTCACCGGACCGGCGGAAAACGCGCCGGACTCCGAGGTGACGGACGACGGCGTCCATGTCGAGCGGGTAGGGGCGCTCTCGTTTACGCGGGAAAACACGTGGCGGCGCGGGCTTGCCTATCTGTCGCTCTTCCCTGCCTTCGTGACCCGTGCCCTCCGGATTCCGTCGCCGGACGTGATTGTGACCAAGACGGATCCCCCCATGCTCAAGGTACTCGGTCCTCTCCTCACCCGCCTGACCGACGCCCACGCAATCCACTGGGCACAAGACCTCTACCCGGAAGTCGCCGAGGGAGTAGGGGTCATTGCCGAAAAGGGACTCCTGGCCCGCATGATGCGCCTCCTGTCGACCGCGGCCCTCAAGGGACACGATCACATCATCACGGTGGGACGCTGCATGCAGGAACGCCTCGTGCAGGACCGTGGGCTGCCGGCCGATCGGGTCACCGTACTGCCGAACTGGCCCCCGTCGGCCGTCACCCCGATTGCGCACGTCGACAATCCCTTCCGAACCGAACATGATCTCGACAATCGATTTGTCGTCATGTACTCGGGGAATATGGGCCTCCCCCATCCGTTCGATGCCGTCCTGGACGCCGCCGCCCAGTTGGAAGACGCCGCTCCGGAGGTCCTCTTTTTATTCGTCGGCGAAGGCCCCCGAAAACCCGATCTCCGGAATCAGGTTGATCGACGCGATCTGTCGAATGTTCGCTTCCTTCCGTTTCAACCCCGCGAACGACTCGCCGAAAGTCTCAGTGCAGCCGACCTGCACCTCGTCACTATGCAGCGAGAACTCGACGGCCTCGTCGTCCCCAGCAAGCTCTACGGCGCATTAGGAGCCGGGCGTCCCGCTCTGTTCCTCGGTCCGCCGAATAGCGAAGCCGCCCGCCTCATTGAGGATCACGACTGTGGAACAGTGCTGCCGCATCCCTCGGGTAGAAAGCTAGCCCAAGCAATCGAGCGCTGGCACGCTCAGCCGGACCGATGGCAATCCGCATGCGGTCGAGCCCGAAACGCCGTGGATTCGGCCCGCCTTGATGCCATCAACCAATTCGATGTCCTCCTACGAGCGAAGACCCAGAATCTCCCCTCAAACGTACCGGACGAGCGCGCCCTGGACGCACACTCACAGTGAAATTCTCACAGTGAAAGTGGCGTTCTCAACGTTTGGTACATGCCACCGCCCGACCTCGCAGGACGATTGCATATTGCTCTATGCCGCGCACAGGAGTGCGTTGGGGCACAGCGATTCTTGCTTCCATGCATCCAAGCCTCCATTCATCCCGGGCAGAATGGGGAAACCAAAGGCAAAGGCGCTTCCGACCTCCGATCAACGCCCGAACTGGATTGCCCTACCCGGCCTCGCCTCTTGCTCTATGGAGAACACAGAGCGGTATGGGGCGCATTTCGTGACAGTCTCCATACATCCATGCCTCCACTCATTCCGGGCAGCACGGCAGATCAACGGCAACAGTGCCGCCTGCATTTTCGGATGCGCTCCAACATACGGGTGCCCTACCCGATGGTCATCGTGAAAAAACGATAAGAGCACCTCGAAATACAGTCGCTTCCCCCATATCCCCGCCGGCGTCCGCAAACGAGGAATCTTTCGGCGCCGTCGTGTCTACGAAATACCTGATTTTCGATCCGTCGATTTTCATCTCGCTCACGCCCGACAACCCTTATGCGCCTCTCTTCCTCCGACGCCAAAATCTACGTCGCCGGTCACCGGGGCATGGTCGGCCGCGCCATCTGGAATCACCTGCACGATGCCGGATACACGAACCTCGTGGGACGAACCTCCGACGAGCTCGACCTCCGCGACCCGAATGCGACTCGCTCCTTCTTTGAGGCCGAGGAGCCGGACTTCGTCGTGATTGCCGCGGCCCGCGTCGGAGGCATCCTCGCCAACGACCGCTACCCGGCCGACTTTATCGGCGACAACCTGGCCATTGAACAGAGCGTGATCCGGGCGGCGCACGAAACCGACGTCGACCGGGTGCTTTTCCTCGGCTCCACCTGTATCTACCCGAAGCACGCCGACCAGCCAATGTCGGAGGACAGCCTGCTCACCGGTCCCCTGGAACCCACGAATCAGTGGTACGCCGTCGCCAAGATTGCCGGGCATAAACTTTGCGAGGCGTATTATCGGCAGCACGGCAACGACATGCTGACGCTCATGCCCACGAACCTTTACGGACCGGGCGACGACTTCGACTTGGAAACGAGCCACGTCCTGCCGGCTCTCCTGCGGAAGGCCCACGAAGCGAAGGGCACAGCGCCGGACGGCAGCGACGCTCCGGTCACCCTCTGGGGGACCGGCACCCCGAAGCGAGAGTTTTTATACGTCGACGATCTGGCCGACGCCGTGCGATTCGTCCTCGAACAACCGGAGGATGAGATTCGCGACGTTGCTCCGGAGGGGATGCTGAACGTCGGAGTCGGCGAAGACCTCTCGATCAACGATCTGATGGCCCTGATTCAAGACGTGGTCGGCCACAACGGTCCCATCGAACACGATCACTCTAAGCCGGACGGGACGCCCCGCAAGCTGGTGGATACCTCCCGGCTCGATGCACTCGGGTGGACCGCCGCGACCTCGCTTCGAGAGGGCATTCAGAAGACCTATGACTGGTACCGCGACACGATTGCACCGCAGCTTGAAAACGCGTAGGGCTCCATGAATGCCGACATTACGCACACCATTACGCGCCTTCTCGAACAAGAAGACGGCATTGAAGCGGCCTGGCTCTTTGGATCCGTGGCGCGTGGAACGCCTCAAACGACGAGCGACCTGGATGTCGCCGTTCTCGGGCCGACGCCCCTGTCTGCCGACCGCAAGGCAACTGTGATTGAGAAGCTGGCGCAGGCGACCGGTCGCCCCGTTGATCTTATCGACCTTCAGGCAACCGATGGGCCCATTGTTGGGCGTATTCTGCACGACGGCGCTCGGCTGTTCTGCAACGACACCACCCTATACGCACACCTCCTCACACGTTGGTGGCGCCATCAAGCCGACTGGAGACCGTATCGCCGCCGCATTTTGGAAACCCGACGTGAGCGATGGATCGAACACTGATTGAGGAAAAAGTAGAGTCTTTGCGGCGCTGTATTCGACGTGTTGAGAACAAACGGGTCGCCACCGTTCGCGAACTGGAAAATGATGTAGACACGCAGGACATCATTAGTGTGAACCTGACCCGTGCCGTTCAACTGTGCGTCGACATTGCAGCCCATATCGTTTCGGAAACGGATCAGCCCGCTCCAGATACGATGGCAGGGTCGTTTGATGCGCTCCGGGACACGGGACTCCTTTCCGAATCGCTTACCGATCGGTTGAAAGGAGCCGTCGGCTTTCGGAATGTTGCCATCCACGCCTATCGTTCAATCGACTGGGAACTTGTTCATTCGATTACGCACGAGCGTCTGGACGACTTCCGCCTGTTTGCACGTTCTGTGATGACTGAAATCAACTCTCCCTCATAACCCTCTCAACGCCTATGGCCGCCGAGAACGAAGTGACCAGCAAAGTTTCTGAGGATTACACGTCCGAGGACCGTCCCGTCGCCCTCATAACGGGCGTGACGGGGCAGGATGGGTCGTACCTTGCGGAGGTGCTCCTTGAGAAAGGCTACGAGGTCCACGGCATCAAGCGACGGGCCTCCAGCTTCAATACGGATCGCATTGACCACATCTACGAGGATCCGCACAAGGAAGATGTGCGCTTCTTCCTGCACTATGGGGACCTGACTGATTCGACCAACTTGATTCGGATCGTGCAGGAAACACAGCCGGATGAAATCTACAATCTGGCCGCCCAGAGTCACGTGCAGGTGAGTTTCGATACGCCCGAGTATACCGCTGAGGTGGACGCGCTGGGCACGCTGCGGCTTCTGGAAGCAATCCGGATCCTGGACCTGACGGACAAAACGCACTTCTATCAGGCCTCCACGTCGGAGTTGTACGGGAAGGTGCAGGAGGTGCCGCAGACGGAAGACACGCCGTTTTATCCCCGAAGTCCGTACGCAGCGGCCAAGCTTTACTCCTACTGGATTACGGTCAACTACCGGGAGGCCTACGACATCCACGCCTCCAATGGCATCCTCTTCAACCACGAGAGTCCGCGGCGCGGCGAAACGTTCGTAACACGTAAGATTACCCGAGCCGCGGCCCGCATCAAGGCCGGGTTGCAAGAAAAAACGTATCTCGGCAACCTCGACGCGGAGCGCGACTGGGGCCACGCCCGCGACTACGTCGAAGGCATGTGGCGCATGCTCCAGAAGGACGAGCCGGACGACTACGTACTGGCCACCGGTCGGACAACGACGGTGCGCCGCTTCTGTGAAATAGCCTTCGACGCCGCCGGCATTGAATTGACCTGGGAAGGCGAAGACGAAGAGGAAGTCGGCTACGATACGGAAAGCGGGCGTCCGGTCGTGGAAGTCGACCCATCGTACTACCGACCGACCGAGGTCCATCAGCTTCTGGGCGAAGCGGAAAAGGCGCGGGAAGCATTAAACTGGACCCCCTCCACATCCCTGGAGACGTTGGCGGAGGAGATGGTCGCCCACGATCTGGAACAGGCCAAGGAAGACGTGGCCGTGGCCAACTACCAGACCGACGACTCCTCGTCCCTCTAACGGTTCTCCGTGAGCTGGCCTCCATTCCACAATCCAAATTCCCAATTCCGTAATTGGAGGCTTGCTTTCTTTGATTGAGATTGTCTGTCGGATCGTCCACGCAACCCGTGCGATTCCCTCTTGTATGGAACGTCTGATCGCACCTCTGCAAATTGCTCCTACACGCTCATGGTTGGCCCGCTACAACGCCGAAAAGCCTCGTACTACTTTTCGCTTATCGACGAGGACGACAACGGGTATGTCGAAGCGAATGACTTCCAGCTACGCGCCGACCGGCTGGCAGAGACGCGGGACGTGACCGATCCCGGCGAACAGACAAAGTTGCGACGACGCGTGATGCAATGGTGGGACCACCTGAGCACCCTCGTGGACGTGGACGACGACCATCGCGTTACCGCCAAAGAGTGGCAGGATTACTGGACGGCACTCCAGAACGGCATCGAACAAGGCGGTGAGGCAAAAGAGGAGGTTCTTGATGGCCTCGAACGGGCGGCGCAGTCTACGTTCCGTGCCATGAATACCACCGATGGCGACGAAATCAGTGAACAGGAATATGCCGACTGGCTTGCAGCCTGGGGCGTCGACGAGAGCGCAGAGCCGTTTCATCGCCTCGATCGCGACGACACGGACGGACTTACGGAAGAGGACCTGATTGAAGCCGTCAAGGAATTCTATCTGTCCAACGACCCGGACGCCCCCGGCAACGTCCTGTACGGAGAACTGCCGGAGTCACCTTAGGGAAGCCATGTTCGGCATCGGGCATGGCAGGAATGCAGGCAGCACCCAGCGGGTGCCTGTACCAAAGCGGGTGCCTATACCAAAAGGGCCAGGCGGCGAGCCGGCCGTGTAACGGCCACGTAGAGGAGGGCCTCTCGTTCTTCTCCTCGACATGCCTGCAAGTCTCGGTGGTCCACGAAGACGGTGTCGAACGTGGAGCCCTGCGACTTGTGGACCGTCGTCGCGTACGCGTAGTCCACCCGAGCGAACCGCTCGCGCAGGTCGAAGAACCGGTCCCACTTTGATCCATCGTCCTGCGCCCGCTCCCGCCGGCGCTCCAGCGCGTCGTCGTACCGATCAAATTCGTCCTCGTGGAGCACGTAGACCGTCCGGCTGAGACCGCGCCCCGGCGTGCGTACCGTCAGCTTCCACGTCTTCCACTCACTCTGGTCGTCCGCCTCGAAGGCATCGACCTCGGCCTTCTTCACGCGGACCTCCTCGCTGTTCGTGAGGCGGGGCACGCCTTCGTGCAGCCACGTTTCTGTTGCCACCAGCCACTCTCCCTCCACGAACCGGTCGGCATCGGTGCCGTACCGGGCCGCCCGAATCTCACGATTGTAGCGCCGGACCGTCTTGTTTCGGTAGGCCAGCAGCCGGGCGTGCGTGGCATCTTCCGCAAACGCCTCCGTGTCGAACGCACGGAGCACGCTGTCGAGAAACTCATCGCGATTGCGCGTGACGGCCACCCCTTTCCCGTCCTCGAACTTGCTCCCGAAGCGGCCCTCGGCGTCGTTGCGAATCTTGGTCGCAAGCTCCAAAATCGGATTGTCCGCCGCCTGCCGGTGAATGGTCTCCAGCGTCGGCCCCGGCACGTCGAGCGCCGGCGACGGGTCCTCATTGACGGGCGGGAGTTGGGCGGGATCGCCCACGAACAGCCACTGCACCCAGAACGGCGATTCTTCGATGTGGGCCCACTCCTCCCGGCCAATCATGGAGGCCTCATCCACGATCACAACGCCTTCCGCGAAGTCCCGCACCTCGTCCGGAACCAACTCGTACTCGCCATCCTCCGTCGGCTCAAGACGCAGCCCGAGAAAGGAGTGCAGGGTCTGCATGTCGACCGGCGCGTCGCCCAATTCGTCGCTCACCACCTGCACGGCCTTGTGGGTGGGCGCACAGACGGTGACGGTGCAGTCCTCCTCCAGCAACTGCTCCACGAGCCGGCTTACGAGGTACGTCTTTCCCGTTCCCGCATACCCCCGCAGGCCGGTATACCGTTCTCCCCGGGCAAGTCGGTCATAGACCTGATCGTAGGCCTCCTCTTGATCCTCCGTAAACGGCGCGTCGGTGAGCGTGGCCATCACACAAAACGGAAATCGGATGCACAAGTCCAGCGGTGACCCCCAGCAGCAACGAGCCTCGTGGGCCGAACGAACATCGCTCTTCAAAAACACATATGTCCCACACGGATGAACGGACCCACCGGGAATCCGATCCTACCGACCCGGCCAAACATACGTGCCCCCTTTTTCGGAATGGGGGAACCGCCCTTTCCTGCCTTAACTGGTCACACTGCGGGCTCATCACGCCGCCGGAGCCGACGAGACCGTGGACGCCTGTCGCATGGACAAACGCGCCAAATGCTGTCGGAACTGGTGCATGACGAGCAGATGCACCTGCGCCTGCGTGCTGTTGTACACCACCCAGGGCAGGCGCGGGGCAAAGTCGTGAACGGCCGCGAGCACCGTCGTGCCGTCTATCACCTGCCGGAATTCAAGTCGTCCCGCCCGTTCGCGCTTGTCGACCAGCAATCCCCCCGTTACAAAGAAAAGCTGTCGGCCCGCCGGACTGCGCTCCGGGTCATAGCGAAGGGTCAGAAGGGTCTGCCCAGTGAGCCGCAGTTGAAAATGAGCGACCCGACCGTATGAGACACGCACCCGCAGCACCGGCCATCCGAGCCGGGGCAGCCAGCGCAGATACTCGTTGGCGACGTCCCGGGCCGTAAACTCCGGGGGACAGGGCATCCGCTGCACCGAGCGGGCCACGCTCCGATCCCGAATCACCTCGTCCTCTCGCGACCGGAGGTCCTCGCGCGGATTGGGAAGGGGCCGCCCGTTCTCGTCGATCGCCGCCTCAAGGGCCGACTCGAACGATGTCGCTTCCTTTTCCAGCCATGACTGCATCTCATTCGACTGGACCCGCGTCTGGTACCGCAGGCTGTCGATGACAAGACTGACGAGCGGCCAGGATACCCCCCCGAAGAGACGCACCCATAGCTTCGACAAACGGGGTGACTCCATGGGTACCGTCACGCTCCGCCGAGTCAGGCCCAGGACGTGGGCTGTACGGTGCAACATCTCCCGGTAGCTCATGGCCTCGGGTCCGCCGATGTCGTAGGCAGTCCCGTAGGTCGCCGCGTTGCCCACACTCCGCTGGAGTCCTCGCACCACGTCGTCGAGGGCAATGGGCTGGGTCACTGCCTGCGTCCAGGAAGGAAGAATCATTACCGGCAGGCGTCGTACCAAGTTCAGTAGCAGGCGCAGCCATGTGCCCCCTCCGCCCACAATCAGACCGGCTCGCAACGTCGTGAGCGGAACGTCGGTCGAACTGAGCGCCTGCTCAACCTCTAACCGGCGTCGAAGGTGGGGCGGCAGGTCCGAACGGTCATCGGGCACCAGTGCCCCCACATAAAGGATTTGTTCGACGCCTTTGGCGGCAGCTGCGCGGGCAAAGTTGTCGGCCTGCAACAGATCCAGATCGGCCACCGCCCCTTGCGTAAGCCGGGAGGACGGCAGCCGGGAATGAACGAGATAGATGGCATAGTCGACCCCTTCCAGCCCGTCCCGCACCGCGTAGGGATCAAAGAGATCACAGTGCCGCCACGTTTCACCCTCCGCCCCATTGTTGTTAACGCGGGCCCGCACCGGCGAACGCGTCAGCCCCACCAGATCGTATTCGTCCCGCAACGCCTGCCGCAGGGCCGTTCCCACAAATCCCGTCGCCCCCGCAATCGCCACCGTCGGACGCTCAGCCATACCGATCCGTACCTGCCTGTGAGAAAAACCGTCGTGCGATCCCTCGGGCACCGGGGACTCCCCTCGCCAGTGCCCCCTCCCTCCGGCGACGACGCATTCTACACGATGAACCGCCGCTGCTCCAATGCCGCCACAAACAGAAAAAGCCGCTCCCGATGGCGGAATACATCCGCCGCCTCGGGACCGGCAGGGGGGCGGAGAGGGGGGGATTCGAACCCCCGAAACGGGTATGAGCCCGTTTACTCCCTTAGCAGGGGAGCGCCTTCGACCGCTCGGCCACCTCTCCATCTTCGGTCTAAATGGTATGTCGACGACTCGGCAATGTTGCAACCGACGCGAACTTCCAACAAATCAGTTACTCTGAGTCCTCAAGTGCCTCGGCCCCGCTGGCAATGTCCAGCAGCTCCATCGTAATCGCGTTCTGGCGGGCACGGTTGTACTCGAGCGTCAGGTCTTCGATCATTTCCTCGGCGTTAGTGGTGGCATTGTCCATCGCCACCATGCGGGCGCCCTGCTCGGCTGCATTCGACTCTAAAAGGGCACGCCACATCTGATACTTGAGGAAGCGGGGAACGAGCTCATCGAGCAGTCCCCGAGCATCGGGCTCAAAGAGGTAATCAATGGCACGCCCGTTTTCCGGGAGCGCAGTCAGATTGGCCTCTTCCTGCATCACCGGCGTCTCGAAATGCTCTTCCGGAATCGGGAGCAGCGGCTCCACAATCTGATTCTGGACGATCGTGTTCTTGAACTCATTGTAGACGAGTTTGACCTCGCTCCAAATGCCGCGTTCGAAGCCCTCCACGGCGTCCTGAATGACCTGTTGCGCCACGCTGAACTGAAGATCGTCGAAGACGCCGGTGTAATTGCCAACGAGGCGATGATCCTGCTTCTCAAAGTTCTTATGCCCCTTTTTCCCGACGCAGAGCATGTAGAGTTCGCCCTTCTTCTTTTTCTCTGCGTACTTCTCTTCGATCAGCGCCTCGGCCTTCTTCATCACCTTGCTGTTGAAGCCGCCACAGAGGCCCCGATCGGCCGTCACCACAATCACGAGGGCGCCCTCACTGTCCTCCGGCGACTGGAAATACGGGTGCGCCGTCGGGCTGAGTTCTCCCTTCAGGTGATTGATGAGTTCGCCGATTTTGTAGGCGTAGGGACGCGTCTGGAAGATGCGTTCCTGCGCCCGTCGCAGCTTCGCCGCCGCCACCATTTTCATGGCACGGGTCACCTGCTTGGTGTTTTCAACGGACTCAATCCGATTTCGGATGTCGCGAAGATTCGCCATAGGTCAGGCGATTGGGAGTACAGGATAATTGATCGAAACGCGAGCAGCCCCGTGGATCGGAGCGATCCACATTGAGGAGACTTTGCGGAACGCCCCGATGGGAAGCCCGGCGACCGAGGAGCGGGAGTGCTGCTCGCCGCGGGTCGTTGGCCCTGAGGTTAGGCCTCGTCGCCGGCAAGCACATCTTCTTCTTCCTCCTCTTCCTCCTCGGCGTAAACGTCGGCCAGGTCCTCCGCCACCGTCTCGAAGGTCTCTGCAATCTCATCGGTGAGCTCCTCCGTTTCCCGAAGCTCAGCGAGCACCTCCTCGTGCTGGAGATTCAACCGCTCGATGTACTCTTCTTCGAAGTCCTCAATGTCGTCGACCGGCACGTCGTCGAGGAAGCCGTTAATGGCCGTATAGATGATGGCCACCTGCTCCTCGACCGGGACGGGCGAGAACTCGTTCTGCTTCAGGATCTCGACCAGACGCTCCCCGCGGTTCAGCTGCTGCTGCGTCGACGCGTCGAGGTCGGATCCGAACTTGGCAAACGCCTCCAGTTCGCGGTACTGCGAGAGGTCAATCCGGAGCGTGCCCGCAACCTCTTTCATGGCGTCCACCTGCGCCGACCCTCCGACGCGAGATACCGACGCCCCCACGTCGATGGCCGGGCGGATGCAGGAGTTGAAGAGGTCGGTCTCCAGATAAATCTGTCCGTCCGTAATCGAAATGACGTTGGTCGGAATGTAGGCCGACACGTCGCCCGCCTGCGTCTCGATGATCGGGAGGGCCGTCAGGGAGCCGCCGCCCTCGATCTCGTCTTCGAGCGGCTCCGGCAGATTATTCATCTGCGAGGCCACATCCTCGTCGTCGATAATCTTGGCGGCCCGTTCCAACAGGCGGCTGTGGAGATAGAACACGTCGCCCGGGTACGCCTCTCGTCCGGGCGGACGCCGGAGCAGGAGCGAAAGCTCACGGTAGGCCACGGCCTGCTTCGAAAGATCGTCGAAGCAGACGAGCGCGTCGCGGCCGGTATCGCGGAAGTATTCCCCAATGCAGGCCCCCGCAAACGGCGCAATGTACTGCAGCGGCGTCGGCATCGACGCCGAGGCATTAACGATGACCGTGTACTCCATGGCCCCGTTGCGCTCCAGGTCCCGCTTCACCTGCGCCACGGTCGAGTCCTTCTGGCCGACGGCCACGTACACGCAGTACACCGGATCGCCGGTGTCCACATCGTCGTCGTGCGTGTCTTTCTGGTTGATGATCGTGTCGATCTGCAGGGCCGTCTTTCCGGTCTGCCGGTCCCCAATGATGAGCTCACGCTGCCCGCGCCCAATCGGAATCATGGAGTCGATGGCCTTGACCCCAGTCTGCAGCGGCTCCTCGACCGGCTGCCGGTAAATTACGCCGGGGGCCTTTCGCTCCAGCGGCAGCGTCATCTTCTCGCCCTGAATCGGACCCTGTCCGTCGAGCGGGCGCCCGAGCGGGTCAATGACGCGGCCCAGCATGTTCTCGTTGACACCGACCGACGCGATCTCTCCGGTGCGCCGTGCCTCATCGCCCTCGCTCACGGCATTCACGTCGCCAAACAGAATGACGCCGACGCTATCCTCCTCAAGGTTGAGGACCATACCGTCCACGTCCTGCTCGGGAAATTCCACGAGCTCACCGGCCTGCACGTTGCTAAGGCCGTAGAGCGTCGCAATGCCGTCGCCGGCCTGTAGCACAGTACCGGCCTCG
>CAYOWD010000057.1:2771-17406 GCA_964407535.1 uncultured Salinivenus sp. | reverse complement strand
CGTTGAGGCCCGCAATTTCCCCGGCCTCCTTGGTGGCCGTGCGCTGGGCATCGTTGAAGTAGGCCGGGACCGTGATCACCGCGTCGGTGACCTCTTCGCCCAGGTAGTCCTCGGCGGTCTGCTTCAGCTTCTGCAGCACCATCGCCGAGATCTCCTGCGGCGTGTACTGCCGGTCGCCGATCTGGACGCGGGCCGTGTCGTTCTCGCCCCGGACAATCTTGTACGGGACCTCTTCAATTTCGTCCTCGACCTCATCGTAGAAGCGGCCCATGAACCGCTTGATCGAGGCAATCGTGTTTTCGGGGTTCGTAATGGCCTGTCGCTTGGCCGGGGCGCCGACGAGGCGTTCGCCGTCGTCCTTGTAGGCGACGACGGACGGGGTCGTGCGCGCGCCCTCTGCGTTTTCGATCACTTTGGGATCGCCACCCTCCATGACGGCTACGACAGAGTTCGTCGTGCCGAGATCAATGCCGATGATTTTACCCATAGGTTCAGAGTCTGCTCTAGTTCAGGAAGTTCGTCGAATGTCGAAGGCGTGTCGGAGTCCGTGGGTTCTCTGACCCTACGTCGCCACACACTATGCTTCTCAAGAACGGTGCCGGAGGCGATTTGCGTCTGTCAGTCCGCCACAATGGCAGAGTGCGGGCGCCGGCACGCAGCACAATCGACAAACGGCGGCAGGCAGGTGACGAACTGCCACGCCGTCATCTGAAAACTTTGCAGGATTAAGGCGGGCCACATCTTCTATGCAACTGAGATTGTGTGCGTCCGTGCAAAGGGTGGGCGATATTACGCGTCCCCCTTAATATTTATGTACTGCTGTTCCCTTTTGGGCTCTCCGGTGTATGTATACTTCCGCCGGCCTCCGCTACATCCCCAACGTGCTGACCGTCGCCCGCATGCTGGTGACGCCGCTTCTTCTCGTTCTGCTCACGGTGCCGAGCAAGGCGGGGCAGGCGAGCGCGGTGGGGCTATTCGTGTTTGCGTCGCTCTCCGACTATTACGACGGGCTCCTCGCCCGGCGCCTCCAGGTGCGCTCGCGGCTCGGCCAGTATCTGGATCCGCTGGCCGATAAAATTCTGGTCCTGGGCACCTTTGCGACGCTTTCGATGCAGATGCCGGCCCTCGTTCCGTGGTGGGCGGTGGTCCTCATCGCGTTCCGCGATGCTGCGGTCACGGCCCTGCGGTCCTGGGTGGAGGCGGCCGGCCGGACGTTGCAGACCTATCGCGTGGCGAAGGCGAAGACCATGCTGCAACTGTTGTTTTTGTTCGGGGTGCTCGTACTGCGGACGGCGACGCACATGGCGCCGCCGGTCCGCCAGTGGGCCACGTGGGTGCTTCACAAAAGCGCCCTTCCGGGCATCGCACTCGCTGTGGTCGTCGGATTTACGCTTGCGACCGGGGCGCTGTATTTCCTGACCCCGGCCGAGGAGCGCGTCCACGTTGAGTAAATCGACTCACGATGTCAGACCCTCTCATGTCCACCGACCGTTCTCCGCACGATCCGTCCGTTGGGACGGAGGCCTCCGCCGCCATTGATGAGACGCAGTCGCGAGCGATCGCGAAGGACCTGCTTGAGATTGGGGCCGTGAAGCTTCAGCCGACCGATCCGTTCACGTGGTCGTCGGGCCTCGCGGCACCAATTTATTGCGACAATCGGCGCACCATTGCCCATCCGCCCGTCCGGCGCCGCATTCGCGACGGGTTTGCGGACGTGCTCGATCGCGCCTCGCTTTTGCCGGTGACGATCGCGGGCACCGCCACGGCCGGCATTCCGCATGCCGCCTGGTTGGCCGAGGCGGCGGATCAGCCGATGGCCTACGTTCGGTCGTCGGCCAAGGAGCACGGCACCGGGGCGCGCATTGAGGGGCGTGTCGAGGCCGGAGACGAGGTGGTGGTGCTGGAGGACCTCATCTCCACCGGCGGCTCGGCGCTCGACGCGGTGGCGGCGCTCCGCGAGGCCGGCGCCACGGTCACGGCCGTGCTCGCCATCTTTAGCTACCAGCTCGATACCGCGGAGGCGGCGTTTCGGGAGGCCGGCGTTGCGCGTCACGTGCTCACCAATTTTGCGACCCTCATCGACGTGGCGCACGAGCACAGCGGGTTGTCCGACGCCGACCTGGCGGCCCTGAAGACGTGGCGCAGCGATCCGGCGGCCTGGTCGGTCGACCACGGCGGGGCCCGCCCGGAGTAACCGCGTGTGAGCGTGTGTGCGTGTGGGCGTACGATCGGATTCTCAGGACGGGGTCGGGATGCCGCTGTCGGTGAACGGAGTCGGGGGAGGAGGACGCACGCTGATCTCGATTGGCTTATCCTGATATGAACGTACATCTTCTGACGATTGGCGATGAGCTGCTCATTGGACAGACGGAAAACACCAATGCGGCGTGGCTCGGGGAGCGGTTGAGTGAGCTCGGATTTCAAATGGAGCGGACGGTCACGGTGGGCGACGATCCTGAGACGATGCGCGAGGAGCTGGACCGGGCCGTTCATCGGGCACGGGTCGTTCTTCTGACGGGCGGGCTCGGGCCGACACACGACGATGTGACGCGCGAGGTGCTGGCCGACTACTTTGACGCACCGCTCCGGACCGACGACGAGCTCATGGCCCGCGTCCGTCGGTACTACGAGCGCCGCGGTCGACAGATGCCGAAGGCGGCCCCGAAGCTGGCGCAGGTCCCGGAGGGCTTCGAGACGCTCGACAATCCCGTGGGAGCGGCCGTGGGCCTTTGGCACGAGTCGTCGGTCGACGGACGAGATCGGTATGTGGGCGTGCTCCCGGGCATTCCGCAGGAGATGAAGGGCATTTTCGACGCCGCCGTGCAGCCCCGCCTGGAAGCGCGGACCGACATCCAGCCCGTTACCTACCGGACGCTCGTCACGTCCGGCATCGGGGAGTCGTCGCTGCAGGAGCGGCTTGATGCGCTCCCGGACCGGCTCGGGGACGGGCTTACGCTGGCCTATCTGCCGTCGACCAGTGGGGTTCGTCTGCGGCTCACGGCTGTCGAGGGGCACGACACTCCGGCGGACGAGCGCCTCGATCGGCTTGAGGCGGAGATTCGGGAGCGTGCGGGGGAGCACGTTATTGGAACCGGGCGCGTGACCCTGGAAGAGGTGCTGGGGGACACGCTTCGCGAGGCGGACTGGACCATCGGGTCGGCGGAGAGCGCGACCGGTGGCCTCATCGGCCATCGCATCACGGGGGTCAGCGGGTCGTCGGACTACTACGAGGGAAGCATCGTGGCCTACGCCAATCGGGCGAAGCAGGACCTGCTCGGCGTGACCGACGAGGCCCTGGAGGAGTACGGGGCGGTCAGCGAGGCGGTGGCCGTGGCCATGGCGGCCGGGGTTCGAGAGCGGCTCGACGTGGACGTCGGCATCTCGACAACCGGCATTGCGGGGCCCGGCGGGGGCACGGACGAAAAGCCGGTGGGGACCGTGTGGCTTGGCTACGCCGACGACACGCACACCCGGGCCGTTCGGCGCCAGTTTGTGGAGGACCGGACACTCAACAAGGAACTATTTGCGACCGCTGCCCTCGATCTGGCGCGTCGCGAGATTGCGGATCACGAGGGCGAGGGCTGGATTCCGCGCTAATGCGGATTCTGATCGGTAATGCCGGGGGCGTAGTGAGCGCCCCCCGTTGCCCCGAGTGCCTTTTTCGATCAATGGAAGATGAAAGGTTTGAAGATAAAAAGGTTATGGTGAAGTGATTGGTCAACGAGAGACGCCGGTGTTCAATGCCGAGACGACATCATGATACGAAAACGGTAGAACTTGTCACATTATCGACCATTGATCCCGTATGCGTGCTGTTGTTGTTACCGAAGAGGGAGATCCCGAACACATGACCATCGGGGAGGTCCCGACCCCGGAGCCTCGGGCGAACGAGGTGCTGGTGAAGGTGCATGCTACGGCCCTCAATCGGGCCGACACGTTCCAGCGCCGGGGGCACTATCCGCCGCCGGAGGGGGCCTCGGACATTCTGGGGCTGGAAATGGCCGGCACCGTCACGGCAACCGGGTCCGGGGTGGTGGATTGGCATGAGGGCGACCGCGTGTTTGGCCTGTTAGACGGCGGCGGCTATGCGGAGTACGCCGCCGTACACACGGATCGGCTCATGGCCGTGCCGCCGGGATTGTCGATGCAGGAGGCCGCTGCCGTGCCGGAGGTTTTTTTGACGGCGTATCAGGCCCTGCACTGGCTGGGCGGCCTCACGTCGGGCCATCACGTCCTCATTCATGCCGGCGCGAGCGGCGTGGGGACGGCGGCCATTCAACTCGTCCGTCACGCCGAGGCGCATCCCTACGTGACGGCCTCCGCGTCCAAGCACGAGACCTGCCTTGCGCTTGGGGCGGAGGTCGCCGTCGACTACGAGTCCGAGGACTTTGCCGAACGCATTGCAACGAGGACGGACGACCGCGGCGTCGACATCATCGTCGACTTCATCGGCGCCCCGTACTTCCACAAGAACGTCGACTCTCTTGCGACGGATGGACGGATCGTGCAGCTTGCCACGCTGGGGGGGAGCACGGTGGAGCAGGTAAGCCTGCGTGCACTCATGGCCAAGCGCGCTCAGCTCCTGGCCTCGACCCTCCGATCGCGCAGTCTGGAATACAAGATCGAGCTTACCCAGGAGTTTGCGAGCGATGTTCTGCCGCAGTTCATCGAGGGCACCATTGAACCCGTCATCGATTCGGTCTATGACTGGACCGACGTGTCTGACGCGCACCGGCGCATGGAAAACAACGAGAATGCCGGCAAGATCGTCCTGCAGGTGCTTCCCTAATCCCGACCTCATACCGAATCCGGTTGAGGGATTCGGGTTTGAAAGTGTGTAGGTATGTACGTGAGCCCCAATCGCTTGCGCCTATACCAATCTTTCTGTCCCTCTGAACTTTGCAGACGGATTTGGTATCAGTGGCTGATTGGGGAAGACAGACGCGCAGGTAGGAAGCTCAGTGCTTTGGGGGACACCCGTGTCTTCACGACGATTCCGGATCCGCCTTCCCGTGTCGTCCTCCGTGTAGAGGCGGGAGCCTGATCGAACAATATCGCCCGCTCCCTCTGACGAGGCCCCTGCTCGTAAACGGACGCGATTCTAGACCGGATAGGAACGGGTGACGTACTGTCTGAGCCGGGCGGTTTCCCGCTCGGTAGCGTCGATGATTTTCTTGACGCAGTCCCCAATTGAGATGATGCCGATCAATTGCTCGTTGTCGTCGACGATGGGAAGGTGTCGGCACCGGAATTCCGTCATAACCTGTAGGCACTCGTTGATTGGCTTCGCGGGCGTGACGGTGGTCAGGTCGGTCGTCATCACCTCTTGCACCTCCGTCGTGTCCGAAGAGCGGCCTTTGAGGGCGATCTTTTGCATGTAGTCGCGCTCCGTAAAGATGCCGACGAGACGTTTGCCACTCATTACGACGATGGAGCCGACATCGCGATCGGCCATTCGATCAATGCAGTTGTAGACGGTGGCGGAGGGGGGCGTCGTAAGCACGTCCCCGCCGGGCGACAAGTTGGATTTCGATCGAATGATGGCTTGTACCCTGGTATTGAGAATTCGGTCCTGCGTATCCATTGTACTGGGGCAGTCGGTGGGAGAACGTAGAACATGGAGACACTCAAGCGACAGCTCTAATAAAATTTAAAAATAAATGTAATTATAGTTCCATTTTCGATTCAGGGATATCCCATAAGCGGCGTATAGATAGAAGACTGTTCTAAACATGGGGGGCGAACTCAGTGATTTTCGATGGGGTTCTCTGTACGGTTGGCTCTGCATGTTGCGACTATTGCCATATGAGAGGAGCAGTGGATATGCTGGGAGAGTTGGATCGGGGGGCCGTGAAGCTGCTCGGAGAACCAGCCATGATGTCCCGAGTCCTCTCGGTACGGCAGTGGCGATCTACATGCCGGCACAGGTTGCCCTCCAGAACGAAGATTGTGGAGTTGGTCTAGAAACGGTAGGGGGGCGGGACTCTGGAGAGAACTCCCCAAACGAAAAATGCCCCAGCTCTCGGCGATGAGAACTGGGGCGATCTCGTCGTAGAATGGAGGGCGACGCCGTTAGTTGTTCAGGGTGGCGTCGATCGTAATTTCGGCTCCGGCGAGGGCTTTGGAGACCGGGCAGCCCGCCTTTGCGGCGTCGGCGAGTTCCTGGAACGTCTCCGCATCGATGTCCGGCACGTGGGCCGTGGTGTCGAGTTCGATTTTCGTAATGGCCGGGCCGTCTTCTAGCATCCGGAGGGTGACATCGGCCGTGGTATCTACCGATTTCGGGGTGAAGCCTTCTTCATCGAGTACATTGGAGAAGGCCATCGAAAAGCATCCCGCGTGGGCGGCGGCAATGAGCTCTTCGGGATTCGTTCCGTCTCCGTCTTCAAAGCGAGAGCGAAAGGAAAAGGGCCCCTCGTAGGAGCCGCTTTCCATGTTCATCACTCCGTTTCCGTCTTCGAGGTTGCCTTCCCAGGTGGCGTCGGCAGAACGTGTAGGCATAGAGTTGTGGAGGTCGTCTAGTTTTTGGGTGAGTAGACTCGTCGGGTCGTAGCCGAACCGGGGACGCGCGTTCCGTCCCCATCCGGCTTTTGCAGGAAGAACAAGTGCGGGCGCGTGCTAGGCGAGATCGCTTTCGCCGTTGAGCTGGTCGAGGTGCACGTCGCGCTGCGGGAATGGAATGCCGATGTCGGCCTCGTCGAGGTGGTATTTGACCTGACGGGTCAGTTCCTGGCGCAGGCGGAAGTAGTCCTCCGTGCGGGCCCAGACGCGCACCTGCCAGTTGATGGACGAATCGCCGAGGCCCACCAGAGCGGCCTGGACGCCTTTGTCTTCGAGGCGGTCCTCCACGCTGCGGGCCGCTTCGAGCAGCACCTCGCGCGTTTCGTCAATGTCGGCCGGATAGTCGGTGCCGACGTCGCAGTCGACCCGAATGTCGTCGTTCGCAAAGATATTTTCGATGGTGGACCCGAAGATGTCGCCGTTCGGAACGATGATGAGGCGATTTTCGCGGGTTTCAAGGCGAGTGAAGAACAGCTGGATTTCTTTCACGAAGCCCGTTTCGCCGGCAATCTCCACGTAGTCGTTCACGCTAAAGGGCCGGAAGACGAGGAGGAGAATGCCGGCGGCAAAGTTGGCCAGGGTGCCCTGCAGGGCCAGCCCGACGGCGAAGCCGGCGGCGGCGAGGACGGCGACGAAGCTTGCGGTCTGGACCCCGAGGGTTTCGAGGGCGGCAAAGATGGCGAGCAGAAAGATGCCGTAGTAGGCAAAGTTGCCCGCAAACTTGGTGAGTGTGCGATCAACGTTCGGCTTGTCGAGGCCGCCCCGGATCCAGTCGCGGACCGTTTTGGCAATGTACCGGCCCACGGCCAGGATGAGAATGAAGGCGACAGCGCTCAGCAGGTAGTCGGCGGCGAGGCTGAGGGTGTCCGCCGTAAGGTAATCGCTCGACAACAGGTCGTTCATCAGTGGGAGGGTCGTTTCTTCAACGGGAGATCTCTACAATGTCGGAGAGGCAGAATCGAGAATCAATCGGGACGGGCAGGGCACAGGGCAAGCGCAGTTGGAGCGTTGATCGGAGGTGGGAAGCTCCTTTGCCTTCAACTCCCCGTGCTGCCCGGAATGAGTGGAGGTATGGATGCGTGGCGGCGGTGACGCGGTGCGCTAGCGCTTCGAAGCGAGAGCGTTCACTGACGAAAGGGGCGGGAGTTGCTGATGGCAGGGGGGCGTCGGCGATCGGTCGCGGGAGGCCGCCGAGTTGCGGTCCGGAAGTGCGGTGCAATGGCGGGAGGAAGAGCATGCGGGGCCGCGAGGGTTCAGCGCGGGAGGTCGGACTGACCCGGAGACGATGCGGGGAGGGGATGACCGCCGATGCGTGTGAGGAAGCGACGGAGCAGGGGCCATTCAAATTGCACGTCCGGGCGCGTCCGCGTGAAGCCGCTGATCGTGCCGCTATTATCGTATTGCAACTCAAAGGTGAAGATGTACTTTCCGTCGTTCGTGAGGCCGAGGTCGCTGCGCCCGAACCGCAGGTCCTGAATGGTGAGCGTCCCGTCGTCGGCCCGTCGCACGATGAAATAGCCGCGGGAGAACCAGCGCAGGCGGTTTACAAGGGGGTTGTCGGCGGTCTCGCCGAGGAGATCGTGCTTTTTGGGAACGTAGCGGAATGAGGTGGGCGGCTCCGAATCGAGCAGGGAGTAGTAGCCCACGTAGAATCCATCCTCGCCCTCCGAGATGCCCATCCAGAGCAGATTGTTGAACGCGGTGGGTTTGGTGAAGACGCGTTCCGATGGGTGATTTTGGGCCTGGAGGGCCGCGTCGAAGACGCTGTCGACGTACAGCTTGTTGGCCAGCGTGAGGATCAGATACGCGGAGCTGAGGCCGAGGCCGATGTAGTTGGAGAGGCGTCGGGCCCGTACGGGGGGCGCCCAGCGACATCCGACGAGCAGGCCCACGGCGAGGGGAACGGTGTACAGCGGGTCGATGATAAAGACGGAGCCGACGATGACCGGCGTGCGGCTGAACGGCCAGAACACCTGCGTGCCGTAGCTGGTGAGACAGTCGAGTCCGATGTGGGTGAGCAGGACGCTGCCGACCAGGAGGGCCCATCGTTGCCACGACGGGCCGTCGTCGTGGAGGCGGGCGAGGGCGAGACCAATCAGGGGAGTGAGGAGGGCGGTTACCAGCAGGGAGTGCGACGGGCCGCGGTGGAAGAGAAGCGACTGGGCCTCCGTCAAAAACGGGTTGGCCAGCACGTCGAGGTCGGGCAGCGTGCCGAGGGCCGCGCCCCACAACGGCGCCTTGTTGCCGGCGTCCCGTCCGGACACGGCTTCGCCGACGGCGGCGCCGAGGGTGATTTGCGTAACGGAATCCATCGACCGAAAAACAGGAAAGAGGAACGGTTGCGAGCGCCCCTTGTACGGCGGGGCCGGGGTCGTGAGCCGTTGGGCGGATATCGACTCCGTAAAAACTGCGCGTTGTCCACGGAGAGACGGGCAAGTGCGGGGAGGAGACGCTCCGCAGTTCTGCGCCCAATGAAGGGGAACAGGGCGATTGTATGTTGGAGAGCATCCGGGGACGCAGGCGGCACTGTTGCCGTTGATCTGCCGTGCTGCCCGGTCTGCCGTGCTGCCCGGTCTGCCGTGCTGCCCGGAATGAGTGAACGCATGGATGCATGGAGGCCGTTACGACGTGCCCTCCATACCCCCCTGTGCTCTCCATCGAGCAGGATGCGATTGCCCTGTGAAGGGGAATTGGACTGCTGCATTTGTACGTCGATCAAATTACACTGACGCATTTGTGCGCAGATCAATATGGCCGACCGGATTCCTTGTCGTGTGGAGAACCTCGTTGTGCGCAGCGATCGTCGGGACACGCTCGACGACCTGATCTACAAGATGTTTGAGCGGCGGCATCATAACCGCGTCGCGGGACGGGAGCAGGACTGGTTGACGGTGGAGCTCATTCAGTCCATTCGACGCGAGAGCGAGGTGTACCGGGACGAACTTAGCACAAAGACGGCCGGGCCGCTTCCGTTTGCGCTCGGCTACTTTACGAGACAGGACGACACGCTCAAATTGACGACCGAGACGGTGCCTGCCAATATGGAAGCGGAGGCGTTCGTCCGGTTGCTGAGCGAGTTTGTGGAGCCGGGGGGACGGCTGTGGTTCGGGGAAGCGCCGGAGGAGGGATGGGAAATTCAGGACGTCGACGACGTAGAGCTGGTGGAATCATCGCCGCCAGCCAAGGAGGAATAGGTCATCGGTTCCGGACGGCCTCTCTATTCGTCCGGCCGATCGGAGCAGAGGAGGCGCTGGAGGCCCCGGACGACTTCCGTTCCGGAGAGGTTTTTCTGAGGGTCCTGGTCGGGCGGGAGGAGGGCGACGGATTTGGCGGTGCCGCCGCCGTCCTCGCGCAGATGCTCTTTGACCCGGACCCCGACGTGCCGTCCGTCCCGCGCCACGAGGCCCGTCACCTCGTTCGGGCGATTCGGAAAGGGCTCGCCCTCGGGCAGGGCGTCGACGACCGTCGTGATGGCCGACATCGCCGCCTCGTCCGTACAGTCGGCAAGCCGACAAAAAAGCGTGACCGTGTAGGAGGTGTCGAACGAGATGTACAGGCGGCTCTGGGTTGGCTGCATGGGGCGCCACTCCAGATCCACCGTCCCGCAGCCCTCCGTTAGCTCGTTGACGGCCTCCAGGAGGGCCGGCAGTTCCTCCGCCAGGGCCTCCATCAGGTGAGAGTACCCTTGCATCTCCCCCTGTCGCCCCCGTTGTTGGCCGAGCGCCTCGGCCGCCTCCATCGACGCCGAGCGCAGCCACGATTGCACCTCTTTCGTTTGCATGAGGGTGTCGTTTGCGGCCTGGAGCGAGTCGGACAGGGCCGGTTGGAGCCGATCTTTCCAGTCATCTTTGGTCAGCGAAGCCACCGGGAGGGAGCAGATTGGGGCAAGAGAACGAGGCGAACGGCCGAGTGCGCCGCAGTCGGGGCAGGTGGGAACAAAACGCCGGTATTTCGATCTAAGTACGGCTCAGGTTCCTTCAAAAGATCTCGGCCCCTACTTTACTGTGTCAGATCAGTCCACAACGTCGCGGCAACCGAAAGCCATGCCGCTTGATGACTTGTCGGAGCATCTTCAACTTTCGAAGCAAACGATCGTTCGGTGGGTCGACCGGCACCTCGTTGATGCAGACCTGTATTGGTCGTTGTCCGAGTCCAACGAGGAGATTCGGATGATCGACCTGTCGGACGACACCCTCGATTTCCTGGAGGACTTTGCCGCCGACTAACGCGACGACGTCGTCAGCCGCACGGAGGCCCGCCGCATTCTCAAGCAGATTGATCGGAAGAAGATCAAAAAGCTCATCCGGGCCGGCGACGTGGAGGATGTGGAAGTCGAAGATGAAACCCGCGTCGTCGTCGGAAGCCTCGAAGATTACCTGATGGAGCGGGAGCGGGAAGAAGACGAAGAAGAGGAAGAGTAGTGTGGTGTCTAGATCGGGAGGTGCGGAGAGGGGAAGAAAACCTGTTCTCCGTTGCCGGTCAACGAACGGTTCGTGTTGCATCCACGACGGCTGTCGGGACACTTCCTCGTTGGCATCCTCGACAGCTGTCGGGATGCCTGACTCAGGACGCGTAATCTACCCCGGGAGTACTTTCAGGGGGCACCTGAAAGTACTCCCTCGTTTCACTCCTCTCCTCTCCGTCCTCCATCGGGCCGCAGCCCGCGCCTCCGGTATCGATCTGAAGAGCTCGCGCCCCGTCACGTCCACGCCGATGTTTATTACCGATCGGCCATCCCGTCGGGTCGCTTGGGGGTTATGTAAAGCGGAGTCGCTCCCGGTGGCACGCCTGCACAGGCTCGTCCGCTTCCCAGCCGACACGCTCCCGGCCACTGCGTTCGGGACGCTCGTTCGTGCATCGGTGCTCCCTTTCGGTTGGCACAGGCCCCGGCGCGGCTTCGGCAGGGGAAGTGCGTAGCGGCGGACTGACAGAGCGGAGCGATCCTGTAGGCTAGGCGCGATAGCAGAGCGGGCCTGTGCGCTACCTTGGGCGATAACGTGGAGGTCATCCAGCGAGTCCGGGACTCGCGCATCGACGGCGGTGCGTGTGCGCCGTTGAACCGGCCGAGTTGGGTCAATCCCCGACTACAAAACAGCTTCCTCCCTCTCGGCAATCTTTTCTGTCTGAGAAGACATACACTTTCGGACGCTGGAGGGAATTTCCTGGTATAACCAAGAAAACGCCGAAGGGACGAATCTTCTTACCCCGGTCCGAAGAAATATACCGTATACCAACGTGCGTATACATGCATGCGGCAAGCTTGCCCATCAATCCGCGCCCAGACAAAACCATGTCTACAGCCCTCCGGCCACACCGACACGACCGAAATAGCGTCAAGATGGGTCTCCAAAAGCGGTCCTTCGTTGTCGCACGGCCACTAACAGAAACGGAACGCATCCTGCGGGACCCGGCCCTCATGGCTGCAATCAGGCAAAGCGAAAAAGAGATACGACAGGGCAAAACCTACTCCGCCGAAGAGGCCCACGAGATACTTGGATGGTAACTCATGGGCCAACAAACGCACCAGCTAAAGTACCCATCAACAGCAGTCAGTCTCCTGAAAGCCCTCAATGATACTGAGGGTAAGGTGGAGGCAAAAATAAAGCAGCTCCAATACTACCAAAAAATAAAGGAAAGCAGTTGAGTGGCCCCCTCAGTGATTTGCACTCAGCAAGGGCAGGCGAATACCGCGTCGTCTACCGCGTGACCAGCGAAAACGTGTACATCTACGGCGCAGGGCTCCGCAAAGAAGGGGATCGAGACGACATCTACGAGGTCATCAAGCGTCAATACGGGCTCGACTAACCGCAGCGTCACGTACCCGGGACAGGGCGGTCCACATTCAGGGCACCAAGCACCGCGGCGGTCCTTCACCCAACCATGCTCCTGTTCCAAGACCACATCCACTGATCGAGGCGGTCCGGATTTAGGAGAAGGTCACGGGCGTCCTTATCCGTTCGCGTTCTGAAGCATGTCTTTGAGCTTCGGGGTTAGTTCCTCCGTCGGAAAGATGCCGAGGACGCGCCGGACAATCTGTCCCTCCGGGTTCACCACGTAGGTCGTGGGGAGCCCGTACATTGAGTCGAATTGCGACTGGATCGTCTTGCTGGTATCGGTCACGATGGGGTAGTTGATGGACTCGTCCTCCACGAACGGAGCGACGACCGACCGGCCTTCCTTGTCCGTGGACACGCCTATGATCAGCAGGCCCTCAGATTTGAGGTCGGAATAGAGGTCGATGAAGTCCGGAATCTCCTTGCGGCAGGGGGCACACCAGGTGGCCCAGAAGTTGACGAGCACGACCTTGCCTTTTTGTTCGGCGAGGTTGATCGTGTCGCCGTCGAGCGTGGTCATGTTCACGTCCGGGGCGGGCTCGGGGTCATCGTACACCGTCCCCGATTGGGCCTCGGTATTGGTTTTCGGCGCGTCCGCGGGCGAGGGGGCGTCCTCGTCGCCGCAGGCGGACACGCTGAGAAGGAGGACAACGGGGAGTACAAAACGGAGCGCGTAACGCATCGTTATTCGGTGGCAATCGGGGGGCGGTTCAACTCCTGACGAATCGTGGCGGCGGACACGTCGAAGTGGGAGGTGTCGAACACCGGTTCGTTGTTGTACAGCAAGATGGCCTGCGGCGTCTCGTGACGAACGTCAAGGTCGGTCTCGATCTGGTTCGACACCTCCCGGTGCTCTTGGACCACCACCTTGTACGCAGGGAGCGTGTCGTCGTCGAGCAGCTCCTCCATCTCCTCGTGCGCCTGGCCGCTCACCGGACACGACGAGCTGTGCTTGTAGATGAGAACCGCCGTGTCGTTCGAGTGCTCCCGGGCGGCGTGCCAGTCTGATTCGGAATGAAGCGGGCGAAAGGAGTCCGACATAACGGAAAGCAGGAAGTCGCGAGAAGAAAACAGTGGCTTGTAAGGGAATCATCCGTACCACAAAGGCCGATCCATGATACACCGCTGTGGTGAACAATCCGTCAAAGAATGCGGGAGAATACCGGTCGGGCAAGGCCGATGAGCGGATCCTCCGTTGACAGAGGCTGACCATCCGATTGCTCGGTCGTCCGGATCGCTAGGGAGGAACGAGGGGGGCCGGATTCCGTGGAACCGGCGTCTTGTGCCTTCGATGATTGACTCCTGTTCACAACGCATTTTCCCTATGACTGCTTCGGAGACGGGCGCCGACGAGGTGCGCTGGCAACTCGACGATTTGCACGACAACCGCGACGAACTGACGGAGAGCCTGGAGACGGCCGATGAGGCCGCCGAGGCGTTTGCGGACACGTACAAGGATCGGATTGCCGATCTTGCGCCGCCGGATCTTGCCGAGGCCCTCGACGAACTGGCGTCCATTCAGGACCGCCTGGGCCGTGCGTATGCGTACGCCCATCTGCACTGGTCCACCGACACGAACGACGGGGAGCGCGGGGCGCTCCTGCAGTCGGTGCGCGAGACCTACAACCGCATTCAGCAGAAGCTTGTTTTCGTCGAGGTCGAGTGGGCCGCCGTCGACGACGACCGGGCCGAAGAGATTATGAACCACGAGGCCCTGTCGGACTATCGCCACCACCTGGAGACGGAGCACCTGCAGAAGGAGCACGTGCTCAGCGAATCGGAAGAGCAGATTCTCTCCGAGAAGAGCATTACGGGCAAGCAGGCGTGGACCCGCTACTTCGACGAGACGCTCGGGGATACGCGATACGAGCTCGACGGGGAGGCGGTGACGCAGGAGGAGATTCTGTCGAAGCTGTACGAGCCGGACCGCGACGTGCGACGCGAGGCGGCCCTGTCCTTTACGGAGGGCCTCAAGGAAAATCAGCGCACGTTGACGTTCGTCTTCAACACGGTCCTCGCCGACAAGGCCTCGACCGATCGGCTCCGCGACTACGATCACTGGCTGGAGAGCCGCAATCTCTCAAACGAGGTCGACGACGAGACGGTGGAGGCTCTTATCGACTCGGTAACGGGTCGCTACGACCTCGTGGCCCGGTTCTACGACCTGAAGCGGCAGCTCCTCGGGCTCGACGAGCTCTACGACTACGACCGCTACGCCCCGATTGGAGAGGCAGATACGG
>CAYOWD010000057.1:1909-2761 GCA_964407535.1 uncultured Salinivenus sp. | reverse complement strand
GAGGCCCGGTCGATGGTTATGGAGGCGTACGGGGACTTTCACCCGGAGATGGCCGACACGGCGCGCCGATTCTTCGAGGACAACTGGATCGACGCGGCGATGGCGCCGGGGAAGCGGAGCGGCGCCTTCAGTCACGGCACGGTGCCGAGCGTGCATCCCTACGTTTTGCTCAACTACAGCGGCAAGGCCCGCGACGTGCAGACCCTCGCCCATGAGCTCGGGCACGGGGTGCACCAGTTCCTGGCCGGGGAGCAGACGATCTTTCATCACAGCACGCCGCTCACAACCGCCGAGATGGCGTCGGTGTTCGGGGAAATGCTCGTTTTCCGGCGCCTCATGCGCCGGGAGGACGATCCGAAGAACCGCCTCGCGATGCTGGTCGCGAAGATCGACGATACACTAGCGACCGTCTTCCGTCAGGTGGCGATGAATCGGTTCGAGGACCGCATCCACACCGAGCGGCGGGAGGAGGGCGAGCTTCAGCCGGAGCGCTTCGCGGAGCACTGGATGGAGACGCAGGAGGCGATGTTTGAGGGCAGCGTCACCCTCGGCGAGCACTACAAACACTGGTGGAGCTACATTCCGCACTTCCTGCACACGCCGGGCTACGTCTATGCCTATGCGTTCGGCGAACTGCTGGTGCTGGCGCTATATGCTCGCTACCAGGAGGCCGGGGACGCCTTCGCGGATCAGTACCTCGATCTGTTGCGCGCCGGCGGATCCGATTGGCCCCACACACTGGTCGGTGAAATGGGCGTTGACCTGGAAGACGAGGACTTTTGGGAGACGGGGCTCGCCCACATTGAGGCGCTCATTGAAGACGCGGAGGCCCTCGCCGATCGCGCTGCCCCC
>CAYOWD010000057.1:0-1899 GCA_964407535.1 uncultured Salinivenus sp. | reverse complement strand
CGGGTCCGATTGGCCCCACGAGTTGGTGGGACAGGTGGGCGTGGACCTCACGGATGAAGGGTTCTGGCAGCAGGGCCTCGCGCAGATTGAAGACCTGATCGCAGATGCGGAGGCGCTGGCCGACGAACACGCTGCTCCTGCTTCCGAGTCGCCGGCCGACGTGCGCTCGTAGCGTTTGATCATCAGAGCGTGGTCCAATGTCGTGTGATGAGGAGCGACCGAGCAGCTGCCCGTCCTTCTGGGACGAGCGCTACGCCGACCGGGAGGGGCTTTTCGGGGAGGCGCCCAATGCGTTCGTTGCGTCCGAGGCACATCGCATTCCGACCGGGAGCGACGTGCTGGAGCTGGGGGCGGGGGAGGGGCGGACGCTGCTCGGGCTGGCCCGCGAGCGCGATGTCGCCGGCACCGCCGTCGATTTTTCGGAAGAAGCGCTCCGGACCGGACGGCAGTGGGCCGAGCGAGCGGGCCTTTCGCTGGAGACCGAGCAGGCGGACGTGCGTACCTGGACGCCGTCCCGGCGGTGGGACGCGGTTGTCGTGACCTTCTTGCAGCTCCTGCCCGACGAGCGGCCGACCCTGTACGAGACGATTCGGCAGTGCCTGCGGCCCGGCGGGGTGCTCATTGCGGAGTGGTTTCGGCCGGATCACCTGTCGGGCGATTACGACCGGCTGGGGCCGAGCACGGCCGACCGAATGGTGCCCGTCGACGAGGTCCGCGCCGCGTTTGCGGACGACGAGATTCTGCGGTGTGAAGCGGCGGACGTGACGCTGCACGAAGGTCCGATCCTTCGCGGCGACGCGGCGGTCGTACGGGTGGTGGTGCGGCGGGCGGGGGCGGCTCCGTTGGGTATGTGAGTATGTGTGTATGTGCGTTTGTGCGTATGGGAGTGGGAGATGTCGCCGCTAGCATTTACGTTTGTTCATCAATGAAGGCGAGATGCGATTGCCGTGCGGGGCCCTCAGGGCGATCGCATTTTAAGGCGTTGATCGGAGGCTGGAGGCGCATTCGCCGTTCGACGATCCGGTTTTGCCCGCAAAGAGTGGGAGCATGGGGGAAAGGGAGCATGTGGGAAAAGCGTTCTCGGCTCCGATGAGTCGTTTTTGGCAGCCGAACTGAAGATGCAATTGCCCTGGCGGGGCCCTGTCCGTTTTCGAAATCCACCCCGCGCTTTTGTACACTTGAAAACGGTCCCTCTCAATAGATTAGCGGGTGGCTCAAGACTGCCCATGCCCCAACGAAATGGAATCCACGCAGCGCTCTCTCCCCCTCGAACAAGACGCTATGAGCTTAAGTCTTGACGAACTCGACAGCCATCTCTTTGAGTGCGCGGACATCATCCGCAACGCCGTCGACAAGACGGACTACAAAGACTTTATCCTGCCGCTGGTCTTCTACAAGACGATCAACGACACCTACCAGGACCGCTATCAGGAGGTGCTGGAGGAAGAGGTAGACGGCGACGAGGAGCTGGCCCGGAAGGAGGCGTGGTACGATTTCGTGGTGCCCGAGGAGCACCGCTGGCAGACGATCCGCGAGACGGCGACCAACGTGGACGAGGCGATCAACGAGGCCTTCGACGCCATCGTGAAGGCCAACCCGAACAAGCTGGAGGGCGTCTTTCGGGCCGACTTTGTGGACGAGGACGCGCTGGACGACGGGCGCCTGAGCAAACTCGTGGAGCACCTGTCGACCCACAACCTCTCGGCGAAGCGCGTGCCGCCGGACCTGCTGGGGGAGGCGTACATGGACCTCGTGCGCCACTTTGCCAACGAGGAGGGCCGCGACGGCGGCGAGTTCTTTACCCCGCCGGAGATTGTGCGCCTCATGGTGCGGCTCCTGGCGCCGTTCGAGAAGGGCGAGCGGTTCCACGACCCGACCTGCGGCTCGGGCGGCCTTTTG
>CAYOWD010000056.1:8426-17469 GCA_964407535.1 uncultured Salinivenus sp. | reverse complement strand
CCGACCGCCTGGAGCGGGTGCACAACTATAGAATCCAGGTCAGCGAGCACGAGGGCGAGATCGTCTTCCTGCGGAAGCTCATCCGCGGCGGCGCCGATCACTCCTACGGCATCGAGGTGGCGCGCATGGCGGGGCTGCCGGACGCGGTGATTGCCCGGGCCCGCGAGGTGCTGCAGAACCTGGAGAGTCAGCACCTGGAGGTCGGCGGTGACGGGGAGATGGGCGACGGCGCGCCGACGGACGATAGTACTGCCGCCGGAGACGGCATGCAGGCCAAGAAGGGCGATGCCGACGCGGTCCCGGACCTGGACGACAGCCAGGCCAACCAGATGCACCTCTTCGGGCAGCCCGATCCGGTGGCGGAGGAGATCAAGGAGATGCTCAACGAGATCGACCCGAATCGCATCACGCCGGTGGAGGCGCTCATGAAGCTGTCGGAGATGAAAGACAAGCTTCAGAAATAGGCTACCTCTATGGGACGACGGTGGTTTCCGGATCGCGTGCGGCTTGTGTTTGAGGAAACGTTAGAACGTTGAAACGTTCAATGTTGAACGTTTACGATCGGAGCAGTCGGTCCGTCGAAGGCATTGTTGTCGTGAAGTCATCTCCGTTCTTGATCAACGAAACGCATTCATGACTACCGCCGGGGCTTTGACGATCTGACGCGGGAGCTTCAAGCGTCGGAAGAAGGGCTCTTCAACGCTTCGTGGTCGTAAACCGCTTCACGTCCGGGTCGGACCGCTCTTTCGCCTTCCGGAGATCGTAGTGCATCTGCTGGGTGAGCCAGCTCTCGGGGCTTCCCCCGAAGGCTTTGGAGAGACGGATGGCCATTTCGGGAGAGATTCCGGACCGGCCGTTGAGGAGCGCCGACAGGTGCTTTCGGCTGCCCCCAAGCCCTTCCGCAGCTTCCGTGACCGTAAGGTCCAATGGTTCAAGGCAATCCTTTCGGACGATTTCGCCCGGATGGGGAGGGTTGTTCATTGGCATGGGTGGTCCCTCTATTGTCAGGCAGTTGATTCGCTGTCGGTCAGTGGTAATCGACGACGTCTACGTCCGTCTTGCAGAACGTCACCGTTCTGCGTTGAAAACCGGTCCAATCAGTAGCACCGTTGGATTCCAACGGCACTACAAAACACGTCTCAGACCGGAATAACGCTACCGGATTTGGTATTACAGGAAGCAGCACCTGGAGGTCGGAGGGCGACAGAGAGATAGGCGACGGCGTCCCGGCAGACGACAGCGTTCAGGCGAAGAACGGCGATGCTGAGCCAGTGCCCGATCTGGAAGAAAGCCAGGCCAACCGGATGCCCTCTTCACGCAGCCCGATTTTGTTGCGACGAGAATGTCGTATGATGCACACTGGAATCGGGATTATAAGTAATAGTTGAAGAAAGTTTTTGAGACCCTGTGTTGAGTGACCTGTTTTTCGAAACCGAGTCGAATGATCGTCCAACCACGGGCATTGTGACCTGCCAACCGGTGCGCGCGACATGTTTGGACGAGCATATCTTCGGATCAGCCGACTCGTGCACACGATGTTGGATCTTTTCTCATCTAGGAACGTCCTCGTCCGTCCCTTCCTCGCACTGTTCTGCATTCTTCTCTTCGGAGGCGGCCTCTCTGGTTGCTATTCGCCGGATTTCGTGTATCGCCTCGATGCATCGGCGCCGGACTCCGCTGGGTTTTGGAGGCAGGGCCGTCAGGTGGTGACCCGGACCGTCGACAGCGTGCAGGTCGCCGTCTCGTACGGCCGGACCACCGACGAGGGCCACAAATTTCAGTTGGCGTTTGTCAATCGGTCCCGAGATCCGGTTACGGTGGTCCCAACCGATATCTATGCGGTCGTCACACGAAAGCTGAAAGACGGCGAACACGCCGTCGCCACCAGAGCGGAACGCTCCTCCTCCGGGGCGGTGCCCCGATGGGATACGGCGGCGACGCGGACTGCTCGGGACACCCTTTCTGCACTCGACCCCGAACGGAAACTCCTTGCCATTGACAGGGAACGGTCGCGAAGAGAGGAGCGAGCAGAAAACGACGCGACGGCTGATGCACTCTTCCTCACGCTCGACGCCGTGAGTGAGATCGCAACCGTTGCACAATCGCCCGAAGAGCGAACCGCCGACGCCACGGAAGATCGTGAGTATCAGGCGCAACGCGCGAAAGAGGACGCTCGTCGTCAACGGATTCAATCCCGTCTCAACCGGGAACGGTCGCAGTGGGCGCAGTCTGCCTTGCGTCGGACCACGATTGCGCCCGACGGACGTGTCACTGGATTCGTAGCGGTGCCGGTTGCCTCTCAGGCAGCGCGACTGGTGTTGCACGTGCAGTTGGAAGACCATTCCGTCACGGTGCCGTATGTGCAGACTCGATACGATCCCGATCGGCGCGCCCGAATGAGCGAGCAAGACACGTCCGATTCTGAACACGAGCGACACGTGCTCAGTCCCTGATGCCGAAATGCCGAACGCTTTTGGAGGGAGCAGACTGGAGGGCGAAGACGTTGTAGGAATGAAGCAACGCTCCTTTTTGACGGAGGAACCGTATCATGACCGATTATCGTCGCGGATTCGAGGACCTGAAACGGGAGATCCACGAGCCCGAACTGCCGGTCGAGGGCGACTGGCCGGCCTGGCTGTCGGGCACGCTCATCCGCAACGGCCCCGCCCAGTTTGAGGTGGGCGACCAGGACTACAACCACTGGTTTGACGGGCACGCGATGCTCCATGCCTTTCGGATTGGGAGCGGGACGGTGAGCTACCGCAACCGCTTTTTGGAGACGCAGAGCCGAACGGAGGCGCTGGAGGCGGGCGAGATTGTGCGCTCCGAGTTTGCCACGGACCCCTGCATGTCGATCTTCGGACGGATCATGAGTGTCTTCAACCCCAAGCCCACCGATAATGCGAGCATCAATGTCACCCGTCTCGACGACGCCTATGTGGCGCTCACGGAGACGCCGATTCCGGTGGCGTTCGATCCGGAGACGCTGGAAACGGTGGGCGTGGTCGACTATGAGGACGACGTGGATGCGCAGATGGCGACGGCGCATCCGATCGTGGAGCCGGACACGGGCCGCACCCTCACCTATCAGGTCGGGTTCGGGCGGCAGTCCGAGTATCAGATTTGCGGCATTCCGCCAGACGAGGCGGCCCGCACCATGGTCGCGTCGCTCGACGTCGACCGGCCCCGCTACATGCACAGCTTTGGGATGACGGACGAGTACGTGATTCTGAGTGAGTGGCCGCTCACGGTGAATCCGACGGATCTACTCCTGCGCGGAAAGCCGTTCATCGAAAACTTCGCGTGGGAGCCGGAGCAGGGCACGCGGTTTCGGGTGCTGCGGAAGTCGGACGGGGAAGAGGTGGCGTCGGTCACGGCAGACGCGGCGTTCGGCTTTCATCACGTCAACGCCTTCGAGCGGGACGGCGAGATCGTGTGCGACATCGTCACCTACCCGGATGCGTCCATCATCGACGAGCTGGCCCTCGACAACCTGCGAAGCGACGATCCGTCGCCGGCCACCGGACATCTCCGCCGCTACCGCCTGCCGCTCACCGGCGGCGACCCGTCCTTCCGCCTCCTCAGCGACGAGCGGCTGGAGCTGCCCCGCATTGCGGAGGACGCGGCGCGTGCCCAACCGTACGACACCGTCTACGGCATCGGCAATCGGGTGGAGAACGACTTTGCCGATCAGCTCGTGAAGATCGACGTGGACAGCGGGGCCGCGCAGACGTGGTACGAGGACGGCACCTATCCGGGCGAGCCGGTGTTCGTGCCGCATCCGGACGGCGAGGAAGAGGACGACGGTGTGCTTCTCTCCGTGGTGCTCGATCCGGCGGCCGACCGGTCGTTTTTGGTCGTTCTCGACGCCGACTCCTTCACGGAGCGGGCGCGGGCCACGGTGCCGCACGCCATTCCGTTTGGGTTCCACGGACAATTCTGGCAGTGACGACGGGCGAGTGGCGAGTTTCGAGTTGGGGACGGTGGCGCCGTAATTACGTGCTGAGGTCAGGAGCATCCAGTTCGTCGGGGGACTCGGGAGCTTCGTCCCGTTTGTCCTCGTCAACCTGTTCGCGGTACTCGTCGAGAATGGGCTTGAGTTTGGGATGCTCCCGGACGGCCTCTGCGTCTTCGAGGTCGAACCAGGAGGCAAATGATGGGGCTTCCTCAAAGGTGTTCTCCAGCAACTCGGCAGCCCCCTCAATATCCCCTTCCTGATTCCGTTCGACGAGTGTGATAATCAACCAGAAAAGAGGAACAGGATCTTCACCGGTTGACAAAGATTCGTTCAGCTTTTCAGTCGCCTCGGTAAGCGCTTGCCGAGCATCTTCTTCCTTGTTCTGGGAGTGTAGCAACCGGCCCCTGCGAGTGAGTGAGATGCCCCAGTTACACCAAGCTGTATGATCGTCCGGCTTAAGGTCGACAGCCCTTTGGAATTTCTCGAAAGCCTCTTTGTAGAGGGAATTGGCACGGGGAAATTCATCTTCCTCCTGAACGAGTCGAGCAAGTTGACCGAGGTAAGTTCCCCAGCTGACCCAATTCTCGTACTTATCAGGATTGATTTCGGCAGCCTTCTGGAATTTTTCAAAGGAGTCGAGATAAAGAGATTCAGCGCGATTTGTATTATCTTTTTGAGTGAGTTGAGCAAGTAGAGCGAGGTCATACCCCCAATTATAAAAGACCAAATCTTCCTCGGGGTTTTTCTCGCTGATACGCTCGTGGAGATTCAGATTACGTCGAATGAGTATTTCAACTTTCTCTTCTGATGAGACTTCTTCCCTAACTGCACTGTTGAAATCCGCTGTTGAGCCGAGTCCCCGATACTCGTAGGGAGCTAGAGCTATCCAAAGGTCGAAGAGACTTGTCGCGCCCAAATCATAGGGGCCACTCTGGCGCAGCTGTGTACAGAGACCGTCCAGCGTTGACCCGACGTGATCCTCGTCAAGAAGTGCTGCCGGAATCAGTTCAGAGGCGAGTTGTTCGTACCGGCCTTTTTCCTCTTCGGTTTTCTCGTCGTCCGAATCGTCGTCTTCCCGAAACCGCTCCAGCGCGTCGGATACCAGCGACCGGGCGTCGCTGTCCGTGAGAGCGAGAAGGTCGTCCGTCAGGGTCTCGTACTCGTCGTAGATGCGCGTGCGGCGGTGGAAGGACTCGGTGAATGGGGTTTCCTCCAGCGCAATGCGTGGATGGTAATGTAAGAGCTGGATCTGCTCCTCTGAAATACGGTCTTCGGCGTCCGCGTCCCGAAACGTAAGCGTGTCTTTCGCCGTCGCGATGCGATCGTCCACGAGATTGGCCTCCCCCTCCGGCACGGGGCTGAAGACGACGATGAGTTCTCCCTCGCTGCGCTCCTCGCGGGACAGGGTGTTCAGCACCATCCGTGTGCCTTCGAGATTCTGCTTGTTGAGTCCCGACAGGACGACGCGCGTGTCCGGGAGGCCGCGCAGGCAGAGGCCGCCCACGTCCGCAAGGCCGGAGCGCGAGTCGATGAGGACGTGGCGGAACGGGTCCTCCGTCGTGGGATCCGTGGCGTTGCGGAGCAGGAAGCGGAGAACAGCGGTGAAGACGAGCCCGAGATTATCCGGTACCCCGGCCAGGTGCAGTCCCGCCGCGTCGAGCAGTTCGGGCAGTCGATCCTGCTGCTCCTCATTGAGTTCGTGTTTGAAGGCCTCGTCGATCTTTACGTCGATCATCCGACGGGGGTAGTCCGGATTGATGCGTCCGGAGGACAAAAGCGCGAGGGAGCCCGTTGGAAAGTCGGTAATTCCCATCTCGTCACGCAGCCGCTCGGTGAGGTTCTTCTCGCCCTCGTTTCGAGGCGGCATCGGCACGTCGAGGACGTGGAGTGCGCGATTGAGACGGTCTTGATAGTCCGTAACAACTTCGGCGAAGAGGTCCGGGTCGCCTTCTTCAACCATCACCTCCAGTTCGAGGAGGAGGTCGCGGGCAATTTCGGCGAATCCGTCTTTCGCGTTGCGGTCCTGATCGTCCAGCGCGCCGATGCTGAGCCCCGGGGCTTCCAGGTCCACATCTACCATCAAAACCTTGCGGCGTAGCCCCGCGAGTCGCACCCCTACGTTGTAGAGCGACTGCGTGCGTCCCACGCCCCCCTTGAACGAATAGAATGTCGTGAGCTGCGGGGGACCGGAGGGCTCAGGATACTCGACGGAATAGGGACGGTCCATGGCGGGCACGATCAAATGGCAGGCTCACACTCGCGAATAGTGTCATACATGCCGTCCCAGGAGTCTTTCCCCAGAGGCTCGGCCGAGTCTTTAGAGACAGTCGGTTCGCCGAGGTCAATCTCAGATCGGAGCCGGGCCATTCGGTCATACGACGGAACGTTGCCCGGAAATCGGGCGAGCCATTCCCGAATCTGTTCCCATCTCTCTTGCGGATCGGCTAATCGGCGGGTCTCGTCCAAGAGGTAGGCGAAGATCTGCTGGCGTTGATCAGAACGATCAACGAACAAGGCCTCCAGCGAGTGACGAGGGCGGAGGGTTTGGTTGGCTTTCTCCATGAGCCGAAAGAGATCGGGAATCATGCCCTCCAGAAGGGCAGAGGGGGTAGGAGACGAAAGCGCAATGCCGCTGAAGGCCGTCAGGGCATAGCGCGGATCAAATGTCGTGTGATCTTCCTCGAATGCGCGTTTCGTGCGATGCACATTCCACACGTCCCAGTCGTCGGTGTCGCCGCGTCGCTGGAGAACGGAGAGGGCAACGAGGGCTTCCCGATGCAGATCGGCCGCTGAAACCGTATGAGGCTGGTGCTCGGCTTCGCGATTCAGAAGAAGGTCATTGCAAACAAAATCGCGCAGGACACGGCGAAGAACCGGACGAGCGCGAGTGTCGCGAGGCCGAATTGCAAGCAGGAGTTCGAGGGCCTGTCGAACCTCAACGCTGGGCGGTGTTTGCTCCTCCGAGCAGTGACGCCAATGTAGATAGCGCAGGTAGATGCCCAATCCCTCTGCTGCCGGTTCCGTATCGAGATTGGGACAGTTTCGGAAGAGGTTGAAGAAGAGGTCGTTTGCCCCCTGTGGAAATTCGCCGCGCCGGTACGGAAAGTACGGATCGTTGCCCTCAAGCCGGTTCATGAACCACCGGGCCCACGTTCCCACAGAAAGGGTCTCTATGACCTCCTTTTGCCAGGCCCCTTCCGCATCTTTCAGGCGGCTCAGGGTCGACGGGCCGACAGTTTTGGAAGGAGAAGCGTCCGTTTCCATCAGCTCGCGGGATTGTCGTTATCGAGAGGACGAATCCAAACGTCCGACGGCGTCAAGGGCACGTTTGGATGGACGAGCTCCGGTTCGGATCGCGCATCGTCACAGTTGTCGACGGGGCCCGGACAGGTGCGTCCGAAGGGATCGTCGCTTTCTGGAGAGACCGGCTCGAAGAGCGAATGAGTGCCCGCGTCGGGCGGAACGGGGTAAAAACACGAATCGTCCGCAATATTGGTTCGCGGGTAGTACAGCAACACGTAGTCGTCAGCCTGATCGGCCCCGCGAGAATCGAGGGCCAGTCGATAGACGGCACAATCTGCTTCGGTTTCTCCCGGTCGCTGGTCCGCCTGGATTGTCTGATAGAATTGCGGAAAATGTTCGTCGGAAGGAGGTTCGCTATCTTCGTTCTGAGGCGTTGCAAAGACACATTTTTCGTTCGGGGTGCCTGTTGAGTAGGCGACGTGGAAGTCGTCGTCTCGGTATTCCGGCGCCAAGTCGAACGCTTCCGCAACGGAGTCCCAGCTGGAATTAGACAATTCCGGGGCTTGGTACTGACTTGGATGATTGCGTCGGTCGAGATCGCCCGTTCGACCGATGAGTTCGCGATTATAGCTGCGGATCATCTCGATTTTCTTGCAGCGCGTGAGGTATTTCGGAGGCGTGCCGGAAACGGGAGCCCCTTTGAGGGGATGATTCCAGCAGATCTGCCGATACTCCTCTTTTTTCTGCGGATGCACGGTTCCTACTGCATCTTCAAACGCCTCTCGGTCGCTCTGATCGGCATATTTTGCATCTGCTGATGCGATGTCCGCAAAATGGGGCCATTCCGAATTTTTCGGTTGGCTGCGGGCCCAGTCACACCAGTTCTGAAAACTCACAGCTGGTTTTGAGGCTCAATTCGAAAATCGACACTCGAAATTGCCTAGAATGCCGCGAGGTTGCGCGCAGCGTCGAGGATGTTTTCTTCGCTCGGCAGCACGGCCCGCTCCAGCGGATCGGCAAACGGGATGGGCGCAAACTCGGCGGCGACGCGGCGGATGGGGGCGTCCAGGAAGGTGAAGGCGTCGTCCCCAATCCGGGCGCAAATCTCGGCGCCGAAGCCCGCAAACTCCTGATCCTCGTAGACCACGAGGGCGCGGTTCGTCTTCTGAATGGAGGAGAGAATGGTCTCCGTGTCGAGCGGGACGATCGTGCGTAGGTCGATGACCTCCGCGTCCACGCCTTCGTTGGCCAGTTCCTCGGCCACGTTGAGCGACTTCGGCACCATCATGCCGTAGGCGACGATGGTGAGGTCGGTGCCTTCGCGCACCACGCGCGCCTCGCCGAACGGCAGGGTAAAGTCCTCCGGCGGCGTCGGGCGGCGGGCCGCGGCGGCGCGGTAGAGCGCCTTGTGTTCGAGAAAGAGCACCGGATCCTCCATCCGAATGGCCGTGGCGAGCAGGCCCTTCGCGTCGGCGGCGTTGGACGGCAGGGCAATCTGGAGGCCCGGCGTGTGGGCAAAAATGGATTCGATGTTCTGGGAGTGGCAGAGGCCGCCGTGGATGTAGCCGCCGCACGGCACCCGAATCACCATCGGGCAGCTCCAGTCGTCGTCGGACCGGTAGCGAAACGGGGACACCTGATTGCGCAGCTGCTGCATGGCCGGCCAGATGTAGTCGCCGAACTGAATTTCGACGACCGGCTTGTAGCCGCTGGCCGCGTAGCCGACAGCCGTGCCGACGATTGAGCTTTCTGCGAGGGGCGAATTGAAGCAGCGATCTTCCCCGAATTCCGCCGTCAGGTCCTTCGTGGCGGTAAAGACGCCGCCCTTGTTGCCCGCTACGT
>CAYOWD010000056.1:0-8416 GCA_964407535.1 uncultured Salinivenus sp. | reverse complement strand
TGGCATCGACCATCACCATCGGCTCCCCGTCCGCGTCCACGTCGTCCATCGAGTTGTAATTGATGTCGAGGTCGCCCTCGAAGAAAACGTGGTCGGTGGCGGTTGCGGGATCGGGGTCGGCTTGCGTCATGGCCCACTCGGCGGCCTCGTTGATCTCCTCGTGGATCTCGTTGCGCATCTCGTCAATCTCGTCCTCCGTCACCACACCGGCATCGGTGAGGGCCGCTTCCATGCGCGTAACCGGGTCGATTTGGCGATCGGCTTCCAGCTCGTCGGGCGTGCGGTACTTGCTGTGGTCGTCGGACGAGGAGTGCGGAAGGAGGCGCACCACATCGGCCACAAGGCAAACCGGCCCGCGCCCAGCGCGGATGTGGCGGAGGGCCGCCCGGGCGGCCGACGCGGAGGCAAAGAAGTCGGTCCCGTCCACGCGCATCCGGCTGAGTCCTTCGTAGCCCGCCGTGAACTTATACGGCGTTCCGCCGGCCGTTTGCTCGTCGATGGGCACGCTAATCGCGTACTTGTTATCCTGCACGACGAACAGGGCAGGCGCCTGCTCACGGGCCGCCCAGTTGAGGGTCTCGTGGAAGTCCCCCTGCGAGGTGGCACCGTCGCCGCAGGAGACGTAGACGTAATTGTCTTCGCCGCGCTGCTGGATGGAGAAGCCGAAGCCGAGGCCCGGGTTGAACTGGGCCCCGACGGACGAGGCCGGGGGCATGATGTTGAGGCGCCGGAGGCCGAAGTGTTCGGGCATCTGCCGACCGCCGGAGTTGGGATCGTCGGCCTTGGCCAGATGAGACAGGAGGGCCTCCCGCGGGGTCATGCCCAGCGAGAGCGCCGTACAGAGGTCGCGATAATAGAGGCAGAACCAGTCGTAGCCGGCCCCTTCGCCGGGCCGGGAGTAGCGGCTAATGGCGGACTGGATGGCTTCGTGCCCCGCACAGCCGATGTGGAAATGGCCCTTGCCCTGCTTCAGCAGCGTCAGCATCTTCTCGTCGAGCCGCCGCGAGAGCATCATCATGCGGAGGCGCTGCCGGAGGTCGTCAGGATCGAAATCAGCAGGCGAGAGCCGATCAACCTCAATCGACCCGTCCGTAATTAGCGACGGAGCGTCCGGAATGGCCGCGTGCCCGTCTCCATACATCAGGGCGCTCACCGACAGGCCGTCGCCGTTCGGGGAGTCGACGGGCGCACTGGGGCCAGCGGACTCAGCATCCGACACGGTCGACTCGGAAGAGGAGGCGTCCGCGCCATTCGGCTCAGGCGACATGTCGGAATCGGGAGAGTTGGTTGTGTTGGCCATATCCAGATCGGTCATTGGTCAAAGCCATCCGAAAGTCCGAGGCCGACGCTGCTGAGCCGGACGATCACGGGCGCCGAAACGAACACACGCCTCTCCCCCCGACAGTCGACCCGGCATATACACCTCCACGTCTCGCTTAACATAGGGAACGGACCTCATAACTGAAAGACGATCCCCGACAAATCGGGGGATCTTCCGACAATTCCGAAGGTCCTGACGTCCAAGAAACGGAAGAAGAGAGACGTGGGTCCGAAATGCAGAGAAGCCCCTCCGGCAACTGCGCGCTCAGGTTTCCGGGCACGCGTTCAGGCTGCTCGTCTCCGCGCACACCGAGCAGCCCCGCTCACATCGGAACGACAAGGAGGACGTAATCGCACAGTGCCGAAACGCTGCACGTGCCGCGAAGACCGTTCATTCACGTAGTGGGAAAACAGGGCCTCATACCAACTCCGCAAGCTTCGCTGAGGTATGAAGGTGTGTATATTTGTAAGTACCTGGGACACACGTAGATACTTTCACCCCGATTCGGAACGAGTTCCGATTCGTCGGGGCCATGTACTCGACCACTGTCGGTACAGGTCCCTCCATACCTTCGGACCCGACTCCTTTAACCGGACTCGGTATCACGTCCCCTGGTAGCAAAAGCCGAAGCCTAGGCTACCGCAGCACCAATCGTCAGTGTGCACGTTATCGATCCGCGAGCACGTACGTAAACGGTTTTCTTCAGTCTGGTGGAGACCGTGCTCAGTTATGAACGAAACCGATCTTTAGAAACTCATTCACGGATTGGTAGATCGTGCCGCTCGTACATCCGGCGTGACTCGTGACGGGGGATTCGTGACCGTCGATCCGGAGGGGCTCCCAGAGCGCAGTCCCCTCCCCACAGCGCAGGCCCTCCTGCCAAGTGCAGGCGGCCTTCGCACAGCACGGGTCCCCTCACGCAGTACGAGTTGTCCAATGATCACCGATGCCGAACAATTCATCTTCGCCCCCCCCATACAAAGAATCAGCGTTGCCCCCGCACTACGCCTCGATACTTTCAGGATCGGGTGCGTAGGGAAGCTCAAACCAAAAGCGCGTCCCCCGCCCCTTGGTGCTCTCGACGTGAATTTCTTCGCCGTGCGCGTGGATGATCTGCTGCACGATACTGAGGCCTAATCCAGTGCCCCCGCTCTCTCGCGCGCGGTCTTCGTCGACCCGATAGAAACGCTCAAAGATGCGATCGAGGTGATCTTCGTCAATGCCCTGTCCCGTATCGACGATTTGGACGCGCACCTTCTCAGCCCGTCGTTGCACCCGGCACCGGACCGAGCCCTCCTCGGTGTAGGCAATGCCATTCTCAATCAGGTTGCGAAGCACCTGTCGGATGCGCGACCGATCGGCATTGACGAAAAACTCAGGCACGTCGGCCTGCAGTTCGAGCTCCTTCTCCTCCGCCTTGGGCCGGAGCATCTCGGCCACCTCATCGACCAGGTCCTTCAGGTTGAAGGGCGACCGATTGATGAGGTCCTCCCGGTATTCGAGCCGGGCGATGTCGATGAGGTCGTTGAAGAGATTTTGCAGGCGCTCCAGATTGGTAAGCGCCTTTTCCGCGTACGACTTGCGTTGTTCGTCGCCGAGGCCGGGCGTGCCGAGGGCTTCGAGGTACCCGCTAATGGAAAAGATCGGATTGCGGACCTCATGGGAGACGTTGCCGATGAACTCGCTTTGCAGACGCGTCAGGCGCTCCAGCTCGTCAATCTTCTCCCGAATGGCCTCGCCGGCCCGGTTGAGGCTCTCGGCCAGGTCCTGAAACTCCGCCGCTCGCGAGTCGACGCGGATTTTGCCGGCAAACTTTCCGTCCGCCACCCGCCGCGCCGTGTTGCGAATCCGCTGGAGCGGCGTCGTGACCTGATAGGTCGCGATGAAGCTGCCGACCAGAGAGCAGATGAGGGCCAGTCCCATGCCCAGGATGAGAACCACCTGCGACCGCTGGACCAGATGATAGAGCGGCGGCGCAAACTGGGACACCTGGACGATAAACGAGGCGTCCGGACGGTAAAGGGCCGTCGTGAAGAGCGTTTCGCCGTTGGACGCCGTCAGTTCCGAGAAGCGGACCGTCGACGTGTCCAGGGTGCCGAGCAGCGTCCGGTCTGCGATTAACGAATCGGCTTCCGGCGATGCGTTGACGGACCGATAGATGGAATCCGGCGTGACCAGGGTGACGTGCAAGTCGGTCAGCGCCGTGAGATTCTCCACAATGGCCTGTCGGCGCGGCGGCTCGGTCCGCTCCACCTCCGACGCAATCTGCTCGGCCTGATTCCGGAGCGTCTGGTCCATGGCGGTGCGCATCTCCCCGCGCAGCACCAGCAACACGTACAGCCCAACGGCAACAACCGCGATTCCCACAAACAACGCAAACGTCAGCACCATCCAGGTCCGCGTGGACGCGCGACGCGGGAACACGAGATCGGTGAGCCGGCGAAATATTGACATACGGAAACCGCTAGAACGGACGCAAGCGGGCAAGGCCCAAACGAGAGAAAGCTCCCGTTGCGAGAGAAAGCTCCCGTTGCGAGAGAGAACTCTCGTGACGAGTGCCTCCGCCTCGTCGGGCCCATCCAGAACAACCCGCCGTCAGTATCGAGACGAGGAGAGTTACGCTTCGGCCGATTCCTCTTCGCGCACAAAGCGATACCCCACGCCCCGGACCGTCTGGATGTGCTCGGCGTAGTCGCCCAGCTTCTCGCGCAGGTTCTTGATGTGGGCATCCACCGTCCGTTCGGTCACCATCATCGCGTCCTTCCAGATGGTTTCGAGCAACTGCTGGCGCGTAAAGGCCTTCCGCGGGTGACGCACGAGGTACCGGAGCAGCTCAAACTCGGTGAGCGTAAGCCCGAGGTCCTCGCCGTTCAGTTCTGCGCGGTACTCGTCTTCATAGATCTTGAGCCCGTCGACCTCAAGGATGCTGCTTTCCTCCACGCCGGAGCGTCGGAGCACAGCCTTGACGTGCGCCACGAGCACCTGCGGCGAGACCGGCTTCGTCAGGTAGTCGTCTCCCCCCAACATCAGGCCTTCAATCTGGTCTTCCTCCTCCGTCTTGGCGCTGAGAAAGACAATGGGAATCTCTTCGGTTTCCACGCGATCACGGAGCTTGCGGCAGACCTCGTAGCCGTCGACGCCCGGCAGCATGATGTCGAGAACAATGAGGTCCACGTCGCCCGACGCCATTTCGAGGGCCTCTTCCCCGTCGTAGGCCGCGTGTACGGTGTATCCTTCTTCCTCCAAAAAATGACCGACAACCTCGACAACGTCTTTTTCGTCGTCCACGACGAGAACGTCGATGTCACCGGGATCGGCAGTAATGGGCATGGGTCAATACAGTATCAATGACAGAGAGCAAACGCGGGCGTAATTGGCCGCAGCAGATATTACTATCGAAAAGCAGCTACCTCATACAAAGAGTTGAGCTCACAAGATGCATGCATTGGGTCCCCTAAGCATACCAGTCTGTAACAATGTTGTTTAGATTTCCAGATAATTTGATGAAGAGCGGGCTGCCCGACGAAGCGGAGCGTCGCGTTCGGTGGTCGCGTCGACGTAGCACCGGGGCACGCGCGGGGAAAGGCCGCAGCAGATTTCGTACGGAATGGTCTCGGCCCAGTCGGCGACGTCGTAGAGGGTAGGCCCGTCGGGCCCGAAGAGCGTGGCCGTGTCGCCCACCGCCACCGATTGCGCCAGCGGGTGATCGGGAGGGCCGAGGTCGACCATGCACATGTCCATGCAGATTGTCCCCACGATGGGGCGTGTGGTCTCTCCGATGCGAACGGCGGCGCGGCCCGAGCACAGCCGGGGATACCCGTCGCCGTACCCAACCCCCAGCGTCGCAATGCGGGAGGGCCGCGGCGCCCGCCACTCGGCCCCATACGAGATGGGCGTTCCCTTCGCCACCGTCTTGACCTGGGTCACGCGGGCCTGCAACTGCATGGCGGGCCGAAGATCAATCCGGTCGTGCAGTGCGGTCGTCGCCGTCCACCCGTACAGCGAGATGCCCGTGCGTACGAGGGCATTCGGAACCCGACGGGCACGACGGCCCATCGTGAGCAACGCCCCTGTATTGGAGGCGTGGATGTGGTCGGGCGTGGCGACATCGGCCGTCTCCTCAAGAATCTGTTCGAAACGGGTGATCTGAGTCCGGGCAAAGGCACTCTTCGGCTCATCGGCCGTGGCAAAATGGGTCCAGAGGCCGGCCACGTGCACGCCGGGGGCATCGGCCAGGCGGTCGATCACGGCCGGAGCGTCGTCGGGCGCAAGCCCGATGCGCCCCATTCCCGTGTCGACCTTGACGTGCACCCGGAGCGGGTGAGCAGAATTCCCGTGTCGGCAGGCCGCCGCGGCGACGTCGATGGACGACACCGTGAGGTCGAGATCGTGCTCGACGTAGACGGCCAGGTCGTCGGGAAACGGGGCCCCCAGCACGAGAATGTGTTCGGTCAGTCCGGCGTCTCGTAACTGGACGGCCTCGGCCGGGCGGGCCACGGCAAAGTGACGGACTCCTTCCTCGCGGAGCACGCGCGTGACGGGCAGGGCACCGTGTCCGTACGCATCCGCCTTCACGACGGCCATGAGGTCCGCCTCTTCCGCCCGCGCCTGCAGGACCCGGACGTTGTGCCGCAGCGCCGCAAGGTCCACCGTAGCGGTCACCGGCACCAGCTCATCTGTATCGGAACGCGAACGATCAATGGGTCGAAAGCGCAATGGAGGTCACAGTCGGAATTGATTACGCAAGCTCTTTTTAAATTTCCTCCTTCGGGATGGTTCCAATGTATTTCGTCGCCTCGCCCCCCTCCCATGCTCCTCCCGGTCCGCCCGGTTGATGGATCTGTGTGGCCGGTTCGGAACGCCCCGCGCGACGTGTGTTGCGAAGGTGGGGGATCTACGGGTATCTTGCGGGGAGTCCCGTTCGGCTTCCGGACGTGTGTCGTCGATTGTACCGATCCGCATTGCATTCTGCCTGCGTCCATAGCGGTCCGCGATTCCCGTTCATGGAGAAGAATGCTCACGTGTGCATGCCCGGATCGGTCGCTCGTATCGCGTTTTGCGCTCGTAACTTGTGTGCTCTCATGTTTCCCACGTTGCCGGCAAAAGCAGGGACGATCCGTGCCTGCCCATCCCCATCGGTCCTCAATGCGGTGCTCCGAATTCGGGCGCTGCTGCTCGGAGGCCTTCTCCTCCTTGGGGGCGGTCAGGCCCTCCAGGCACAGTCGCCGGACACAACGGCCTTTACGCTGAACGCCATTCACGCCGAGGGGACCTTTTCGCCGGAATCGTTTCGCGGAGGAACATGGGCCGACAAGGGGCCGGTCATTACCTACATCGAGCCGACCGAGAGTGGGGACGGCACCCACCTGATGCGCTACAACCTGAAGACCGACGACAGCACGCGCGTTATCGACGGCACCACGCTCTACGCCGACGACGTGGACCGGCTCGTCTCCATTGAGGAGTATCAGTTTAGCGACAACGGCGACAAGGTGCTTCTCTATACCGATTCGAAACAGGTGTGGCGCACCAACACGAAGGGCTACTACTACGTCTACGACCGGTCGGCGGAAACGCTTACGCCCGTCGCCGATCGGGACGACGGCTACCAGATGTTCGCCAAGTTCAATCCGTCGGCCACGAAGGTCGCGTTCGTGCGGGAACGCGACCTGTACGTGGTGGATCTGGACACGGGACGCGAAACGGCCCTCACGACGGATGGGAGCGAGGGTGGCATTATCAACGGCACGTTCGACTGGGTGTACGAGGAGGAATTCCGCGTCCGCGACGGATGGCGCTGGAGTCCGGATGGGAATTACATTTCCTTTTTCAAGCTCGACGAATCCGACACGCGGGAATTTGCCCTGACCGACCACACCACCCGGTATCCGGAGTACAAGCGATTTCGCTACCCGAAGGCCGGAGAGCAAAACAGTGAGATCAAGGTCGGGGTGGTCGATCTGAGTGAGGTCGACTCTACGCAGGCGGGGCAGCCGCAGGCCATTCAGTACTTCGACACCAACACCTGGAACGCGGGCGGTACACGGCACGAGTATCTCCCCCGGATGGACTGGACGCCAAAAATCAACGGCAAGCACCGGGTGTGGATGTTTCGGCTCAACCGGGATCAGAACAAGCTCGATGTGCTCTACGGCACCCCTGACACCGGCCAGATCCGCACGGTGCTTCGCGAGCATAACGACACTTACATTGAGGTCGATGACGAAACGATCTCCTTCCTGGACGACGGCGAGCATTTCGTCTTCTTGTCGGAGCGCAGCGGGTACAACCACGCCTACCTCTACCGAACGGACGGGACGGAGCTCGGCCCCATCACGGATGGGGACTGGGAGGTGACGGCCTTTCACGGCATCGACGAATCGTCCCTTACGGCGTATTTCACGGCCACGCGCGACACCTCAATCGAGCGTCACCTGTATCGCGTAGGCATGTCCCTCGGCCGGCATGAGGCAGCAATGCAACCGGAGAAGCTCTCCGAGGCCCCCGGCTGGCACAACGTGAATCTGTCGACGGACCTGACGTACTACATCGACACCCACTCGCGGCGCGGGACCCCGCCGACGTGGCGGCTCCACGAGATCGACGGAACGCCCGTTACGACCCTCACGGACAACGCGGCCCTCCGGGCGCGTCTGGACTCCCTCGCCCTCCCCGAGACGCGGTTTACGACGCTCCCGGCGGCGGATGGGACGCCACTCAACGCCTACATGATGACCCCGACCGATTTTGCCCCGAAGGGGCGTCGGGACTATCCGGTGCTGATGTACGTGTACGGCGGCCCCGGCATCCAGACGGTCACGGATCGGTGGGGCGGCGTGCGGCACCTCTGGCATCAGTACCTCGTGAAGACCCACGACGTGGTGGTGGTGAGCGTCGACAATCGAGGGACCGGCGGGCGCGGCAAGGCGTTTCAGGACGTGCCCTACCAGCGCCTCGGGCAGCCGGAGGCCGCCGACCAGATTGCCGCCGCGCAGGCCCTCGCCGATTCGTCCTGGGTCGATGCGGATCGCATCGGCATTTGGGGCTGGAGCTACGGCGGCTACATGACGCTGATGTCGATGCTCACCGGCGAGG
>CAYOWD010000055.1:15728-17509 GCA_964407535.1 uncultured Salinivenus sp. | reverse complement strand
GCTCGATCTGGCTGACGGTGCGGATCTCGCCGCCCAGGCCCACCTCGCCGATGAGGGCCGAGCCAGTGTCGGCGGGGATGTCGCGAAACGAGGAGGCGGCCGCAATGGCCACGCCGAGGTCCACGGCGGGCTCATCGAGCGTGACGCCGCCGGCCACGTTGATGAAGACGTCGTAGTCGCTAAAGGCCAGTCCGGAGCGTTTCTCCAGCACCGCCAGAATCATCTGCAGGCGCTGCGACGGAAACCCGGTGACGGTGCGCTGCGGCGTGTTGTAGGAGGTGGGCGTCACGAGCGCCTGAATCTCGACGAGGATGGGCCGCGTGCCCTCTAGCGAACACACGACCGTCGATCCGCTGACCCCGTAGCCGCGCTCCGACAGGAAGAGCTCGCTCGGATTGGGCACCTCGCGGAGGCCGGTCTCGCGCATCTGGAAGACCCCAATCTCGTTGGCGGCCCCGAACCGATTTTTGACGCTGCGCAGGATTCGGTAGGCGTGATGCTGATCGCCCTCAAAGTAGAGCACCGTATCCACCATGTGCTCCAGCACGCGCGGCCCGGCAATGGTGCCCTTTTTGGTGACGTGCCCCACCAGAAAGGTCGCAAACTCCTGCTGCTTGGTGAGCTTGAGGAGCGAGGCCGTGCTCTCGCGCACTTGACTCACCGACCCCGGCGCGCTCGACAGATCGGGGCGATAGATGCTCTGGATCGAGTCGACGACCAGCAGGTCCGGCTCCACCTCGTTGACGGCGTCCGCAATCTGCTCGACGTTCGTTTCCGCAAGCAGGTACAGGTTGTCGGAGTCGATCTCCAGGCGCTGGGCGCGGAGCTTGACCTGCCGCTTCGACTCCTCCCCGGTTACGTACAGGATGGAGCGGTCCGGCAGATAGCCCGCGAGTTCCGTCATGAGCGTACTCTTTCCAATGCCGGGATCCCCCGCAATGAGGCTGAACGACCCCTGCATAATGCCGCCCCCCATGACGCGATCGAGCTCTTCAATGCCGGTCTGGAGCCGCGCGTCGCCCTCCATCTCCACGTCGGGAAGGCGCTCGGGCTGCCCCTGCTCGGCGGCGCCGTTGGCCGTATTCGCGGCCTCGCCGGTCAGGTCGGGCACATTGGCCTCCACCTGGGCCGATTCTTCTTCGCGGACCAGCGTATTCCAGGATCCACAACCGGCACATTTGCCCATCCACTTGTGGGCCTCATGTCCGCATTCCTGGCACACGTATCGCGGATTCGACTGAGCCATGTCTGTTTCGGAAACCGTGCTAAACAAGTATCGAGAGACGCGGCGTGCGCAAGGGGCTTGGACGAGAACGTCCCATTGTCCAAAAGATTCACAGGAAAACCCACGCGGATGAACCTATCCCGGCATCACGCGGGACCTCTTCTCGTTCGAGGAACCTTGCCAACGAGCCGATGTGCATACCGATCCATTCGGACAAGACGCCGTCCGTCTCGCGTCCCGTCACAGGCGTTCCGTAACGGGCGGACGGCGTCGCATGCCGGTTTCGTTTTGCCGAGACGGACAAACACCGATCCGTCGTGCTCCGCACGCACGGATCGGTCGTCCCGGCGGGCCGCGTACTCTGCTCATCAGAACGCCGCTTCAGCGTTGCTCGACTCTCTGTTGTCCCCCCTTCGTGCCCTCGGCCAGTACGCGATTCTCATGGGTCGGGCGTTTGCGTCGATCAATGAGATTCGCATGTACTGGAAGAATCTCTTCATCCAGATGGTGCGGATCGGGATCGATTCGGTCCCGATCGTCGCGCTGGCGGCAGCCT
>CAYOWD010000055.1:0-15718 GCA_964407535.1 uncultured Salinivenus sp. | reverse complement strand
GGCCGTGCTTACCGTGCAGACCACTTATCAGCTGGAGTCGCCCTTCATTCCGAAGTCCATTATCGGCGCCATTGTGGCTCCTTCCATCATGTTGGAACTGGGCGTCGTGGTGGCCGGCTTCATTCTAGCCGGGCGCGTCGGGGCGCGCATCGCGGCCGAGCTCGGCACAATGCGGGTGTCCGAACAGATCGACGCGCTGGAGGTCATGGGCCTGAACTCCATTGGTTTCCTCATTCTGCCGCGCGTGCTGGCCGGGGTCGTCATGTTTCCGCTCCTGTACATCGTGTCCTGCGTTGTCGGCATCGGCACGGGCATCGGCATCGGCCACGTCGGCGGGTTCCTGAGTGCGGGCGAGTTTTTGCAGGGGGCCCGTCAGTTTTTCAAGCTCCTCGATCCAATCATTGGGTTCGTCAAGTCGATTGCCTTCGGGTTTATCATTACCTCCATTGCCTGTTACAAAGGATACTACACGGGAAGCGGCGCCGTGGGGGTCGGCGACAGCACGACGCAAGCGGCGGTCCTGAGTTGTGTGTTCATCCTCGTGGCCGATCTGGTGGTGGCGATGCTGCTCCTGTAAGGGCAACGCCCCCGTCGGCGAACGTTTGCTGCACGCGTTCGTCGAATAGGCGATTGCACGCAGAGAAAACGGGTTGGGGCTGACGACGACCTCTACTGTACACCGTTCGGGCGACGTGTCATGATTGAAGTCAAAAACATCTCGAAGAGCTTTGGGGACCTGGAGGTCCTGCGCGATGTGTCCATGGACGTTCGTGACGGGGAAAAGCTCGCGATTATCGGCCGGTCCGGCTCCGGAAAGAGTGTGCTGATGAAGCACCTCGTCGGCCTCCTCGATCCGGACTCCGGACACGTGCACGTCGACGGACAGGATCTCTGCTGCATCCCCTATGAGGAACTGCGCGTGCTTCGCAAACGATTTGGCGTGCTCTTTCAAGGGGGCGCGCTCTTCGACTCGATGACGACGTTCGGCAACATCGCCTTTCCGCTGCGCTACTTTTCGTCTTTGACGGATTCGGAGATCGACCATCGGGTGCAGGAATGTTTGGACCTGGTGCGCCTGTCGGACGTCGGTCCCAAGAACCCGTCGGAGCTCTCAGGCGGCATGCGGAAGCGAGTGGCCCTTGCCCGTGCCATTGCGATGGAACCGCAGTACATTCTGTACGACGAACCGACGAGCGGCCTGGATCCGGAAACCTCGAACACGATCAACGAGCTCATCAATCATCTGGCCGAGGAGCTCAACGTGACGAGCGTCGTCATCACCCATGACATGCACTCGGTGCTGGAGGTGGCCGACCGAGTGGCGTTTCTGCACGGCAAAGACCTGGAATGGATTGGTCCCGTCGAACACCTCCACGATTGCACGAACCCGAATCTCAATTCGTTCGTGAAAGCCAGCGAGTATAAAATTGGGACCTCCTCCCCAACCCCCTCGTCCTGATCCGGGCCTTCGCCCTCCGCGTCTACGCTTTTTCCCTCGTCCCTTTCGCCTGCATGCAATACAGCAACGAACTTAAGGTTGGCGTCGCCCTCATTCTGGCGGCCGTCGTCGCATTTGCCGGCATCCGGTTTTTTCAGGACCTTCCACTGTTTGGGAGCTCGTACGTCCTGCACGCCGAATTCGAGGACGCCGGCGGCCTCACGCCCGGCAACCCCGTTACCATGAAAGGGGTAAATGTGGGGTCGGTGGATGATGTCACGCTCGACCCGGAGACCCAACAGGTCCGGACGCGCCTTCAAATGAAAGAAGGGGTCCGCGTGCCGGAAGGGTCGGAGGCGGAGGTGGCCGGCATTCAAGCCCTTGGGGGGGTCCACGTCCGCATCACCCCGGGAAACAGTGGAAAGGACCGGCTTGCCTCCGGATCGACGTTGAACCCGCCTTCCAAGGAATCGGCCGTACAACAGCTCACCGACCAAGCCCCCGCGCTTGCAAACAAGGCGGACAGTGTTCTCACCGGAGCAAACGCGACGATTGCCGGCCTGAACCGGCAACTGCAGGATCCCGAAAGTGATTTCCGGCAGATTCTGGCGTCGCTCCGGTCGACCTCCGGCAACCTCGCGGACCTTACCAAGACGGAAAAGGCCCGCATCAAGCGCCTGCTGCAAAACCTGGAGAGTGTGTCGGACGACCTGCAGTCCTTTACCGAAAAGAACGGGGACTCGCTGGACGTGGCCATCCACCGACTAAACCAGTCGATGGATCGTCTAAACAAGAGCCTCTCTTCGTTTGAGCGCACGTCGGCCCGCCTCGATACGATTACGACGAAGCTTAACAATGGACACGGCACGGCCGGCCGACTCGTCAACGATTCCAGCCTGTACGTACAGATGGATTCTGCGGCCACGCAAACCAACGATATTCTCAACGACTTTCAGGAAAATCCGGGGCGGTATCTAAACGACATGACGCTCGTCAAGATGTTTTAGTCTCGTCCGGATTCCGGCCGACCGGCGGCCGAACGCGCACGCACGGTGGCCTCGTCTGTCCGAAGCGATCCGGTTGCTCTGCGCCTCCATCTGGATCTCTTCTCCCATGCCCGACGATTCGTCTTCGCCGTCTCCGCCCGCGTCCGGGTCGAAATCCTCGTTCGACCGCCTGCGCGATCAGATTTTGTCCACCGTCACCCATCACCTGCCGGCGACCCGCGAGGACGACCCGGGCATTGAGGAGCCGCCCAAGCGCACCGGCAGCTACGCGCGCTGGCTTCCCCTTCTGCGCATCACGCCGTGGATACTGGCCGCTGCCTTCGCCTTCTCCTTCGTGTGGGATTTTCCGGCGGTAACCCTGTCGGTGGCCGGATATACCGTCGCGCTGGACAACCTCCTGCGCTACACGACCGTCAGCGGCCTCATCGGGTTCGGCACCAACTGGCTCGCCATTACGATGCTGTTCCGCCCGCGCGAGGAGCGTCCCATTGTGGGACAGGGCCTCGTGCCTTCGCAGCGCGAGCGGGTGGCCTACCGGCTCGCTCAGGCCGTGAGCGAGGAGCTCATCAACAGGGAGATCATCATCGACAAAATTCGGGAGAGCGGCCTGACGGCGCAGTATCGGGACGTGCTCGTGTCGGTAGTGGGGGACGTCGTGACCGACGACGAGGTGCGCCGCGACCTCAAGGGGCTGCTTCGTACCGTGCTCCGGGACGTGCTCTCCGACCCGGCGGTGCAGGACCGGATTGCCGACTTCACGGCCGAACAGATGGAGAAAAACGTCGAGGGGCTTCCCGGCGTGGCGTTCCGCACCTACCGATTGTTCGGGGAAGAGGATTTTCAGGACCGGCTACGGACAGCCGCCCGGCGCCTTCCGGAAAGCATCGCCCCGCTGCTCGACGAACTCGACCCGGTCCTCGACCGGCTTCCCGCGTACCTGGAACGCCGCGGTGAGCACATCGAAGACCTCATTAGTCAGCTCATCCTCCGGCTCGTCGACACGCTCGACGTGGAGCGCATTGTGTTCGAAAACGTCCGGGCCTACGACGAGCAGCAGCTCGAAATGCTGCTCCGGCGCACCACCAACGAGCAGCTCAACTACATCAAGTACCTCGGGGCGGTGCTCGGCATTGTGGGCGGCCTCATCATCTGGGCGCCGGCAATGGCCCTCACGGTGGTCACCACAATCGGCCTGCTCGTGTATGCCGCGGACGAGATTCTGTATCGGAGTCGCTCGACGCCCTAATCCCCCTCATACCAACTTCGCAGCCGTACTCGTACGCCGCCGAACTAGTTCGAGTCCCACTAGTGGGACAGCTCCGTTGGAAAGATACAAGTGTGGAGGGGGGGAGGTATGGGAGTGGCGCACAAGTGCGTTGACGCGCTAGCGCGTCCGGCCCATATGCTTGTGTCCATACCGACACACCTACGAACTTTCATACCCGACTCCTTCAACCGGATTCGGTATCAGGGACTGTCTCGGGAATCTCGTAACGGACGATGGGGGGCTGCCCGTGTTTGCTCGGCTGGGCCGAAATCTGTGTGCAGGTGGAAGTTTGGGAGGGGGGAATATCGGCAATGGGTGGCGTCGTTGAGCCTGGATCCAGAAGCACGACGCGGTTGCCGCCCCCCCGTTGAGCAGTTGCGCCCACTCAGCCTACGCGCTCTTTGCCTCCGGCTCCTGCATCGTCTCCGACAGAAGCGAGGCCTCTTCCGGCTTCACCAGAAACACCGGGATGGGCGACTGTCGGAGCACCTTCTCCGATACGCTCCCGAGCATCAGTCGGTTCAGGCCCGTCCGTCCATGGGTGGCCATGACGAGAAGATCCACCTCGTTTTCCTCAACATATTTGAGGATGTGCTCCACCGGGTGGCCCACGACGACCTTCGCCATTGCGTGCTCCACCCCAATGATGTCCCGCGCCAGGTTGGCAAGCTCGTCCTCGGCCTCTTCGGCCACCACCTGACCCGGGAAATCAACGGTGTCGCCGTAGGCCGACGGGTAGACCGGCTCGTCGACAACGTGCAGGAGGTCAATCTCGGCCCCGTACGTCAGGGCAATCTCCTTGGCGTGGCGGAGGGCCACCTCGGAAGCATCGGAGAAATCGATCGGCACCAGCACGCGACGCACAGCCCCAAGCGCAGCTAGATCGCTGTCGGCCCGCACGGTGAGCACCGGGGCCGCAGCGGTTCGTACGACCTCTTCGGTGACGCTGCCAAACCGGACCCGATCGAGGCCCCGGCGGCCGTGGGTGCCCATCACTACAAGGTCAATGTCCTTTTCGTCAACGTAGTCGGCAATTGCTTCCGGAGGCGCGTCTGAGTCGATCTGGGTCTGCTCGATGTCCACCTCCTTCGGGGACGAAGCCTCCTCATCCGGACCGGCCGCTCGATCAAGCCAGCCCTGCATTGTGGAGAGGGGAATCGGGAAGGAACGCGTTGTCTCCAGATCGTCGGGCTGGGCCGACTCCTGCACGTTGAGAATGTGGAGCGTCGCATCGTGCCATTTCGCGAAGTGCATCGCCCGTGGAAAAGCCGGTTCGGCACCCTCGGAAAAGTCGGTCGGAAAGAGTACGTGGTTGATGTCCAGCATAGCGGTGTTCAAGCCTGGATGGTGAGAAAAAAATGGAGCGACATCACCGTACCCATGCTGCGCATACTCAATCTGTCCGTGCAACCGGACATGTGCTGTGGATGGATTCCTGACGTGGCCGTAGTGACTTCTTGGCCTTCGGCCTCCGGTGGCACCCTGCATGTTTCCCTCCCCTCGTTCGCGTCGTGGCTGTTGTACGCACAGCGATCCGCCGTCTGCTCCGGACAACCGACGCCTCAGCGGCCGCCGGGGAAGAGGAACGGGCGGGTGGCAAGACGGAGCGGCCTGTACAGGGGGCAGGCGTTTATGGAGCGGGTTTTTATCTTCTGCTTAATTTTTAAAAAGAATAGATTAACAAAGTTTCGGCGTGCTGCCGTGGGAGATTCCCCGGTGTCGACAGAATACGAACGCCGGGCGCCGATGTCGGAATCCTACAGCGTGCCGTTTCCGTAAGGAGAGGCATCTTTCCCAAAATGTTGCCGGGGTGAGCATCGATGGAGGACGACGGAGCGCCCCGGTGCAAAAGCATCGAAGTGATCAGCGCCGTTCCGCACGATGGATGATGCCGCCCGCCTTCTTCTCGTCGAAGATGAACCGGATGTGGCCTCCTTCGTCCAGCAGGGCCTCACCGAAGAATCCTACGAGGTGGACTGGGTGAAGCAGGGCCGCCGCGCGCTCGAATACGTACAACAGTCGCCCGTCGACCTCGTGCTGCTGGACATCCGACTGCCCGACCAATCGGGCCTGGAGGTGTGCGAACGTCTTCGCCTGCACCGACCGAACCTGCCCATTATGATGCTCACGGCCCTGGACGCTGTGGAAGATCGGGTGAAGGGGCTCCGGAGCGGCGCGGACGATTATCTGCCCAAGCCCTTCGCGTTCGATGAGCTGCTGGCCCGAATCGAGGCCCTCCTTCGCCGCGTCGAGCAGACGGAGCAGGCGGACGTGCTTCGCGACGGCCCCCTTGAGGTCGATCCCGCAGCGCAGACCTGTACCTACGACGGCGAGGAGGTCCCGCTCACCCCCACCGAGTTCGACCTGCTGACCTACCTGATGGCGCGGCGCGGACAAGCGTTGAGCCGCGACACCATCCACCGGGACGTATGGGACCACGACTTCGACCGGGGGACGAACCTGATCGACGTGTACGTCAACTACGTCCGCCGGAAGCTCGACGAAGTGGGGTGCCCCTCGCCCATCGAAACGGTGCGCGGCGTCGGCTACCGGTATACGCCGCTCCAGTCGGACGAGCCCGTCTCCCCCAATGATTGACCTCACGTCCTCCCCGAACGGGACCGAACCGTCCCGTCCCGACCGTCCCTCGTTCCGGCGGCGTCTCCTGACGGTGATCGGCCCGGCCCTGGCGGGCGTGCTCGTCGTTCTCGGGCTACTGGCGTGGGGGACCGCCTACGTCGCCCTGCAACGCGGCGCCGTGGCGGTCCTTCGGGCCGAAGCCACGGAAATGGAGGCCGATCTTGTACAGGATGACGGCACCCTCGATCTCAACGGACACGCCTGGAGCGAAGTGCATCACCGACTGGCCGACCGTCGGGTCGATCCGATCTTCCTTCAGGTCTTCGACCGCTACAACCGGATGCTTCGGGCCTCCGCCAACATCGACTCGCTCAGTGCCCTCTATCCGGAGCGTCCTCTCGCGCCGAGCACCCCCTACGACTGGATCCCAACCCTCCGCACCGTGGAGGTCGGCTCCCGCACGCTGTACTACCTGGTCCGCCCCCTTACGCACAACGGCACCACCGTCGGGTACGTGCAGGTGGCGCGCGGCGTCCCCGACTACGCCTCGATCCTCACCACGTACGGCGGCCTCCTGGGCGGCGTCATTCTGCTGCTGTTTGGGGGGCTTCTGGCGCTGGTGTCCTGGGCCGCCCGGCGCGTCCTGCGCCCCCTGCGGCGCATCACGTCGTTTGCCGAGGGCCTCACGTCGGCCGACCTCGACGAACGCGTCGACGTGCCGGCGGGGGCCGACCGGGAGACGACCCTGCTGGCCCGCGCGTTCAACGATCTGCTCAACCGTCTGGAGGAGCGCTTTGAAGCGCTTCGCACCTTTACGTCCAACGCGGCCCACGAACTGCAAACGCCCCTGACCGTCCTGCAGGGGCACGTCGAGATTGCGCTGCGACAGTCCCGCTCCGCCGAGAGCTACGAGTCGACCCTCCGCCTCCTCGACCGCCGTCTGGAGGACCTCGTGCGCACCGTCCGCGCCCTCCTCACCCTTACCCGCCTCGACCAGCCCCGCTCTCCCGACGACGACGGGCTCACCACCGAGCCGGTCTCCCTCGGCCCCCTGGCAGCCGATGAGGCCGCGTCGATGCGGGACGCGGCCGCGGACAAGGGCCTCGCCCTCACGGTCGAGACGGAGGACGTGTGGGTGGAGGGCCAGGCCGACCTGCTGCGAGAGGCGGTGCACAACCTTCTGGACAACGCGGTCAAGTACACGGAGGACGGCGCCATCCATCTCACCGTCGAGGCCGACGATGGCGACGCCGTGGTGCGATGCCGCGACACCGGCATGGGCATTGAGGCCGACGAGCTCCCCAACGTCGGCGCCCGCTTCTACCGCAGTGCCGCCGCCGACACGGCGGACGCGGACGGCAGCGGCCTCGGCCTCGCGCTGGTGCGCCGCATCGCCGAGGCCCACGACGGCCGCCTGCACGCCACGTCGGCACCCGGCAAGGGCACGACCTTCGAGCTCCGGCTCGCGGCCATCCCCGCCCCCGAAACGGCACCGGCGTGACGAGGAGAGGGACACGGTGAGGCGATCGTCCCCGTCCGGGCCCGAGCCGTCGGACGAGGCATACCGGAGCGCCCTCACGCGCTGCGGGCCAGCACGTCCAGTTGATGGGCGATGTAGATCAGCTCGCCCGCCTCCACCTGACGGCGACGCGCAGCGACCCAGTCGGAAAACGACGCGGGATCCAGTTTGGGATGCCCCGTCAGTTCAGTCTCGACGAAATGCAAAATGTGGTGCAGAAAATAGGCCTCCTCGCCCGGATAAGCATCCTCCTCGTCCGGATCGGACTGGGGCAGAACCACCCAGTCCGACGCGCCCGCGTCTACGAGGGCGGTGTCGGCGGTGTGAAGCTGACTGAGCAGACGTCGGCCGCAGTGGGGACCGGACCGCCCGTCCCCTTCTTCCTCCCCACTCGTCATGCTGTCGTGGAAGAGCCGCTCCACCTTGGCGTCCAAGTCGGCGTCGAGGAGCGGCTCAAACGCCGTGACCCCGTCGAAGTGAATCGGCAGGTACCACAGCCCCCCGGGACGGACGAGAGGACTGAGTACGCGCAGTGTGTCCGCAATCGGAAGCAGGTCGAAGACCGCCTGCGCCACCAGCGCATCGTACGCAGGACCGTCGTGCGCGGAGGCCACATCGAACAGGTCGGCCGTTTGGAACTGGAGGGAAACGTCGAGGGGCCCGGTCCAGACCTGGGGCTGTTTGCCCGATACGTTGTAGCCCCGATCCTGGGCCCAGGTACGAAGCGACGCCCGAGCCGTCTCCACGTTGGCGGCCTCGATGTCCACAAAAGTAATATAGAGTGCCTCTACGGATCGCGGTTCGAGGGCCTCCACGATCCGTTCGACGGTCGCGCCGACGCCTCCTCCCACCTCCAGGATGCGAACGGCCGAGTCCATCTTGGCCAGCTCCTCAACGAAGTGCGACCAGATGCGTCGGTTCAGCGCGCGTGCATCAACCGTTCTCTTGGCGTCCAGGTACCGAGGATAGCTATACGTAGACGGTTCGGTCACGACGAGGGGGAAGGGGTTGGAGAAGAGTGGGGCGCAATTCGATCGAGAAAGGCGGCAATGCGGCGACACGTATCCGGCCAGGTGGGGGTTGATCGGTATTGGGCCACCGCTGCCCGTCCCATTTCAGCGAGGTGTTCACGGTTGGTCGCCCAGGTGCGAACGGCATCCACAATATCGTCGGCAGTTTCAACGAAGTAGCCCGTTTCCCGATCACAGACCACGTCGCGGACGCCGCCGCTCGGGCTTGCGAGCACTGGCAGGCCGCGTCCCATCGCTTCGACGTACACGATGCCGTACCCTTCGTGGGCCGACGGGACGGCCAGCACGTGAGAGGTGTCGAACAACTGCTTCAGGTCGTCGTCGGACAGCTGCCCGTGCAGGCACACGCGGTCAGGGTCGTCAAGTCGATGGATGGAGCAACGGACGGTGGCGGTGTAGGCATCCTGCACGGACGCATCGCCGACGATGTCCAGCTTCCAATCGACGGACTGAGCCCGGAGCAGGCCGTCAAGGAGCAGATGGAGGCGTTTTCGCGGAATGAGATTCCCAACGAAGAGAATCCGGAGGGGGCCGTCTGCGACGGCGCGCTGCTGGACGTGGTCGGGCGAGACAGGCGCCCCGAAGCGACGCCCGCTCGGGGGGGCCACCACATGCGGGCGGGGGCCCGCAAGGGCCTCAACGGCATCTTTCGTCGAATGGCTGTTATAGATGCGGGCGTCCGTGGCGTTGAGGTACAGCCGCTCGACGACGTGGGTGAGGGCCGAGGAGAACAGCGACCGGGGCTCCTGGGAGCGCAGGTGGTGAACGATCGTGACGATGGGGGCGTCCAGCACCCGTCGGAGCCAGTAGTTTCCAATGGCGAGGGAGGCGTGGTTAAGCTCGTCTTGTAGCAGGACGTCGAGGTTTGCCGAGCGCAGTCGGTTCCAGAACGAGAGGTGGGCGTTATCAAGGATCCGCAGCGGGTAGGGGCGCGACGGTTGAGAAAAAAGAAGGACGTCGTCGCCTCGCTCCTCAAGGTGGTCCACCAGCTTCCGGTCGTACAGATATCCCCCCGACACCTGGCTCAAACGTCCATACACTACCAAACCAATGCGCATCGGCCGGCCGGAGGAGGATGCGGAAGACAGCGTCACGCACTGTACGACGCCCAGGCATCCTCATCCTCCCAGATCTTCACGGTCATGTCGAGTCCATCCGTTGCGAGCTGTTCCTGAAGGGACGTGCAGAAGATGCGCGAAAAGTGTTCGATGCTTGGATTGAGGTCCTCGAACTCGGGGAGGTCGTTGAGGGTGGCATCACGATATCGCTCCACGAGGTCGTCGAGGGCGTCTTCGACCTCCACAATATCGACGAGGTACCCGTTTTCATTGAGCGTGTCGCCCTCCAGCAGGACCTCGGCCTCGAAATGATGGGAGTGCCATTCGTTCTCAGGGCCACAGTTCGGCACGGTCAGGTAGTGTTGAGCCACAAAGTCACGGCGAACCATCAATTGATACATTCGATGTTCAGGGAAATTGGGAAGGGAGAACAGACTATTCGTACGTGAAGGCAGGCTGCAGCACGGAGGGGTCCGAAGCCAGTTGCTCGTAGGCGGATGGGGCCTCCCCGACTGGAAACCAGTCCGAGATGAGTCGGCTAGGCTGCACCTCGTCCAGCAGATCCAGTACCACCGACATCCGTCGCTCCTTCGTCCATCGGCCCCGGTAGCGGGGATCAATGGTGCTCACCTGACTGGAAATGATGCGCATGCGCGATCGGTGGAAGTGGTCTCCGAGGTTGATCGGGGCGGTCTTGGTCCCGTACCACGACCCAACAACGATCCGCCCGGAGAAGCCGGTGTGCTGGACGGCGTCGTCCAGGACGGCGGGCTGCCCCGTGAGCTCGTACACGAGATCGGCGTCGTCGATGGGAGAAGGCAGATCATCGACGGCGGACACGGCCTGGGCCCCGGCCACCTCCGAGCGGGCCCGGCGGTCCGGGTCCGGATCGATCGCAACCAGCGTCCCGAGCGGGTGGTCGGCGAGAAGATGGGCCGTAAGTAGTCCCACCACGCCCTGTCCAAAAACGAGGACCGTTTCTCCAATCAGCGGGCGTCCGTCCATCACCATATTCACGGCAGTCTCCATCGAGGGAATCATTACCCCGTCTTCCGGATCGACGGCGTCCGGCAGCGGGATGAGGGCATCGGTCGACGACACAAACCGAGACACGTGGGGCTGGAAGGCAAACACGGACGTTCCCCGCCAGTCCGCGTCCACCCCCTCTCCCAGCACGTCTACCTCCCCGACGCATGCGTACCCGTACGAAATAGGGTACGAGAGGGTGTCGTCCTGAAGCGCCTCGATCGACTCATCCGCCTCCAAGTCGCCGGGCACGTTGCCCTGGTAGACAAGACGCTCGGTGCCGGGACTGATGGCCGAGTAGGTCGTGCGCACGCGCACCTCTCCGGGGCCGGGAGCCGGCGCCTCTTCGGTCAGCACCTCCGCGTTCCCGGGTCCGGAAAACTGGACGCGTCGACGGGACTCCTTGCTCATAAACGAATGGACGGCTCGTGGAGAAGCGAACGCGGAAAATGAGCTACGCCGGTTCCTCGGATGCAGGCCAGGTCGGATCCCCTTCGATGACGAGGTCCTCGCCAAACCACCGCTGCTGCACGTTCGTGAGCTGCGGAAACTGATCGGCGGACGGGTCGGACTCGGACGGGGCCACCGAGCCAATTGCAGGGGTCCCGCCCACGAACATCGGCGCTACGGTCAGGATGATGCGCTGCACCTGCTGCTGCCGCAGAAACGTCGTCAGGATCTGGGAGCCGCCCTCCACCATGACGCTGCTGAGCGTCCGTTCACTCAGCGCGTCGAGGAGCGCATCGAGACAGATGCCGCCCTCCGGAGCACAGGGGAGTTCCTGCACCGTGGCCCCCTTAGCGGTCAGGGCCTCGCGGCGATCGGGGGCCGGATCGGGACCGGTAAAGATGAGGGGGGCGGGGCCCTCGCAGTCGAGGAGGCGGGCGTCGGGGGGAAACCGAAGCGATGAATCCAACACAACCGGGACGGGATGGTCCTTCTCGCCCCGCCGGGCGTTGAGTCGGGGATCGTCGGCGAGAATGGTGCCGATGCCTACAAGAATACTGTCGTGGAGGGCCCGGAGGCGGTGCGTAAAGTCCAGGGCGTCCTGGCCGCTGATGGGCAACGGCGTGCCAGAGGCCGACGCAATGGAGCCGTCCAGGCTCTGGGCGTACGTCAGCGTCACAAAGGGCGTCCCGGTCTCCGAAAAGTGGCGCCCGATGCGCTGCCGCAACGACTGAAGCGAGCCGTCGTGCGCGTTGCTTTGGGAATGCCCATGCCCATTGGCACGGCCCAGGTTCAAGGCGTGACGCATCCGGTTGGCCTTCGTCCGGAGGTAGTCCTCGTTGTGCTGATTGACGTGGGGTTCGAGAGGGGCACGCTCAGAAATCTCAATCCCGCGTTCCGTGAGGTCCTCCACCTTTTCGGGATTATTGGTGAGCAGGCGTACCGACGAGACGCCCAGGTCGTCTAGGATCCGTGCCGCAATTGCATAGTCGCGCTCATCGGCCCCATGACCGAGAATGCGGTTCGCTTCGACCGTATCGTAGCCCTCATCCTGCAGGTTGTAGGCACGGAGCTTGTCCAGCAGCCCGATGCCGCGGCCCTCCTGACGCAGGTATAGAACCACGCCTCGTCCCTCTTCAGCGACGCGCCGGATGGACGCATCAAGCTGTTCGCCGCAATCGCACCGGAGAGAGCCAAGCACATCCCCGGTAAAGCACTCCGAATGCGTACGGACCAGAACGTCCTCTTTTCCGGCCACATCTCCACAGACAAGGGCCAGATGATCCTTATCGTCCTCACTATTCTCGTAGAGCATGAGGGCAAATTCGCCGTCGGCCGTCGGAATACGGGCATCGGTGAGACGACGAACGGAAGGAGTATCCGTATCGGTACGCATGGGGCGGTGTCGTGGGTGGATAGGTAACAAGTGGGGAAGTCCGTCCTGAATGGGCTTGGAAGGGGGGGACTCGATATTGAAAGAATGGCAGCCATGACCGCGGCGGGTGCGGACACGTCCCTGCTGCAACATTCCATTCTCAACAGGCCATTCCGCTCCCCCTCACTATGCTCAGGTGGATTCTTCAGGGGGGCGCTGGCAAAATGAATCTCGCCGAATGTGATCAAGGGGCATTTTCAAATTCAGAGCAGCTATAAGGTATTCTCTCTCATACCGAATGCTCCGTGAGTACAGGAGAACACCAACTCTCTTGTCGAGCCCGGAGGAGGAGGACTCACAGGAGCATCCCCGAAACACAGCACTCTAGAGAACTCATGTGACGAATATGGCAATTCGAATCCTCGTACAATCTTGGGGCTGATACATGATTTGCGATTCCGGGAATAGTATTTGACCATTTCACCCAAGAAAAAACCCCCCTACCTGTTCCCAGACCAGATCTACCGTTCCTGTTACCATTCAGAAAGATGTGCGACAGCGAGGATCGAAAGCACTGCCTACGCCGCCTGCTGAAGGGGACACGATGTGAGTGGAAGGGTTTCGGGTTGAGCGTTTCCACAATTCAACGCCGGAGCAGGTTGAAAATTAAGTGCGGGTTTGCGCAGTTTCAGTCTGCTTCGCTCTCGGAACAGCCCCCTCAACTCGCACAATTCACAACTCACACCATCGGTTAAAGAGGCTGATACAGTTCGACCAGGTGACCATCCGGGTCGCGCAGCACGACAATTCGGGTGTCCCACGGCATGTCGGCCGGCGGGTGTCGCACCCAATCGTAGGACGCATCGTTCTCGCGGAGCCGCTTGTAAATGGCTTCCACATCGTCGACCGCAAACTCGACCTTCATGCTTCGGTTTTCGCCGGTCACGGCGGCCCCGCGGCGGATGTGTTCATCGTGTCCATCTACGGTGAAGAGGGCAAGCGTGCTTCCCGGAGTGTCGAAGGCGGTATAGTCGTCGCGGTACCACGTCGGAGACTGTTGGAGCAGCGTCTCGTAGAAGTCGGCGAGTCGATGGATCTGGTCGGTCAGCAGAACGGTACTGGCAAGTGCGGGCGGCATCACGTGCGTCCGTTTGCAATTTTGGCAGACTGATGCAGGCAATCCGAACCAGGGCGGACAGAGCTCCCTGCGTGACGGTGTCAGTGGGTCAAAACGACGTGAGCAACGGGGGGCTCCGCCCGAGGAAGAAAACGTAACAGGGCGATCACACCGATACGGGAATACGTTTGCGCCGGTCTGAGATTGCGCTGACCTGCGACCGGCACTCCCCGTTTCTTTCCCGCGGCAAGGTGCGCATCGTTCGGGGAAAATGATTTACGTATTTTCTCGCGGATCGGTACGTTGGGCCTGATTGAGGCGCCGAGAGACAACGCCCGTTAACGGTGACCCGATCTATTCGAATAATCATCACGTTTCGCTCGATGAAAGCTTTTATCGTCATGGGTCCGGAGTCTACAGGCACGAGGCTCCTAACGCGGGTGTTAATCTCAGCCGGTTGTGCAGGAGACGGGGGACATGAGCAGCGGTTCGATGAACGAATTCCGCCTCCGGAAGAGGTGGGACGAGACATCGTGTGGAGGCGCAGCATTCCCCACTTTGAGTCGGAAAAAATGCCGAGCCTGGATAGAATGGAGCGAAAGCTTGCAGGCTACGAGACGAAAGTGCTGCTCACATCAAGGTCTTTCTACCCTACAGCGAAGTCCCAAATGACGCACAGAGATCATATAGAAGATATACAACAAGCATATGAGAGAATTAGAAACGGATACGCGCACGCGTTCGACCAGGTAAAAGATCGAGACTTCATGATAGTTACGTATGAAGGGATGGAGCGAAGCTGCAATAGTATATGCAATCATCTGGATTTGGGGGAGCCAAATATCGACATATACGACGGTAACGAAAAGTATTTTAGCTAAGAAAGCATCATTTGCAGGGCCACACTTCTCGGTGTCCTACACTGGGAACGTACTCAGATCAGAAGGAAAGTGGCGTTCTCTCAGCGGAGCCGACTTTGACCAAACACCGTTCGGCTCAAGCACTCCAGGCGGACCGATGAGGCGTGGGGCTGCATTCTGGGGGCAGTCCCCTGTTCGGGCCAGGGGGGACCACTGAAATTCACTGCGTCGCTTCGTTCTAATCATCTTCTAATCCGCTTCTCACCGTCCCCTAAGATCCCGCCGTCGGCGGCGGTCGTCCAAGGAAGTGGTTGCAATGCGCGCCCTTCCCCACAGACCGCCCGTTTTTCATGCCGTCGACGCCTGTTCTTCGCCCCGGCGGACTCCTTTTGGCCCTGGTGCTGGCGATGGGAGCACCGTCCCATGCCGCCCAGCCGCTGCCGGACCAGCTCGTCAACCACGATCTGTCGCTCGACCAGGCCTACAAGGCCCTTCGCAACAGCAACCAGAATTCGGGCGGCAACTACATCGTCCGTAACGATCAGCAGTACGTGGTGCGCGGCGTCGGGCGGGTCGGGGCCGAGGACGGCGACATCCTCCAGGACCTCAAGAATACCGTCATCGCGAGCCGCGACGGGACGCCCGTGCTCGTGAGTGATGTGGCCGAGGTGCAGGTCGGCCACGCCGTGCGGCACGGGGCCGCCTCCATGAACGGACGGGGCGAGACCGTGACCGGCATCGTGATGATGCGGCGCGGGGCCAACGCCCAGGAGGTGGTCGACAACGTGCAGGCGAAGATGAACGAGCTAAAACAGGCGCTGCCGCCGGGGGTGGGCGTAGAGGTGTTTTACAACCGCAACGAGCTGACGAGCGCCGCCATCTCGACGGTGACCACGAGCCTCCTCATCGGCGGTCTGCTCGTGATTCTGGTGCTTCTCGGCTTCCTGGGCGACTGGCGCTCGGCCCTCATCGTGAGCCTCGTGCTGCCGATGA
>CAYOWD010000054.1:0-17575 GCA_964407535.1 uncultured Salinivenus sp. | reverse complement strand
GAAGCTCTCGATGAGGCGGTGCGGCAGCTTGCGGATGAACCCGACGGTGTCGGACATAAGCACCTCCTTGTTGGTGTCGAGCTCGACGGTCCGCGTGGTCGCGTCGAGCGTTGCGAAGAGCCGATCCTCCGCGAGCACGTCCTCATCGGCCAGGGCGTTGAGGAGCGTCGACTTGCCGGCGTTCGTGTATCCGACGAGCGAAACGGTCGTATGCTCATTCCGGCCCTTCCGCTGCGTGGTGCGCTGGCGGTCGATCTTGTCGAGCTTCTCCCGCAGCTTCGCAATGCGCTTGTCGATGAGGCGCCGGTCGGTCTCGATCTGCTTCTCCCCCGGCCCCTTCGTGCCGATGCCCCCTTCCTGCCGAGACAGGTGGGTCCACCGCCGCGTCAGGCGCGAGCGGAGGTACTGGAGCTGCGCAAGCTCCACCTGCGTCTTGGCCGCCCGGGTCTGCGCTCGACTGGCAAAAATGTCGAGAATGAGGCCGGACCGGTCCAGGATCTTGCAGTCGATCTCCTCCTCAATATTCTTGACCTGGACCGGCGTCAGCTCATCGTCGAAGATGACGAGATCCGAGTCCCGCTCGTCGGTCAGGCGCGCCAGCTCCTCGACCTTGCCGGAGCCGATAAAGGTGGCCGGATCGGGACTGTTGAGCGACTGCGTCATCCGGTCGGTCACCTCGGCCCCGGCCGTCATGGCCAGGTGCTCAAGCTCGTTGAGGTGGTCGCGTACCTCGAAGCGCGACTGCTGCGGCGTGATGACCCCGATGATGATAGCGGTCTCAGCGTCCTGCGTTTTTTCTTCCGGTGTAAACAAAGGCGAATGCGGGGTTGTGACGGAAGAGTGCGAACGTGCGAGTGATGACTGAAAAGTGTTCAACCAAATTGCACGTTCCTATACCCGCAGTCCAATTTGGTGTTGCACGCCGGACACATTGGAACAGAACAATCGTATTTGGCCGCGTTCGCGGCCCGACGAGCCGACAACGACGGGGCAGCACACGAACACATCGACGGCAACCACAACGACTCGCCCCCAGTGGCTCCCGACTCTCGGAAAGCAGCGGCGTTCTTCCAGCTGCAGCTTGTGCCGTGGGCACAGAGACGCAAGGGCGTTTCAGAAGAGAACGGCTCCTCCCACAAGCGACAGAACAACGCCTCTCATCCCCGCGGGCAAGAGACACTGAGCACACCGGATCTGAACAGGGACCATCGGAAACGAGTCAACCCGGCGTGTTCGAGGACGTCCCGAATGGGTATTTTGGATAACATTTTGTTTACATTTACTCCGACTCGATTACATTTCTTTCTTTTTTTTCGGCCCAGTATCCCCGTCTGAGCGACCTCTATCGCCTTCAGCGGGGTTGGAGCGAGACTTGCAGCATAAAAACGTGCAGATCGGCAACAGAGGCGACCGGCTCTTGGTCTCCTCGTGTTTCCCTGCCACTGCGAATAGACCGACGCGTGAATACGTCCCCACCAATCTATAATTGGTAGACGCACTCACAACCGCGTATCGGTATGAACGGTCTTTCAGGCTCCGTTCACGTTTCTTTCTTCCTTTGCAAAAGAAGACACTCTACCCATGGCCAAGCAATCATCCCGATCCAGAAGCACATCAAAGAACGAAGCACGCTCCTCTCAGACCGTCGACATCAAGGACGCGTTGCAGGAGCTCATGGACATTGATGGAGCGATTGGCGCGGCGATCATCGACTACGAATCCGGAATGACGCTTGGCACCGAGGGGGGCCGCGGCATCGACATGGAACTGGCCGGGGCCGGAAATACCGAGGTCGTCCGGTCGAAGAAGAACATTATCCATGACCTGGAAATCGACGACGAGATCGAGGATCTCTTGATCTCCCTGCAGTCGCAGTACCACCTCATCCGGATGTGCGAGAACCACGAGAACATCTTCATCTACGTGGTCATCGACCGGACAGACGGCAATCTCGGCCTTGCTCGACGAGAGATTGACGGAATTGACGAACGGATCGAGCTGACATAACCGGAGGGGCCATCGTCGCCTCAACGCGTTCCCGCTTCGGAGCAGACCGCCCCCTCTGGGGGAGAAATGCTTTTTACGAATACTCCTCAGAGGGGCGGCTCCCCGAAGATTCGGGTTCCAACGCCGGACTCTAATCGGTGATGGATTACAGGTCCCGCTCCCTCATTTTTCGCTTTCTACCAGTAACAGACCAACCCCATGAGACGCTATCTTACTGAATTTGTCGGAACCTTTTTCCTCGTTCTCACCATCGGACTCACCATCGTCGGCGAGTCTCCATTCGCGGCCCTCGCCATCGGAAGTGTCTTAATGGTGATGGTCTACATGGGGGGACACCTCTCCGGCGCTCACTACAACCCGGCCGTTACCCTCGCGGTCGTCCTTCGGGGCAAAATGAAACGGAAAGACGTGGTGCCCTACATGCTCTCCCAAGTCGTTGGGGCCCTCCTGGCGGGAGCCGCCGTGCTCATGATTTTAGGCGAAACGTTTGCCCCGACGCCGGGGGCAGAAGCGAGCCTGTCCTCGGCGCTGCTCGTGGAGTTTTTATTTAGCTTTGCGTTGGCGCTGGTGGTGTTGAACACCGCCGTGGTGGAAGAAACGGACGGCAACTCCTACTTCGGGCTCGCGATCGGCTTTACACTTGCGGTGGGCATTTTTGCCGGCGGCTCCGTCTCGGGAGGCGCCTTTAATCCGGCCGTGAGCATTGGACCTGCCATCATTGACACACTCAACGGGGCGGGCTCCTATACCTTTATCTGGATCTATGTGATCTCGCCGTTTGCGGGCGGCGCACTGGCGGCCGTCGTATCTGCCGTTCAGCACGGCGCCCTTGCCTCCGAAACCGCCGACGTTCCGGCCGACGAGATGCCCACAAAAGCGCCGCAGGCGGCTTAATGCTCCCTACGGTCGGGACGACGTGCCCGGACAGCGCGAACCGCCCCTCATTATACTCACCCTGAATCTGCTCCTCCTATGATCAAGACGATTCCCATCATCAACAATAAGGGAGGCGTCGGTAAAACGACGACCACCGTCAACCTCGCTGCCGGGCTCGGGCGCATGGGCCGCCGGGTGCTTGTGATCGACCTCGACAGTCAGGGATCCGCCTCCTTTGCCCTCGGAATTGACCGGGACGACCTTACCCCGTCGACGGCCTCGGTGCTCTTTCGCGAAACGGCGCCGTCCGACGCGATTCGGTCTACCCATACGAACAATGTGGATGTGCTTCCCGGCTCCATGCGACTGGCCGATGCCGACACGAAACTTTCGAGGACGGAGGGCCGCGAACAGCGGCTTGCTAAGACCCTCTCCAGCGTGACGGCGGCCTACGACACCATTCTCATCGACTGTGCCCCGTCCACCTCGCTCCTCACGATCAACGCGCTGGTGATGGCCGACGCCTTCATTATTCCGGTGTCGCCGTCGTACCTGTCGCTGGAGGGCGTGGTGAGCCTCGGGGAAGTGGTCAAGAACGTGCGCCAGGGGATGGGCGAGGCGGCGCCCGTGCTGGGGGTGCTCCTCACCATGGTGCAGCGCGACGACCAGGAGACCCACACGATCATGGAGGAGGTGCGCAATCACTACGGGGGGAAGGTCTTTGACACCGAAATCCGTTCCGATCCGGCCCTGGAGGAGGCCCCCACTCGCGGGCAAGCGATCTTCGACTATGCACCGGACTCGCAGGGCGCCCAAGAATACGGCGCACTCGTGGAGGAGGTGATCGACCGGCTCGACCGCTACGGCTCCGTCTACGACACCGTCAACGAAACGCAGGAACGGCGCTCTCAGGCCTCCTGAGGCAACGCGTCTTCATGAATCCTCATTTCGACCTTTCCCTCACGAGACGACGCTGATTTCCCATGAGCGATAGTAAGGATTTCTTCGAGCACGTTTTCACGGATCCGGACGAGGACCCCCTCTTGGGCGAAGAAAACGCAGAGTCCGGCAATTCCTCCGACGCGACCGGCGAGGAGAGCGCCTCCGCCTGGCAATCCGAGGAAGTACGGTCCAATGGGGCGTCCCATGCCGATGTCGGATCCAGCGCATGCGAGAGCCCAAACCAGAAGCAAATTGTGATCGACCAGCAGAAGGACGCCGGTACGGGCGTTGAGGCGCTGAACCGAGCGCTGGAACAGGGATGGCGCCTCGTGCGCATTTCGCTGCCGAACGGGGAGCAGAGGGCTTCCGCTCGCGAAGCGCATCGGTTCGTGGCGGTGCTTCACAAAGAAGATCCGCAGTCGCTGTTCGACTTTGGTTGACTTCTCCCCCGGACAGGGAATCTCTGTGACTTTATGAGATTAATTACCGGACGCAATCTCTTTTTCCGAAATGCTTTCGAGGGACGGAAGAGAACCCTTTTCGGCCTTGAAGAAACGACCGCCCGGAAAGAGGCAAGAGGAGCGCACACGCTCCAAGATTGCCATCGGAACGGAACGCCCGAAATTTCTCGTGTCCGACCCCGACAGATGCTGTCGGGAGGCACATCTCTCTCCGGAGGAGCAAACCTCTACGAAGAAAGCAGAATCGTACTGCGGTTCATCTCATAACCCTACACAGATCCCCGGGATCTCAGATCTCCTCTCTCAAACTCTACCCAATACTACAGAGACGACGAGGAAAAGGAGACGGCTACCATTCAGATTTTATATGTCAAATTGTATTTCTTGCGATATTTGAGATCGAAATAGTGTTTTTATCTAGTTATATTTTGTTTTATTCCAATTTTACTATACGGACGTACTGAACAAAAGAGTACATTGTCGTTAAAAAAGGTGTGAATCAAATCTTGTTTTGGGATTTCTCGGTCTTGCCGATCGCCAATCCTGATGACAAGCACTTCCGTGCAAGCCGGCTCCCAATTGGAGATCCACCTTAACATTCGACACCCATGACCCGTTCGGCTTCCCCTTCTTCCTCACGGACGCATTCGGATTGCGCTTCGCTCTCCGATTCCGTATCTGCAGTCCTCCACGACGAACGCCGGCTTGCAGCCCTGGAAGCCCAACAGATCCTCGATACCGAACCGGAGGCGGCGTTCGATCGCATCACGCGGCTGGCGACCGACCTCCTCGACGTGGAGTCCGCACTGGTCAATTTCATCAGCAAGGACCGGCAGTGGTTTAAGTCGGCGGTCGGGTTTGATGAACAAGAGACCGGCCTGGACACCTCCCTCTGCGTGTATACGATGGAGGAGGGGGAAATGGTGGTGATCGAAGACGCGACCGAGGACGAGCGCGTGTCGGACAATCCGTACGTAACCGAGCACGGCGTTCGGTTTTACGTCGGCGTGCCCCTGGAAACAGAGGCGGGCCATCAGATTGGGACGCTCTGCGTGTTCGATCCCGAGCCGCGCTCCCCAACGGAGGATGAACTGCGACGGCTTTCGGACCTGGCCGCGATCGTTGAGGATGAGCTTCGACTCCGTCGGAAGAGCACGAAGCACCGGCAGGCCGAGCGGCAGGAGGAGATGACAAGCACCTTTTTTGAGGCCATCGCGACGGGAACCGACACCCCGGAGGTGCTTGAAGAGCTCTGTCAGCAGGCCGAACAAATGGTGCCCGGTACTCGGGTCTCGGTCCTCCGGCGGGAGAACGACCGGCTTCGGTACGTGGCCGGGTCCTCGCTCCCGTCACAATACGTGGAGATGGTCGACGGGCTGGCAATCGGTCCTTCGGCGGGGACGTGCGGGGCCGCTGCCTATCACGCGAAGGAAACGATCACCGAGGACATTGACTCGGATTCCCGGTGGGACGGATACCGAGGAGCGATCGCGGACACTGAGCTCCAGTCTTGTTGGTCGGTGCCCATACGGGACGGGACCGGAGAGGTACTGGGGACATTTGCAGTGTATGGGACCGAGTCTCAGCTGCCAAGCGACGAAGAACAGGTATTCCTGCGTCGGATGGCGCACGTCGCCAGTGTGGCCCTCGACCGAGATCGGCACCGGCGCGCCCTTCGAGAGAGCGAGGAACGGTTTCGGACCGTCGTCGAGAACGCCCAGCCGGTCGTATTTATGCTCGATGCGGACGGTACGTTTCTGCTTTCAGAAGGCGACGATCTGGAGGCACTGGGCCTCCAGCCGGGAGACGTAGTCGGTCAGTCTGTGTTTGAGCTCTACGCCGACGCGCCGGGGATTCTCGACGCGGTCCAGTGTGCCCTCGACGGTCAGCGTGTCGACCGCGAGCTTGAAGTCGATGGACTCCTCTTCGACAGTTGGTTCTCTCCGTTTTATGATGCAGAGGGCGACATTGCCGGGATTATTGGGATGGGGGCCGATATTACCGACAAGCGGAACCAGGAGGAGAAGCTCCGGATGGCCGTGGACGCCGGCACCATTGGCACCTGGAACTGGGATCTGGAGACCGACCGAGTGGAGTTTAACCGGCAATGGGCCGAGATGCTCGGCTACTCTCGGGACGAGCTCGATTTTCACTTCAATACGTGGGAAGAGCTCGTGCATCCCGAGGATTTGCCCCGAGCAATAAACGTGTTGGAGCGCTACGTTGCGGGGGCGGCCGATACCTACGATCCGGAGATTCGGATGAAGACGAAGGACGGGGCGTGGAGATGGATCCAAACGATTGGAAAGGTCATCGACCGCGACGAGGAGGGCCGTGTGCGTCGGGTGGCGGGCGTCCATCTCGACATCCACGACCGCAAACAGGCGGAGCAGGACGTACGGAAGAGCCGGGAACGATACCGCTCTCTATTTCAGGACTCCACCGACGCCATCCTCGTTCACGACCTCGACGGCACCGTTCAGGAGGTCAATTCCCAAGCGGAGTCGCTCTTTGGGATGTCGGCGGAGCAGTTAAACGAACAGTCCCTCGTCGATCTGCACGCGCCCTCGGAGGAGGAGACCGCTCGTGAAGAGCTGGACGCCCTTCGGAATCGCGGGACCTACGAAGCCGTTTCTCGCTACGAGCGCGCCGATGGGGCGATCTTCTGGGCGGAAGTGGTTGCGAACAAAACGGAGATCGGAGACGGCACGGTGATTCGGTCCCTCATTCGGGATGTGAGCGACCGGGAGGAAACCCGCCGAAAGCTGGAACGCTACCGCGTGTATACCCGCCGGATGCTTGACGCAATCGATGACCTCTTTTTCGTGATTGACGATCAGGCCCGGCTCCGACGATGGAACGACAGCGTGTCGGCGGTGACCGGGTACACCGACGACGAGATTGGCGCGATGACCGCGTTCGAGTTCGTTCCCGACAGTGAGGAGGAGCGGATCGCTGCGGAAATCGGGAACGGGTTCATGAGCGGGCATAACCAGGTCGAGATTCCCCTTCTCCGAAAGAACGGGACGAGAATCCCCTACGAGTTTGTGGGGAATCGCGTGCGGCATCCGGAGGGCGGATTCCGGATGGTCGGGATTGGGCGAGACATTACTGAACGAAAACGGACCGAACGACAGCTCCGTGAGGAGCGGAACTTTCTTGATCGCATCCTGGAGACCAGCCCCGTCGCTATTGCTGTGCTGAATGCCGACGGGGAGTTTCTGGAAGCAAGCAGTCGGGCTGAAGACATTCTCGGATTGGACAAAACGGAGGTCATGGCCCGGACCTATAACGACCCCGAGTGGCGCATCCGCGGCCCCGACGGCGAGTCCATTCCGGATGAAGAACTCCCGTTTGCCCAGGTAATGGCCACGGAGGAGCCGATTTACGACTTTGAGCACACCATCGAATGGCCCGACGGCACCCAGCGGTTGCTCTCGGTCAGCGGGGCGCCCCTGCATTCCGCAAACGGGGACTTGGAAGGCGCGGTCTTTCACATGGACGACATTACCGAGCGGCGGGAAGCGGAGCACGAGCTGGCGCGACAGAACGACCTGTTTGCGAAGGCGCAGGCCATTGCCGACGTGGGAGCCTGGGAGTACGATGTTCGAACCGGCGAGATTCTCGTGACGGAGCAGGTCTACCACATCCATGGCATGGAACTGGATGCAAACATCGGGCTAGAGCAGACCATCAACTTGTTTCATCCCGACGATCAGTCGACCCTTCAGGACGCCTTCCGACGGGCCGTTGGCAAGGGGGAGCCCTACGACCTCAAACTGCGGATGATTACGACGGACGGGGATGCCCGATGGGTCCGGACCCGGGGCGAGCCGCAGTGGGAGGACGGAAAGATTACTCGGATCCGCGGAACCATTCAGGACATCACGGAGCGACACCAACAGAGGGTGCAACTGCGCGAGCGTCGGCAGAAGGTGGAGGTGCTGTACGACGCCACCAGCGCGCTCCTCCGGGCGCAAAACAAGGATGAGGTGGCCGATCTCCTCATACACCTCATTGGGGAGACGCTTGGGTATTCGGGCACGACGATCCGGTTCGTCGAGGACGACCGGCTCGCGGCGAGTCGCGTCCCAGAGATGGTGCAGGGCTCCATGCCGGCGCGCCCGGCCTATGCCCTTGATGGGGACACGCCTGCCGCACAGGTGTACCGCAGTGGGGACACCCAGGTTTTCGACGATCTATCGGCTGAGCGGCCGGAGCTCGACCGGGGGGATATTCGATCCACGGCGTACGTCCCAATGGGAGAGCACGGACTCATCTCCGTGGGCAGCCGGGAGATTGGGGGGATTGGGCCGTTCGACCTTCGTCTCATTGAGATTCTGGGCGGATATGCCAGCCTCGTGCTGGGGCGGCTCGACCGGGAACAATCGCTTCGGGAGGCCAAGGAGGCCGCCGAGGAAGCCGACCGCATGAAGACGGCGCTTCTCTCAAACATGAGCCACGAGCTGCGTACGCCGCTGACGTCGATTCTCACCTTTGCAGCGTTGATCGACCAGAACCCCGACGCGGCCGACCAATTCACGGGCCGGATTCTCGGGGGCGCGCGGCGGCTTCTCTACACCCTGAACACCGTGATGGAGTTTGCGGAGCTCGAAGGAGAGGTGGATTCGGGCCGCCGTCTTGACATGAACGAGCGGTGCCGATTGGGTCGAACCGTTCGGTCGGTGATCGACGACTACCGAGAACAGGCCCAGGAGAAGGGCGTGGCGCTCGACGTGGAGGTGTCCAAAAGCAGTACCATCGATCTCGATTCGCATCTTCTGGAACGGGTGCTGATACACCTGCTCGACAACAGCGTCAAGTTCACTGAGGGAGGACGGATCCACGTCACGGCCACCGCCTCCGAGGAGGTCGTGGAGCTCCAGGTCGAGGATACGGGCGTGGGGATGGATCCGGCGTTTGTGCCCCGAGCGTGCGATGAGTTTGCGCAGGCCTCGACCGGCCTGGATCGCAAGTACGAGGGCAACGGCCTCGGGCTCACTGTGACGACGCGCCTCGTCGACCGAATTGGGGGCACCATGGAGATTGAAAGCGAGCCGGACGACGGCACGCGGGTCACCCTGCGCCTTCCCACCGGCGGAACAGCCGCTGACGGCGCCCCATCGGGGGAAGCCCCCTGAATAATACCAACTCCGCTGCCGAACGAGTTTCGTTGCGGAGCTTACGATGCCGTTTCCGGGCGCCATTGACTGGCCACCAGCATCTCGGCCACGAGAAATCCGAGGGCCAGCAGCAAAAATACGTTCCAGATCTCCGTCCCCACCTGTTGGGTACGCAGGGCCTCCGCCACGGCCTCGTCCCCTTCGCCGGTCACCGGCTGTACGGACGTGCCGAGTACCGACTGAAGCTGCGCCGCCGCACTGTCAGCCCCTACCGTGCGGAGATCCGACTCCGCCGGGTCTACATTGACGGCCACACGCCGCACGAGGCGGTCGCCCGCCTTCACGTCGTACACACCGGGCACGTCCAGGGTGCGGCCGACCTGCAGGAGGGTGGCGCCGAAGAGGCTGCGCTGGTCCGGGGCCACCTCCGCCCCGTCCGGCCCCACGAGCCGGAGCGATGTGCCGGGCGCCAGGCCCGACAGCCGCAGCTCGCTCGGCCGACCCGCCACGAGCTGCTCGCCCGCCACGGAGCCGCCCGCCGAGAGGTAATAGACCGACCGGTAGAGGAGCGGTACGAACAGCCCCCGCACCGGCAGATCGCTCCAGGTGGGGGTCGGGGCCACCGCCGTCCACAACAGCGCCCCACCCCCGTGTCGCACCTCGTGCAGGAACGGCACGCCGCTGGACAGCTGGATAAGCGTCTGCCCACTGCGTCCCGACGGCCGTAGGTCCATCGTGCGGTAGACGCGCGGCTGCTCCACCTCCGCGTCCGACTGCCGGTCACGACTGAACACCCCTTCAAAGAGGGGATGCGTCAGATCCACCCGTTCGAAGGACGCAATTGACTGTTCGCTCGACGAATCGCCACTAAACCCGCGAACCGTTCCGGCCTCCAGGGCACGGAGCAGGGGGTTGTACGTATCGGCCGCCGCCTGCTCACTCGGAAACAGCAAGACGCCGCCGCCCCGGTTGACGTAGCGCGTCAGGGCATCCACCTCGCCGCTCGACAGCGAGCGCGGCCCCACCAGCAGCACGGCATTGTACTGGCCCAGCTCCGCCGATGCCAGCTGCGTCTCGTCGATCGCCGTCGTCTCAAACGAGACCCGATCCGCCGTCATGTCCGACGACAGGGCGAGATCCACGTAACGGGTGTTCTGTCCGTTGCCCCGCACCAGAAGGATCCGGCGCTGCTCCGGCACGTGCAGCGTGAAGTGATGCCGATCGTCCGCCGGGAAGTCGTCGTCTTCGGTTTCGACGGCCGCGCGCAACCAGCCCCGCTGCTGGGGCGTGACGGTGAAAGACACAGTGGTTTCGAGGCCCGGCTCCAGCGTGGTTGTGGCCTGCGCCACCCGCTCCTCCTCCAGGTACACGCTGGCCACATAGTCCGACAGCGTCTCGTCGCCGTGATTGACGAGCGTCGCCTCAATGTCGACCGGCTGCCCAACCTCCGCAATGCGGCTCACAACCGATACGTCCGTTACCGCCACGTTGTCGGCGTCCCGCGTAGCCACCGGCAGGAGCCGCACCTGGACGTCCTTGATGCTGGATTGCGGCGTCGCCACCGAATCGCCGAGGGTGCTGCGCTGCACGTCGCTCGCCACGTACACGACGCGGCGCGGGGCCTCGGCCGCCGCGACGGCCTCCGCCGCGTCTCCGATCGCACGTGCCAACGACGACGCCCCGGCCTGCGGGGCGAGGTCCGCCACGTCCTGCTGCGCTCCACTCACGTTTGTGCCCAGCGACGGCGAGCGGTCGCTGCTGCGCGCGGTGGGCCACACCCCCACCTCATCATTGTCCTCCACCGTCTGCAGGACGCCGTTTGTCTTCGTCTTGGCTCCATCCAGCGCCGCGCCGCCCTGCTCGGCCGCCCGTGCCATGGACAGCGAATTGTCCACCACGAGGCCGTGTGCCGTCTTCACCGACGCCCCGCCCACGCGGGCCAGGTCGCCGGTCAGGGTGGGCTGGGCAAACGCCATCACCAGACACGCAATCGCCAGCATGCGGAGGGCAAGCAGCAGCCACTCCTTGACGCGTACCCGCTGCACCGCCGTTTCCTGCAGCTCGCGCACAAACGCCAGCGAACTAAACTCGACCGTCGTGGGCCGGCGCAGGTTGAAGAGGTGGAGAAACAGCGGCACCGCCACCGCTGCCATGGCGAGAAGAGCAAGGGGATTGAGAAACGACACAGGATCACAACACAAAGACGAGGACGCGGACCGGACCGGCTGCTACCGCAGGCGCCGGGGCCGCGTTCCACCTCCTACTCTCCCCTCGACGGCAATCGCCTCTTGCTCTTCGCAGCACACAGGGAGGAGACGTGGGCACAGCAGTGCTGCCTCCATGCATCCGCGCGCCCACTCATTCCGGACAGATGGATTGCTCAATCGTTGAATCGTCTCCTACGTGTCCGAAAACGTTCCTTCCCTACAATCTCCCCTGTCCTCCCCCCCCCCCCTCACTCGGTGGCTTCCGCCGCCACCCGCTCCGCGACGTAGTCGATCTGATCCTGCACGCGAGCCAGGAGCATCGGCACGCACCGTCGACGCACCTCCTCCTCGTGTGCTATGTAGAACGCCGCCTCGTCGTCCGTGAGGTGGCCCACGACCATGCCGAGCAGCGTCTGCTTCAGGCGTCCGTCTTCCTTCATCAGGTTGCGCAGACGAGCCCGTTGATCGTCGCGGTCCATCCGGTCGAAGCCCACCCCGTATCGCACCAGTCGGGTCGCCACGAGCCGCAGGATCGTGGGATTGAGCAGCTTCAGCACGGGCCGCAGCGTCTCGTGCTGAAACCGCTCGACCGGCCCGGAGCCGGAGGCGTCGATGTCGAGCACAGGGCGGGCCTGCCGGAGCCGATCGTTGCGCGTGGCGGTGTCCCACAGGTCGGCCGACGCCAGTTCGATGCTGTTGCCCGCGGGGTCGCGCACGTAGATCGACCGTTTGCCCCCGCCCCACCGTTCCTCGTGCTCAATGGCAATGTCGTGGGCCTGCAGGCGACGGCGCCAGGCCGGCAGGCGATCGGAATCCACGGCAAAGGCCACGTGCCCGTCGCCGTCCGGGCCGTGGGCCGGGAGCGTCTCCCCCGCCCGCGTGGCGTCCGGGTTGAACACGAGCACGGCGCCCGGCCCGCACCGAAAGAAGACGTGCCGCTCCTCCTCCCGGAGCAACACATCCATGTCCAGCACCGTCCCGTAAAACCGTTCAGCGGCCCCGAGGTCACGGGCGTACACGCTGGTTTCGAGGACCCACTGTAGCGAGGGCGAATCAGCCATCCCGTTTGCACGCGCTTCGTCAGACGACTCGTCGGTTTCCTTTCCTCTGCCCGTTTCCTATCGGAGAATCGGCCCCGTTGCTGCGTCGGCCCGAATCGGTTCTTCCGATGAGAACCCCCACGGGCAACGCCCCTCTGATACCGTTCCCGATCACGACATCCAGCCATCGTCAACCGAGATCGGCAGTCCCCCACCTTTTCTTTTCAACTTTTTACTGTTCGCCTAGGGCAATCGCATCTCGGTTCTGTACCGGCATGACTCGCGTTCATAGCAGTCCGACGTCCCTCCATGCCCCCATGCTCCCGTGCCTTTCGGCATAATTGGCCGATACGGGCAGGAGCGTTTCCTTCGTTTCGCCAGAGTTTTTAACATACGATCGCCCTGCTGTTCGCCCGTTCAGATAGACGACGGTCCGGTTTGACGGAAGCAGACGTCTGCGGACTCCCGATACCGCCAATTGGGATCCGCATTACTTCGGTACGTCGACGAACGTGAGCCAGTCGTGCGGGTCCACGCCCTCCTCGATAATCTCGAAGTAGGCGTCCTGCAGCTCCTTCGTAATGGGGCCGCGCTTGCCGCGTCCGATTTCGTAGTCGTCCACGGTGCGAATGGGCGTCACCTCGGCCGCCGTGCCCGTAAAGAAGAGCTCGTCGGCAAGGTACAGCTCCTCGCGGGGAATTTTCTTCTCCTCGACCGTATACCCCCGATCCTCGGCCAGCGTGATGATCGAATCCCGCGTGATGCCCGGCAGAATGGAGGCGCCGCCGGGCGCGGTGTACAGGGTGCCGTCCTTGATGAGGAAGAGATTTTCGCCGCTGCCCTCCGCCACGTAGCCGTCGGTGGTGAGCATAATGCCCTCCATCTTGTCGTTTTTGACGGCGTTCATCTTCACGAGGGCGGCGTTCAGGTAATTGCCGCCGGCCTTGGCCATCGCGGGAAACGTGTTGGGGGCCATCCGATTCCAGCTAGCCACCTCGACGTCCACGCCCTGCTCCAGCGCCTCTTCGCCGAGGTACTGCCCCCATTCCCAGACGGCGATAGCGGTCTCGATGGGGTTGTCGAGCGGATTGACGCCCATCGGGCCCTCGCCGCGAAAGGCCACGGGCCGCACGTAGCACTCGCGCAGCCCGCTGTGCTCGATGGTGTCGACGACCGCCTCGTTCAGTTCATCGACGGTGTAGGGCAGGTCCATGCGGTACACCTTCGCGGAGTCCACGAGCCGCTGCATGTGCTCCTCTAAACGGAAGACGGCCGGTCCCTCGTCGGTGTCGTAGCAGCGGAGGCCTTCAAAGACGGACGATCCGTAGTGAATGACGTGAGATAGGACGTGAACCTGGGCCTCCTCGTAGGAAACGAACTCTCCGTTGAACCAGATGTCGGGATTCATAACGGCGTGCGTCGAGCGGTGGTCATGGTTGGAATGGTGAGACGCAAGGAAAACGGCGCCCGGGGGGAAAGGTTCAGTACGCGAGGGTTTTGACCAGAGCAATTGCACGTTGGAACGCATCCGGGGGCGCAGGAGGCGCTTTTGCCGTCGGTCGTCCCCTCTGACCGAAATGAGCGGAGGCGGAAATTCCCTGTCTTGATGAAAACGAGGGCAGAGTCGATCGCTGACGGCACGATGCTGTCGACCCTTGAGCGCCTTCCCTGAACACGTCCTCTTTCCAAGGCCCCCAGCGGCCAACCACGGTTTCGGGGAAAAGACCTACGGGGACGTGCCGACGGCCCCCGAATCCGGCATCGTTTTGCGAACCACGATGTCGCCGTAGTAGGCGGTCACCGTCCCGCCGGTCTGCTCCGTATCCGTTAGAATCCCAATGCTTCTGATTGGCGGAGGGGCTTCTCCGAAAATCCGCCGGTAATCGGTCCGCACGTTGCGCCGTTCGGTGCGCCATGTTCCCACGTGGGTGGTTCCACTTTCCACCGGGAGCAGCCAGTGCCAGCCCACGTACGGATCCGCAAACACGCGTCCCTTCTCCACCCGGTTGGCCCACACGTAGACGATGGCGCGCGTTCCCACCGACTTAAATCCCATCGCTCGAAAAGCCAGGGCCTTCAGCTGATTCTGCAGACTGCGCTCGCGGTCGAACGTCACATAGAGGCGGGCCGGAAGATCACTGCTCGCCTTCATATCCGCTTTTCCCGCCTCGACGATGCTATTGACCTTCCAGTGCCACTCCAGAATTGGATATTTCGTGGGATCGATGGACTGGAACACTGCGATACTCGCGCCGGCCGCATCGCTCCGGGCGCGCAGTACGACGCCGCGGTCGGAGCGTACGAGGTCGAATTGGGTCTCGTCGTAGGCGCTGGCCAACGGATTGAATTCCCACTCCGCCGGCAGCCCCTCGACGGGATTCATCTCCGAGAACATTGCCACCGGCAGGACGTCCGGCAGCGCCACGACGCCTATGCTCCTTAGGCACACGAGCGCGAGGAGTGTGCCGATGCCGCCCCTCCACCAGCTCCCCTTCACGGCTATCATTGCACTTGCGGCGACATTGCTTGCATGTGTGTAGCGGTGTTCACTATCGCCGGCGCTGCGTCGTGATTCGTCCGCAACGCCCGGATCGAACCGGACGCTTGCGTTCACGGATTCGGCTGCTTCCTCGGAATGCCGGTCATCTGTCGGTTCCCTCGGCCCGCCCTTCCAGCCCGGGCCCGCCGGCCACCACCTCTTCGCGCTTCCGCGCCACCCGCGCTCGAAGACGCGCCCGTCGCTGCTTCCGGGTCCACGCCATCCGACCGATGGTCCACAGAATTTTGCTGGAGGCCTTGACGGTGCCCTGAATGGTGCCGGTAATTTTGGAGACCCCCACGCGCCGTCGGTAGGACACCGGCACCTCTTCAATCCGAAGCCCTGCCTCCACTGCCTTGATCTGCATTTCGATGGTCCACCCGAAGGTCTTGTCCTGCATGTCCAGGGCCATCAGGTCCCGAAACCGGATGGCGCGGAAGGGACCGAGGTCCGTATAGGTTGCGCCCCAGATCCGCTCCATGAGGGTGCAGGCGAGCCGGTTGCCGACCTGCGCCTGCGGAAGCAGGGCGCCGGGCTCGGCCTCTCCCTGAATTCGAGACCCCACCACAAAGTCGGCCGCGCCGTCGGCAATCGGCTGGACGAGGTCCGTCATCTCTTCCGGATGGTCGCTGTAGTCCCCGTCCAGAAAGACGACCACATCCGGCTGCTTCGCCTTCGCGTACTCGATGCCGCGGAGACAGGCGTACCCGTAGCCCTGCTGCTCCTCGGTAAGCACCGTCGCCCCAGCGGCCCTAGCATTGTCTTCGGTCTCGTCGGTGGAGGCATTGTTGACCACCACCACTTCGTTCACGAGCCCGCTCGGGATGTCCCCGATGACCTTGCCGATGGCACGGGCTTCGTTAAAGGCAGGAATGATCACCAGCGTCGTCACGGGAAAGCGGACAGATTGGAAAAAAGAGGCGTCATACGTATGGGTTGCACATCCCCAGTGCCCGTTACGCCTCCGACGCAACGGCCCCCTCGGCCACCTCTTCAATCGCGTCCTCATCCAGCCGCATCCGCGTCCAGTCGTCGAGGGACTCGGCCCCGGCCTCCTCGTAGAACTCGACGGCCTCCGTATTCCAGTCCAGAACGGTCCACTCCATGCGGCGACACCCCCGCTCCTCTGCCAGTTCGGCCAGCCGCTGCAAAAGCGCTGTGCCAATGCCCTCGCTCCGATAGGTCGCCTTCACGAACAGATCCTCGACGTAGAGCCCCGCGTTGGTAAGGAACGTGGAATAGTTGTGATAGAAGAGCGCAAACCCGACGGCCGTCCCCTGCTCCGTCTCCGCAATCAAGGCCTCACACCCCGTCAGCGCCTCCTCGGACAGGTGCTCGCGCAACAGCTCAGGGACGGGCTCTGCCTCATCGAGGAGCCGCTCGTAGGCCGCCAGCTCCAGAATGAGCTCCGTGAGCACCTTCGCGTCGTCGGGCGTGGCTTTTCGAATGGTCGCCATCGTCATACGGGATTTGTAAAACGTTCGTGACGCCTCTTGAAGGACGTTGTTCGCGCTCGTACGGGGGGGATATGGCAGATTCGACCGTTCCAAACAGTCCCCTAAATGACCCAATGCCGCAATGAGAAATGAAGGGCCTAGCGGTACCGACTCAGGTCGTCCTCGTCGTCAAAGTCATCCTCGTCGAATCCGCCGTCGCCGCCGAGAGAGGAAAGCATCGACCCCATGATGTCGTCGTAGGACTGAATGCCGTCACCAATTTCCTTGCCAACGAGCGAGTTCTGGTGCAGGGCCTCGACGACGAACTCCATCAACACCCGCCGCTCCGCGTCGGCGTCCGGATCGGTGTACTCCTCCACCACCGACTGCAGGCCGTCGATCTGCTCCAGCGCCTCGGCGTAGGCAGCATCGCTCATCTCCTGCTCAATGTCCACGGAGTGTCCGTCCGCAAACCAGTCGAGCACGTCCTGGTACGCCGGGCGTCCCTCCTCCTTGTCCTCGGGATCCGGGAAGTAGCGGTCAAAGGTCTCGTCGACGGCCTGCCCGATCAGCGAGAGCGCCACGTTCTGCGCGCCCTCCTGCTCGCCCTCATAGACGAGCTCCACCTTGCCGGTAATGGCCGGGGCCACGTGCATGAGGTCGCTGATGCGCACCGTGGTCTCGTCCTCCCCATTTAGGAGCGCGCGGCGCTCGGCGGCGGAGAGCAGCGCCTCCAGGGTCGCCCGTGTCACCCGCACCGAGACCCCGGAGGTCTGGTCGATGTACTCACTGTCACGCGCCTCAAACGCAATCTGCTCGACGATCTCCCGGAAGAACTGGGGAATGTGCACGTCGACGGCGTTGTCGTCGTCGCCCCGCTCCACCCACGCCTCCTGCTCGGTGATCTCCATCCCCGTCTCCAGCGTCTTCGGGTAGTGTGTGAT
>CAYOWD010000053.1:0-17820 GCA_964407535.1 uncultured Salinivenus sp. | reverse complement strand
CTGCGGGCCGACCGCCAGCCCGAGTTCACCCAGATCGACGTGGAGATGACGTTCGTCGACGAGGAGGACATCTATTCGTTGACGGAGGGCCTGATGAGTGACCTCTGGGCCGACCTCGAAGACACGACCCTGGAGACGCCGTTCCCGCGCATGCCGTACGACGAGGCCATCCGCACGTACGGCACCGACAAGCCGGACGTGCGCTTCGGCCTGGAGCTCAACGACGTGTCCGACGTCTTTGACGGCAGCGGCTTCCGCGTCTTCCAGTCCGTCCTCGACGACGGCGGGCACCTGCTGGCCGTGCGCGTTCCCGGCGAGGGCGACATGGGCCGCGCCGCGCTTGACCGCCTCGAAGACCACGTGACGGGCGAGATCGGCGCCGGCGGCCTCATCTACTTCCAGTTTCCCTCCGACGGCTCGGAGATGACGCAGAACCTGAGCACCGACGCGATGCCGAAGAAGTACGGCAAGGAGGCCGCCGAACAGATTGGGGCGGATACGGGCGACCTCATGCTCGTGCTCGCCGGCCAGGCCCCCGACGTGCACCACGAGGCCGGGCAGATGCGCCTCTACCTGGGCGAGCAGCTCGGCCTGCGTCCCGATCCCGGGGAAGGCGAGGACCAATTCGTCTGGATCACCGACTTTCCGCTGGTCGAGTACGACGACGACGCCGGGCGCTACGTCTCCATGCACCACCCCTTTACCGCGCCCCAGGTCGACGACCTCGACACGCTGGACGACAATCCCGAAGACGCCAAAGCGCGGGCCTACGACCTCGTACTCAACGGCAACGAGATCGGCGGCGGGTCCATTCGTATCCACAACCGGTCGACGCAGGAGAAAATGTTCAGCCTGCTCGGCATCGACGAAGAGGAGGCGCAGGAACGCTTCGGGTTTTTGCTCGACGCCTTCCGCTACGGCGCGCCCCCGCACGGCGGCCTTGCGCTCGGCCTCGACCGGCTCGTGATGCTGCTCGCCGGGGCCGACTCGCTCCGCGACGTGATTGCCTTTCCGAAAAACCAGAGCGGCGTGGAGCCGATGGTGCAGTCGCCCGACTGGGTCGATCCGGAACAGCTCGAAGACCTGCACCTTCGTCTCGAACTGCCGCCCGACGTGGAGCCGCCCGCCCATGTGGCCCGTCGGAAGCGCCTGGCCTCATAGCCGTGCCGCGCCGGGCGTTCCGGAACGCGCTCCCCGACATCCCGGCTTGCCTCGCTTGGAGGGGGAGGCTCGACGGCCCTTGGGAGACACCGGCTGCGTGAATCCAAAAATATCCGGGCCCCGAATTCGCCGTCCTCGGGCCACCGGCATGAAACCGGAGCGGAATGCAGGAAGCCGCTTCGACGGAAGAGCGCGCAATACCGTCGGAGGGCATCGCCAACCGGAACGCCGACGCGGCTCCTTGCCTCCACAATATCAGGTTTGATACAGGTCTGTTGGGGACTCGCCCGAACTTTCCCGGAATGCTTCTCCTACAAAAGTACCCATTCTCGCGACGATTTTAATCGTCCGGCCTTCTGACCAGTCTTTTCCCGGTTGTGCTTCCTAAACGGGTTCCCCTTCCCTCCACGTTTTACGCCGAAGACACGGAGACTCCGTTCGAGGAGTGTCTCGCCTGCGAACGACCCCTTCTGGACGGCACGGTTGACTACGTCATCGAAAAGGGATATCGCGCCTTTTCGACCTACGATGTTCAGGAAACGGTCTTCGGATACGCGCTCTGCATGCCGTGTCATGCTCAGCTCAGCGAGTCGTTTTCGGAGGAATCGAAGGAGCGCTGCCAGGCCTTCCTCAATAACCACGTCGACCTCCACGAGCGCGCGACGGACCTACTCAGCGACGACGAGGTCGAGCCCGCTCGCTGGACGGAGCACTGTATCGTTCACGACACGCCGAGGGAAGAGCTACAGGAGTATCAGCTTTTGGCTCACTGTCGCGGGGACGACATGCTGCTCACGCATCTCCCGTTCATGATTGGCGGGCCCGCCATTGAGGCCCTCGTGGATCGGCTGTCGAACGAGACGCTCGACGAACTGGGTGGCTTCCGGGATGAATACTTCGGATTGCCGCCCGAGCTGCAGCAAAACCTGCAGGGACCGATCCTGGCGTAGCGCCGTCCGGGCCTCAGAACACCGACTTCCCTCCGGGGTTTGTCCCTCCTGCGTTTCAAGCCCCCCTCGTCTTGCGTAGCCGGTGTGAACGCACTCCCGGTTGCTTGCTCGACACGGGCGCCCCACTGTTTTCGTGACTGTTTTTGCTTTGTCTGAATGACCTTCTCCCGTATTTTCGCCACCGGAATGCTGGCGCTCCTCCTGGTGGGCTGCTCATCCAGTGACCCGACAACCACGCCCGCCGATTCGCCGAGCGACGCGACCGCCGACACGGACCGTCCGCCGGCGCCCGACACCACCGCCGAACGGCCCCCTCTGCCATCAGAGGCCCCCAAGAACTGGTTCCATCTTGATCGCGCGTCCCGCCGCATGCCGGGACTCGCCACGGCGACGGCCTACGAAACCGTACTCAAGGGCCGGTCGCCCCGCGACACGGTTCGCGTCGCCATCATCGACTCCGGCATCGACGTGACCCACGAAGACCTCACGGCCACCACCTGGACGAACGAGGACGAGGTTGCCGGCAACGAGAACGACGACGACAACAACGGATACGTGGATGACGTCCATGGCTGGAACTTCATCGGCGGCCCCGACGGCAAAAACGTCAACCAGGACACCTACGAACTCACGCGGCTCTACGTCAAGCTCAAGGACCGCTTTGCGGATGTCGACTCCGCCGCCGTGACGCCCGACAACCGCGAGGACTATCAGCGCTACCGGACGCTGCGGCGCAAATTTCAACAGAAGCGCCAGAAGGCAAAGAAAGAGCTCAATAACGTCCAGCAGGCCCGCGACGCCGTCCAGTTTGCCGAGAAGGTGCTCACCGATTACCTCGGGGCCGACACTCTCAGCCAGGCCACCGTCGACACGATCTCAACGGACGACCAAAAGGTCACCAAGGCTCGCGACATTCTGCTGTACTTTTATCGGCAGGACCTCACCCCTACGGACATTTACGACTACTACGACCACCTTGAGCGCAAGGTCGAGTACAACTACAATCCGGAGTTCGACCCACGCTCCATCGTGGGGGACGACTACGCCGATAAGACGGAGCGGTACTACGGCAACAACGATGTCACCGGTCCCGACGCCAGTCACGGGACCCATGTGGGCGGCATTGTCGGCGCGGTGCGCAACAACGACGTCGGGATTGACGGGGTGGCCAACGGCGTCCGCATCATGTCCATCCGGGCTGTGCCCAACGGCGATGAGCGCGACAAGGACGTGGCCAACGCCATCCGCTACGCTGTCAGCAACGGCGCGGACGTGATCAACATGAGTTTCGGCAAGTCGTACTCTCCCCACAAAGACGTCGTGGATGAGGCGGTGCAGTACGCTGACTCGCTCGGCGTGCTGATGGTACACGCCGCCGGCAATGAGGGGGAAAACGTCGACTCGACGGACAACTACCCGACACGCCAGTACCTCGATGGCGGGACGGCCAAGCGTTGGATCGAGGTAGGGGCTTCGAACTGGGAACCGGCTCCCGACCTCGCTGCGCCGTTCAGCAACTACGGGAAGGAGACGGTCGACGTGTTTGCGCCCGGCCGGTCCATCTACTCCACTGTGCCCAACAACCAATACGAGCGCAACGACGGCACCAGCATGGCGGCCCCCATGGTGTCGGGCGTCGCGGCCCTCATCATGGCTTACTATCCGGACCTGACGGCCACCCAGGTCCGTTCCATCATTCTCGACACCGCCACCTCATACGCGCAGGTGCAGGTCACGCGTCCGGGCGGCTCCAAGACCGTTCCGTTTGGCAGCCTCTCCCGCACGGGCAGCATCGTCAACGCCCACGCCGCCCTCAAACGCGCCGACGAACTCAGCTCCGAGTGAGTTTGTAGGGGTGTGGGTCTGAAGGTATGTAGGTCGGACTGCACATCGCCAGGGTTTTGGGCAAATTCCCCGGGCCCATTCCACGTACACACATACAGACGTACGCACCTACACACACAAGTCCGCCCACCGGCCGAAAATCGTCGACGCCGTATCGCGTACGGCCTCCTCGTGCGTCATGGCCTTCTGGCGGATGGTTGCACCGTCCAGCCCCTCCTCGGCCAGTTCGTCCTGAAAGGCCTTCGTCATGCCCGCCACGGTTCGAGGGGTCACTTCGAGATGAAACAGCAGGCCGTACACGTTGTCGTCGTAGCGAAACGCCTGCCGGGCCGTCTGCGGGGTGTGGGCGAGCCGCACCGCATCGTCCGGCATTTCGAACACGTCCCCGTGCCAGTGAAACGCCATGAACGGATCGTCAATGTCGTGAAACAGGGGGTCGTCCGCCGCGGCGTCCGTCAGCGTCACCTCTCCCCACCCGATTTCTTTTTCCGACCCGGGATGCACGTCTGCGCCCAGCACGTGGGCCACTAGCTGGCTACCGAGGCACACGCCCAGGATCGGCACGTCGTTGTCGAGGGCCTGTCCGACGAGATCGAGCTCGGCCTGCAGGTGCGGCCGATCCTCAACGTCGCCCACCCCCATCGGCCCGCCCATCACAACGAGGCCGTCCGCCGTCAGGGTATCGGGAACCGACTCGTCCCGGTGCACCTCCACCGTCCGATGCGAGAGGCCGTTCGCGTCGAGTGCCTCGCCGATGGTTCCGGGCGGCTCCGGGCGCACGTGCTGCAGAATGAGAATGTCAGGGGCGCTCATCATCAGGAAAGCAAGGTGTTGGTAAACAACGAGAGATTGGACACAGTCAGGACCGGCTCGGTGGCGGGGGACGGCGTGTCGAATCGGTCCCCGTATCGCTGTAGCCACACGCAGTCAATGCCCAGTCGCCCAGCGGGATTGAGGTCGTGGTAGACGCTCTGCGCCACGTGCAGCATGCGGTTGGGGGGCACGCCCAGGCGCGTAAAGGCAGTCTCGAAGGGCGCGAGGTCCGGCTTGTAGGCGCCGACCTGCTCGCCGGTGATGACTTCATCGAACGAGACGGAAAAGTGCCGGGCCGTCTCGTGGAAGAGATCGTCGTCGACGTTGGAGATGACGGCAAGCCGGAATTCGTCCTGAAGGCGCCGGAGGGCATCGTTGGTGTCGGGAAACGGCGGCCACTTGCCGACTGAATCCGCAAAGCGCTCGGCCTCTGCGTTGGTGAGGGTGATGTCGAGCTGCGTCCCAAGGCGCCGGACGGCCTGTCGTAACACCTTCCGGTATGGCTTGTAATCGCCCCCTTCAATGTCGGCCTCCACCGTCAGGTACATCTCAAACAGCCGGTCGTCCCCAATCTCGACGTCGTGGGTGCGCATAATCGGCTGCACGACCTGCGAGATCCCGAGCGCCCAGTCAATGAGCGTCCCGTAGCAGTCGAAGGTGAGGGCATCGTAGTCGTTGGCGTCGAGAGCCATGCCGGGTCCCCAGTCAATGCGGAAGGGTGCGTCGTCAGACAGTATGCCGCGCATCCGATTCGTTCGCAACCGTTGTCGTTTTCATCCCGCACGAAATCGGAGCGGTCGTCTTGATCCGCGGCATACACACGCCGTAGTCCCTGCACGGGAACGGGGGGCTCCGTGAACGGATACTCCGTTATCGTTGAACATAGCTCACGAGATGCTCGACCCGCCAAGCATAGCTCGACAGTCAAGCATAGCTCGACGGTTTCACAGCTCGGCCGTTATACCGTTTCGGAATCCGTATTGGTAAGTCCACAGAGATTTCCCGGAGCGACGATGATAGTCGCTTCTGGCGATTAGAGGCAGGCACATATGTCATTCACATATGTCATTCACATATAGCACGACGCGTTCTCAGCGACGCATGCAATCTTACGGCGTCTCCGATTTGCGGTCCCGAAGAAGCTCAAAGTACTGTTTGATGAGAGACTCGTAGTCGGAGCTGTATCCCATGTCGAGCGCACGAATGAGGTCCCGTCGGAGCTGGTCCGGATTATCCGAGGAGGGGATTTTGCCCGGGGGCGAACGGTCCGCGTCGTTGGCCGACTGTCCCTTTCGCTGGTCCTCCTTGCCCTGGGTCCGGAGCGAGTTTTGGGCGTTCAGCAGGCGCGTCAGAATCTGTTCCTGCCGCTTAATGAGCTCTCGGGACGGTCGCCGATTCTGCTCAAGTTCCTGGGCGTTCTCTTCCATCTGTTCGGCAATTTTTTCGAGGTCGCCCAGGATCTTCTGTTTGGCCTCGCTGCCGACGTCCATCTCTTCCAACTGCTTCTTAATCTGGCGCTGCTTTTTGGCCAGTTCCTTGCGCCGCTTGGCCTGCTCGGACGAGAGACGCTCGCCCTGCGTGTTGTTGAGCTGCTGCTGGATCTGCTTGTTGAGCTTCTGCTGCTGTCCGGAGGCCTTCTGGAGCTGCTGAAGCATCTGCTGCATCGACGCCCCACCGCCTCCGCCCTTCTGGTTTTGCATCTGTTCGAGCAGGTTGGAAAGCAGAAGGGCGAGCTCGTTCAGGTGCATCATGGACGTTTTCTGGTGGCCGGCCGCCTTGTCGGCCTCGCGCTCGTCCAGGGCCGAGATGGCGGTGTCCATGGCCCGCAGGGCATTGCCGGAGGTTTCCTTTACCTTCTTGGTGAGCTCGGGAACGCGCTTGGCAATAGAATGCAGGGAGTCGGCAACGGTCTCGAAGCCGTCCGAGAGGGCCTTCTGCTCGCGTGCATAGGACCGAATCGTGGGGCCTTCGCCCGAAAGAGCGTCCACCTTCGCACGGAGATCCTCCTGTTGGTTCGAGAGCCGCAAGGTATTTTCCAGAGCGGCGCGTAGACCGGTGAGGTTGATCTGGCGCTGCTTGCTTTGCATGCCGCTTTTCATCTGCGACAGCTTCTGTTGCATCTGCTCCAGTGTCTGTTGCATCTGCTGCTGCCCTTGCTGGGCGTCCTGCATCTGGTTTTGCCGGAGCTTCTTGCTGTTCTTCTGCATTTGCTCCGGCAGGTTCTCCTGCTGAAGCTGCTGGTTGAGCTTCTGAAGCTTCTTTTTGGGAGCGGATTGCACATCTTTCATGTCCTCCTGGGCCTTCTTGAGGGCCTCCTCCAGTTTTTTCATCTGCTCGGACGCCCGCTCTTGTTCGGAGGCAAGATCCTCATTCTTGTCGGGCGACTGGGATTGAGACGATCGGCCGGTGGAGTCCGAAGGGGATGTGTTGGACGAGGAGGCGTTGCGGTCCGACGCGGAATCCGGCTCGTTCTGGGAGGAGGACTTCGGGCCCGATTTTGTGGAGTCGGCGGCCGCCGTCGTCGAGTCGGAGGCCGACGGATCAGAGGAAGAACGCTCGTTTTGAGCCTCGTCGGAAGGCGCGGACGATTCGTTGTCTGTCTCGCCCTCTTCCTCCCCGGTGTCGTCGCCGGCGTTCTCCATGCGTTCTTTCGTCTTTTCGCGCAGCTGTTTCTGGCGTTCGCTCAGCTCGCCCGCCCGGCGCGACATCTCTTCGAGCTTCTGTTGTGCTTTGAGCTGTTCGAAGAGGGACAGGGTGCGTTCCAACTGATCCTGGTAGTCATCCTGCTTTTTCTTGGCCTCGTCCATGGCCTCCTGCATCTGGCGCAGGTTGTTGTTTTTCATGCCCTTGCGCAGCTCCTTGAGCGCGTCCTGCAACTCGGAGGACTCAATCTCCTCCATCACGCGCTGGAGCTCCTGAAATTTCTTGGTCATTTCCGGACTCGACAGCCCGTTCTTCTGCATTTGCTGATTCATCTGGCGGGCCTTCTTGGAGAGCTCCTCGGCGCCCTGGTCCAGCGATTTCTGCTTGTTCTGAATGCGGTCGAGCTGGCGGCGGTCCTGCCAGTCGGCCTCGCGGGTGCGGCGCAGTTCGCGACGAAGCTGCTGGAATTCCTGCTGCACCGAGTCGGAGCGCTGCCGGAGCTGGTCCAGTTGCCGACCCGTTTCGGTCTGGGTCTCGTCCAGGTCCTCATATTGCTCACTGAGCGACGGCATGCGGAGGCGCTGGGTGGCGGTGCGGCCACTCTTGGGGCCATTGACGGTATCGTTGTCCCAGGCCTGTACGTAGTAGGAAATTACGTCGCCCGGCTCGGGCTCCAGCCCGCTCTCCTGCGCGAGCAGCCACTCATGAACGAGCTCCTGGTCGGTCTGGCCGGGGGCCGGAGACGGGAGGCGGAGGGAGGAGAAGTCGCTGTCGTCGGTCCCGGCGGTGGGGCCGTCGAGCCGGTAAAAGAGCGCCGCTCGGGTAAAGCCGTGGTCGTCGCTCAGCTGGATGCGGAGCGGTTGGGTAAGGTCGTCGCTCAGGTCCGTGGGGCCGGTCGGCTGGAGAAAGCTGACGGAGGGGGCGGCGTCGGTCTGTAGGGCCAACTGGTACCGAATGGGATTGCGGTTCGGGATGCCGTCCGTGCTTTCCAGATGGAGTTGGTAGGTGCCCTCGCGCCGTAGGGCAAACGATCCGGTGGCGGTCCCCTCCGCAATCGTCAGGGGCTGGGTGTCCCCGTTGTCAAACCGAAGGCGGGCAGTCTCGGCGGACGGGCCGCCGAGGTCGGCGTTTACGGTGATCGTGGCGCCGGGGAGCGCGGAGACGTCGCCGACGTTGGGGTCGAGGGTGCGAGCAGGACGGCCGGTGTAGTCGGGGGGCGCGACGGTAACCTGGAGCTTCCGAACGAGCGGGCGGGCGGCAACTTCCACCTGATGCCAGTTGGTGCGCACGGGGGAGGCCGACGCGGCGGACCGAGGAGATGGTGTGGCGAAAGGTGCCGGCCGAGTCGGGCTGGAGGACGATTTGCTCCGGTGGGGTGTCGGCGTCCCGGCGACGCCACAGGGTGAGCTCGTTCGGGGCGGCGCCGGGGGCCTGGACCGTGATCGCCAGCGAGTCGCCTCGTACAAGCTGGACACTGCCGGGCCGAATCGAGAGCTGGAAGGGGGCGGGGCGGTCAAAGGCCGTGTTGGGGGCCAGGAGCCGTTCGGACGCGCCCAGAAAGGTCGACGGGGCGATCAGGAGGAACGCGAGAACGGCCGCGAGGGGCAGGGAGGCGAGGCGGGCGGCCCGGCGGGCTCGGCCAAAGTCCTCGACCTCATCGAACGATACCTCATCGAGGTCCGCGGCGAGCTGCTGAACAGCCTGGTCGACGAATGGGGTCGGGGCGTGGCTTCCTTTGCCTTCGGCCAGTTGGAGAAGGTTGACGAGCCGGTCGGACACCTGCGGATGGTGCCGGCCGACCTTGCGGGCCACCTCTTCGTCGGACGGGCCCGACAGCAGGCCGAGCAGTTGGCCGAGGGGGCGGGCCAGGACGGCGGCCCCAACGCCGAGGGCAACGGTGGCGATGGCGGCGGCAAGGGCCATGCGGGCAGTTGTGCCGAGCCACAGCCCGGCTTCGAGGAGGACGGCCAGGAACCAGACAGCGGCAACGGCTCCCACGGCCACGGCGCTCCCGAATGCCAGGTCCGCCCACGTCATGCGACGGGTCGTCTGACGCAGGCGTGTGCGGAGGCGATCGACGAGACGAGCCGTCTGCTCACTCATGGGCCTTGGCGATGGCAAGTGGGGGAAGAGACGACAGCTCGGATGCTTCGAACGAACGGGGAACTGGGATGGACTGCCGTTGAGGATTACCAGTCCGGATCATGGGGTGTTTCTCAGGGCACTCATGTCTTGGAACGTCTCGTCTGACGAGAGGGGATTTTCCTTCCGATCTGGGCGATTTGTCGGGAAAGCATGAGTAGGGGAGTGCTGAGGAGGCGAGGCGAGGAGATGACCCGGCTGTCCAACCTGGACGACATCGACGCAGCTGAAGACGAATCGCTGGAGGGGAACCGAGACTCCTGTTCCCCCCACGTCGGAGGAACAAGATTCGGAACGAGCGGCCACGAATGGCCCTCTGTTTTCCGGAAGGGTAGGGAACGATCCCAATGGAGAAACAACGATCTGCGAGGGAAGCGCGCGCTCTCGGAGGCAGGCGGAGCGTGCGTGAAAAGGAGGAAAGGTTCGTTGGCAGAGTTGAAAGACTCGTGCGTATACGGCACATTGACGCACGGTTACAATAGCTTCTCTCTACGCCAACGGCTTTTCACAGTCTCCTGGTCTCGATGACGTTTTCGCTCCGTTCTCTCCTCGTCGTGTTCACGGGTGTTCTTCTTCTTGCGGGGTGTCGCACCTATGGCGACGAGGGCTACGACTCCGGCCCGAAGACCTACAGTGCACTACAGAAGACCGTCCAGCAATTGGAGCAGGACCTTGGGCGGGCCGAATCGGACCTGCGTCGCTTAGAGTCGGCGGCGGAATCGAGCAAGGCCCTCCAGCCGCTCGCGGAACGGTACCGCACCCTTGTGGAGGGGCATGAAGCAACGCTTGAACAGTATCGCGAGACGGCAGATCACCTGTCGGCGAGCAGTGCCTACCGCACGCTGCACCGATCCTACGGAGCGCTGGTGACGGATCGTCGGCTCCTGCAGCGGCAGTATGAGCGGACGACTCGGAAGGTCTGGGCGACCGTTCGGGATTCGACCATTCCCAAAACGCCAACCCGGAAGGAAAGCAGCTACATGATTACGCCGGTGAATTATCCGGAGGGCAACCGTCCCGACATTTCCATGGCAGAGGCGCTGCAGGGGGCTGAGGACACGCCGGGACTGCAGCGGGAAGAGTAGGTCCACAGCGAGAAGTAATCTGAGCTGCCCTGTGGGGCGTGAAGGCAAGGGGAATGCCGTCTATCCACTGGGCGCTCGGACGCACGAGTATACTAACTCCGCAGTGTAGCTCCGCTCCGGATCTTGCTCGAAAGGCAGCTCCGTTGGAGATGTGGGTATGGAACGGTCCCGACGACTGTCGGAGGATGGAGACGACGCATACGTGCGTTTGGTCCCGAGTGCTTGGCGCTGTCCGCTTTTTTGCACATCTGAACTTTGCAAGCGGATTCAGTATTAGTCAACGCTCTTTCTGCACCCTCGTAGTCTTCGGTTCACCTTCACAGAAGTGCCCATTTTCAGGCGACGTATTGCGTAATGCGCCCCAAGGGAACTTCCTCCTTGGCATCCTCGACAGCTGTCGGGACACTTCTTCCTGGAGATCTGGGATCTCCTTAGTCAGGGTGCACCCCAGGAGTACTTCTTTCTTTCAGTCAGGGCGCAGTCTAAAACTACTTCCTCCCTCGCTTTCACTCAGTCAGAGCGCAGTCTAAAACTACTTCCTCCCTCGCTTTCGCTCAGTCAGGGCGCGTATTTCGGGATCGCCCGTGTAATCCTTGTTCGGGCAGGAGGCTCCATGACGACAGCTGACGCCGTACGAGATGGGGCCGATGGCAGTCTTTTGGTTCACTGGTTGTGTCTGCAGTCCATGCGCTTTGTTTTCGCGCTTGCTTTTGCGATTATTCTGGCGGGAGGGGCAGGGGGGGCGGCGAGTGCCCAGCCGGTCGAGGTGCAAGGAACGATCACGGACACTTCGACGCAGTCGCCTCTTCCGCAGGTGACTGTGGTGGTGCAGAACGATGGACGGGACTGGGGCACGACGACCGATTCGACCGGGCAGTTTCGACTGCAGGTACCCCCAGGGTCGTATCGACTTCGGGCGTCGGCCGTCGGATACGAGGCACACGTGCGGTCGATTACCCTGGAAGAGACAGCGTCGCGATCGCTTCGGTTCTCACTTGCGCCCAGCCGATACGAACTCAGCGAAATCGTCGTGCAGGAGGACCGAGTCCAACGCGGCGGTGTGCCCTCTACGGTGCAACGGGTGCCGCCCGCCTCCATTCAGCGGCAGGGAGCAGCGGACGTGTCCGAGCTCGCGCCCCTCCTGCCGGCAACCCACGTCCAGACCAACTCGCGGGGACAGACGATTCTCTACTTTCGCAATGCCGGCGACCGCCAGGTCGGACAGTTCTTTGACGGCGCGCTGCTCAACGTCCCCTGGGACAATCGGGTTGACATCAGTCTCATCCCGGCCAGCGTGGTCGACGAGATGACCGTGACGAAAGGGGTGCCGTCCGTGCGCTACGGAGCCAACGTGCTTGGGGGCGCAGTTAACGTTCAGTCCCGGACGCTCGACACGCTGGGTCGGCGCACAGAGGTTCGGGGAGAGTTGGGCACGGCCGCAACCCGACAAACCGCGGTCACCCATCTTGGGCGCACGGCCCACTGGGATTACACGGCCGCCGTGCAGTACGGCGACCGCGGCGATCAGCCCCTGGCCCGGAACGCCAATCTGGAGAACAACCAGCCCCACGCCGACCGCCGTGTGAATACGGACCGGCAGCGCTGGAGTGGGTTCGGGCGCGTCGGGCGTCGCTTCGAAGACGGCCACAAGGTGGGCCTCTCGGTGCTTCACGTCGATGCCACGCAAGGGGTGGCGCCGGAAGGAAATGTGCCGGACGCGCAGACGCGGTACTGGCGCTATCCCCGCTGGCAGAAGTCGCTCGTTCTGCTGAGCGGACAAAGCGAATTCGGGGAAACCACCTCGGTTCGGGGGGCCGTGTGGGGAAGTCGCTTCGCACAGGACATCGCGCAGTATCAGTCGATTGCCTACGACACCCGCACCGAGGTGCAGAAAGACCGGGATCTGACGGCGGGACTCCGGCTAATTGGCACGCAGGACGTGTCGGTAGGGACGCTCACGCTCGCGCTCAATGCCCTGACTACCCGCCATCGTCAGACGAACGTCCCGTTTTCCGGTGGGACGGCCGGTCCGGATTCGAGCACCAGCTATCGACAGCATATTCTGAGCACGGGAATCGAGTACGAGGTCGCCCTCCATTCCCGAGTGACGGCCACCGCCGGACTGAACCTCGACCACACCACCCTGCCGGGCACCGGGCCGTTTCCCCCGCGGGATCCGTTTTCGGCGTGGGGCGGGACGGCCGGACTTCGAGTGGATGCCGGGGACGGGTGGACAGTCCGTGCGGTCGGGGGACGAAAGAGCCGCTTTCCTACGATGCGGGAGCTGTTTGGCGCGGCCTTAGGCAAGTTCGTGCCGAATCCGAGCCTGTCTCCGGTGACGGCCTGGATTGGAGAAGTGGGGGCCGAATACCGGGCCGAGAACCTTACCGTGGAAGGAACGGCGTTCCTGAATCGGGTATACGACACCATCGACAAGCGCACCTTCCAGACGGGGCCGAATGCTGGGAAAGAACAGCGCATTAATCTCCCCGGTGCCCGCATCTACGGCCTCGAAACGTCGGCTCGCTGGCAGTCCTCCTCGCTCTTGACGCTGGATGGGTCTCTGACGTGGTCGCGGCCTCGCTCCTTGATGAACACCGGGCGCCGGAAGCTCGACGAGAAGCCGGGGCTCTTGGGGACGGGCACCGCGACGCTCGCCCTGCCAGGGGGGGTGTCCCTTATGGGACAGGCCCGATATACCGGAAACGTGTATGCCCGGAACGAACAGAATACGTTTGTCGCGCTGCCGGAGGCTCTCATCCTGGATGCCCGAATCAGCTATGGGCTCTCAGGGCTCCCGCGTTTAACGGATGGCGAAGTATACGTACGGGTGGACAACCTCGCTGATGAGGCCCGATTCGTGGGACTCGGATTGCCCGGCCCAGGGCGCACCATTCGGGCGGGCATCGAAATTGCGTTTTAGGAGACAAGGGAACGGCCTCCGTTCGAGCGATGCTTTTCGCTGGCGGAATCCGCCCGTTGTTCCATGTAGCCTTCTCTCAAGAAGAGAGAATCGTGTCGGCGGGCCGGGCCACTGTATAGCTGTGGGCTTCGGGGCGGTCGGCAAAGAGCGGTTTGACGTCTTCCCACGTGGACTGGAAGAGGTCGCTCTGGCGGTACCGATCGAGGGCGTCGGCGGTCGTCCAGTGGCTGTAGGTGGTGCAGACGTGGGGCGTGTCGGCGTCGCGCCAGAGCTCCAGGTGATGGCAGCCGGGGGCCTGTCGGATGGCGGGGGCGCTGTCGTCAAACGTCTCCAGAAAGGCCTCCACTGTGTCCGGCCGGAAGGTCATGCGGACGAGGCGAATGAGCATGTTGAGGGTCGAGAGGTAGAAGATTAAAAATGGAAGATGGACTTCTCGGAACGGCCTGTGTGTCGTCATCTGCATATTGACGGCTGACCCAGCAATAGCCAGATTCGGTGTTATGCCGTTTCCACATCATGGTGTCCCGTGATCGCCAACCGAAATCAGCGAGGCGCTTCCAAATTATATCTTCCGCAACCTTCTCATCTTCGAATTCTTGACGTTTGCTCGTTTCGGTAGGCGGCTGTCCGGTTTGACAGACATGGAATCCTGCGGGATCCGGAGTTCTCCGACTGGAATCTGTATTATACCAAGTCCGGCTGCAAAGTTCGGGGGCAGAGTAAATAGAATGGTCGCAAGCACTTGGGTCTCACGCACATACCTACATACTTCCACACTCACATCTGATACCAAGTCCGGCTGCAAACTTCCGGTATAGAGAGGAGCAATACCTATTCGCAGTCAGGCGTTTTTCCTGTCCTACATCGCAGAAGAAGGTTCTCGTAGCGCCGTTGGAGTCCAACGGCGCTACAAATCCGGTTCGCAGACCGGAATGAATCTACCGGATTTGGTATGACACACTCGTGTGTCTCCAACGAAGCCGCACAGCTTCGCTGGGCTTGCGGAGTTGGTATTATGCGGTGTCGAGGAGGTGCCGGCCGATCTCGCAGTGGAGGCAGCCGCCCTTTGTGCAGTATTCCCGGTAGAGTTGGTGCATGCCCTGGGCGTCGAGGGCCGAGCGGGCGGTCGTGCCCAGATTTTGGAAGCGGCGGACCACGCGATCTTCGGCGGCGGACAGGGTATGCAGGAGGTCAAGGGTAGCAGTTGTCTGGGCCTCGTCCTGCCGTCGGTCCGCGTCGAGCAAGAGCACCGGCACGACGGCATTGACGAGCAAAGTTTCGCGTCGGGAGGGGCCGAGGGCGGCGCTGTGCTCGGCGGCCGGCTTTTCGAGATGGTAGTGGGTTTTCCAGAACGGCGGGGGGACGGCGGTCAGGGTGTCGAGTAGGGCGTCGGTCGGATGCTCCGTGTCTAACGCGGCGCGAAGGCGGGGCAACGGATCGGTGGCCAGGAGGGCGCCGTCGTCGTACCACGCAGCAGCCTGGGCAATGCGGAGGGGCGGGAAGTTGCTGGGGCGGAGACGAAAGAAGGTCCACTGCGTTGCCTCCATTGTGGGAAGCTTCCGTTGCACCTGCAGGCGACGAAAGCGGTCGCGGAGGTCCATTGCGTAGTCGGCGGTAGCGCGGTCGGCGTCGAGCAGATCGGAGGGGGCGGGTAAAAGGTCGGCGACGCCGAGGTGGAGCGCTTCGCGGTCGCGCGCCGAGTCGAGGGCACGCACAGTTTCGGGCGGGAGGTGATGGGCAAGCGTGCTCATCGGCTCGTCGTTCTTGGCGTAGCCGAGGCCCGCGAATAGACGTTCTTGCAGGGCCGTTTCCAGAGAGATGTCCGGGTCGGCCAGCCGGTCGCGCTTGTCGGCGAGGCGTTCCTGGGCGAGCGTGCGGATCCAGTCGCGTTTCGTGGAGGCGGGCACCTGGTCCCACCGTGAGGCACAGGGGAGCCGGTCGTCGTCCGGTCGGTTGCGATAGGCGTGGAGCAGTGTGCGGAGCGGGGTGTCGAGGTGGGGGTAGAGCACAACCTCCGGAATTGTAGTCTCGTCGGAGCGGAGCAGGCCGCCGGTCCACATGTCTGCGTGAAGGGTGACGTGGAGCACCACGCTGTCGTACCGCGGGTCGCTGTTGTGATCGTGTTCGAACCAGCCGCTGGAGGTGACGTGGATCTCGACGTGGCCCCGCCAGTCCATCTCCCCGATGCGGACGTGGGCGTTTCGAAAGTCGGGACCCGCGTCGGTATTCGGCGTGCCCGGATCCAGGATGCGGACGGGCGCGTCGCCCGTGGTGGTAAGGTCGGTGGCATCGAAGCGCTGATGCTGCCAGAGGTCGTGTACCAGGGCTTCGGGGACTTCTACGGACCGTTTCGGTTCTTGGAGGCGGGCGGCAAGCAGCGCGTCGTCGATTTCGTAGCGGTGTTGCGGGGCTGAGACGACCACCGGAGCTGAAGACATGGACGGACAAGACACTTGGAAACGAAATCCATCTCGTTTCTAGACACCTGTCCGTCCGGAAGTATAACGTACATTTTTGCCGATGCGAGACAGTCAGGTCAAAAGGAGACGGATGTCGAATCGAAGATCGTCCGAAGCCCCCCCCCACGAATCCAGCCAAGCGCTCCGCGTTTACCCGGACAGGGAGCCCTCGCGCATCGCTAGGGGGCCGAGAAGACATCGTCGAGGGCGACTTCAATCTCCGTTGCCGGATCGGTGAGCACGCCGCGGTCGTGGGTGGCGGACTCCATTTCGCCAGTGAAGACCGTGATCGTCCGCAACTGCGGCTGGATGAGCCAGCACGATTCCACGCCGTGGGACAGCAGGAAGCGGATCTTGTCGACGAGGACCTGGATGCCCTGGGTAGGAGAGGAAATTTCAATGGCGAGCAGGGGCGGCTTCGTCACTTGCGTTTCGTCTTGAGTGAAGTCGACATCCAGATCGGGATAGACGCATAGGTCGGGGGTAAGCTCGCGGCCGTCTAGTTGGAGGGTGAGCTCGCTCAATACCTGATACTCCGGTCGGTACGTGAGGAGAACGCCCAGTAGATTCGTTTGGACGACGCTGTGGAGTTTGCTCGGCATGGGTTTTCCGCGCTCGCGCTCGTAATCAGAAAGCGTGCGTTCGGATTCCATGACAGGATTCAGTCGGATTGGGAGGCCGATGGGGACTTCACCGTATGTTGGTATCGTACTGTATGGATGCGAAGTCAGAAAGTGCCCTTGGAGATGTCCCGGGCAATCGCAGTTGAGGCCTTGATCGGAGGTCGGAAGCGTCTTTGCCTTCGGTTCCCCCATTCTACGCGGAATGGACGGAGGCGTGGATGCATGGACGCAAGAACCGCTGTGCACCAACGTCCTCCTGTGTGCAGCATAGCGCCAGATGCACTCGCCCTGTGGTGTGGAGAGGGCACGCATCACGAGGGACACATCATCCATTCAGGGCGTCGCGCAACTCCTTCGCCGCGTCGGCGGCGGCCTCGGCGTAGTCGTCATCCTCGGAGGCGTAGATGATGCTGCGGCTGGAGTTGACGAGAATCGGGCCGTCGTCGGTTTGGGCGGCGTCGACCACCTCGGCGGGATCGCCGCCCTGTGCGCCCACGCCCGGGATCAGGAACGGAAGGGTGGGGGCGTCCTCCCGGAGTTCCGCAAGCGCCTCGGGGGCCGTGGCCCCCGCCACGAGCCCCGCTGTCCCGTCGGCGTCGGCCGACCACGCGGCGGTCTTTTGGGCCACGTGCCGGTAGAGCGGCGTGCCGTCGCAGGTGCAGGCCTCCTGTAGGTCGGCAGCGCCGTCGTTGGAGGTGCGGGCAAGGACGAACGTGCACGTGTCCTCGTGGTCGAGGAACGGAGCAATACTGTCGCCGCCGAGGTACGGGGAGGCGGTGCAGGCGTCGAAGCCCATGTCCTCGTAAATGGCCTGCGCGTAGAAGCGGGCCGAGTTGCCGATGTCGCCCCGCTTAGCGTCCCCGACGAGCAGGCAGTCGTCGGGAATGGCGGCGGTCACCTGGGCGAGCACCGTCATGCCGGCGGGGCCGAGGGCCTCGAAGAAGGCGAAGTTGGGCTTGAACGCACAGGCGTACGGCGCGGTGGCCTCGACGATCTCGGCACAGAACTCGCGCACGGCGTCGGAAAAAAGCCGTCCGTCGCGCAGCGGGACGGGGAAGCGTTCGGGGTCCGGATCGAGGCCGACGCAGACGAGGCTGTCTTTGTCGGACTGAATGGTACGCAGGCGGTGGGCGAAAGCGGTAGACATGGGGAGACGGGGGCGGCAGTGAAAAAAAC
>CAYOWD010000052.1:0-17825 GCA_964407535.1 uncultured Salinivenus sp. | reverse complement strand
GGGTCGGACCCGGAATCACGTTCTTCGGACTGTCAAGCGGGTTGTCGTTCCTGCCGGTCGAGACGCAGGAACGGGAACACCGTTCCCAGAACGAGCAGGGGCGCACTCTCCGTCAGGTCCTCGCGAATGGAGGCGTTGCCTGGGGACTGCTTGCCGTGTCGATGCTGCTGCCCCCGTCCCTTTCTTCCCTGCAGATGGGATGCTATCTGGGATTTCTCGGGGCACTGGCGGCCGCCGCGGCAGACACGTGGGCCACGGAATTGGGCACGCGCTACGCAGGACGGCCGTGGTCGCTCTGGGGCTTCCACCGAGTTGCCCCCGGCACATCCGGGGCGGTATCGCTCGCCGGGACGGGCGGAGCGGTGCTGGGAGCCGTCAGCATTGCCGGAGCGGCTTATGTGAGTGGAGGATTCGGAGCAGAAGCGGGATACGGAATGACGGTGATTGGGGCGGGCGTCGCGGGAATGGGCGTCGACAGTCTATTGGGGGCCACTGCACAGGCCCAGTATTTCGATCCGGAGACCGATGCGCTTGTGGAGCGTCCCGTGAAGGCGAACGACACACCGATTCAGGGGTGGTCCGGGGTGGACAATGAGGTCGTCAATCTCTGTGGAACGGCTGCCGGTGCCGTTGTGGCGGCGGGGACCCTCTTCGTTGGATGAGGGCATACGCGTTCCAATCAATCCAGGAGGAAGGTTGGAAGGGGGAAAGTTGAAGGTGAGAAGGTTGGAAGGTTATGAGGAGAAAGCGTTGATCGAGGAGAGAGGTTGTATTGCGTCGTGGACTGAGGACGTACTACGCAATACGATACGTTTGGTAATTAGCAACGCAGGATGGGTCTTCTTCCTTCCCGAGATCGTGCAGTCGAAAGACGGTGCACGTCTAATTGCCGTTATTGCAAAACAAAAAAACGAAAGTGTGCAGGGCGGGAAGCGGGACGGATCTATGTTTCGCTCGGGGATGTCGTCTTGGACGAGGGGGACGGAGTGGAAAGGAACGTCATCGTTTCGTGGAGCCGGAGTCCCCACCAGCCTGTTCGCACGCCGAGGGCGGCGACGAAGGGAAGTACGGAGAGATGAAAGTTCTGGGGCCAGAACGGCCAGCCCAGGACGAAGAGCAGGGCGGCGCCGGCCGTGACTTGCAGGTAGAGGCGCAGTCCATCGCTGGAGGGACGGCGCAGCAGCACGTACGCGGCCGCCAGGTGCGTAGGCCACGCCCACAGCAGATTTAGATTGTTGTTGGTGACGTGGTAGGTCGAGATGAACCAGAGGAAGCACGCCCCGAGGCCGATGCAGCCGACGACGACGAGCAGAAGGGCATCGCCCGTTCCCGCGGGCCGATTGCGACGAACGACCTGGACGCTCGTCCACCCGAGCACGAGCACGAGGAAGCCCATGCTGAGGGCCAGCGGCCCGTCGAATGCGGCTGTCATGCCGTCGTAGTTGTCCACGTGCCGGATCGTGTCGGCGTGGGGAGCGAGGGGACGCTGGGTTCCGTTCCGCGTGACCGTGGCCTGCTCAAATGCCTCCATGAGGGGGATGGGGAGAAACATGCCTTCAAGATGGGAGGGACGCTGGTCGGCGGGCAGGCCCAGGGCAAGGTCAAAGCCGAGGTCGAGGCCAGGACGCGAGGCCACGTACGGGTCGAGCAGTTCCCGAAACGTCCGGTTCGGCCGAGAAACGTCCGAGAAGTCGACGTTGTCGCCAAGGGTTTGTTGCAGGACGTCCCGAATCCGGGTCGAGCAGTTGTCAAAGAAGAAGTCGTACTGGTAGTATCGGTTCTCCGGTTGAGCATTGGTCTGGAGAAACTGGTACACCGCGGTGCGCTGCTCCGGTTCGAGGTTGAGGGGTTGTTCAATCACCGGACGGCCCTGCTGCTCGTAGACGCGCAGCATGGGGGCTGTGGGGGCAATGCTCAGGTAGTAGCGGAGGTGTCCGTAGAGAAACTTCGGAATGAACAGGGGATCGCTAAAATCGAACGTGCCGTAGTTGTAGATCCGGTCGAGATCGTGGACCGGGTCCTGGACGCGGAGGGCACTGTGCCCGGCGAACGAGTGGACGGGATGTCCCGGCAGCATGGTGATGAGGGAGACGCGAGACTGTTCGGAGAGCTGTGTGGGCTGGGCAGAGGCCGTTGGGCCGTTTGGGCCGACGCAGAGAAGAATGCCCAGGAGCACACCAGCCGTTCGAACGGGAAGCGTCATTGGTCGAGAACCTGATGAAAGAAATGCCGGTCCCTCGAACGTTCGGGGTGGGGACGGGTTCAAGGCCGTTGTGTATTCTTCTCTCCAAAATAGCGAGGAGTTGTGGGTCGTACCAAGCGGGCTGCGTTCGTGCTCGATCAACTGCGCGAAGAGATCGATCATCCAACGACGGAACTGGAGTACGAGACGCCCTATCAGCTGTTGGTGGCGGTCATTTTGTCGGCACAGTGCACAGACGAGCGGGTCAACGGCGCGACGCCGGCGCTTTTTGCGGACTACCCGACGGTCCAGGAGTTGGCCGAGGCGTCCGAGGACGACATCTATCCGTACATTCAGTCCATTACCTTTCCGAACAACAAGGCCGGGTACCTGGCGACGATGGCGCGGCAGATCGTCGAGAATTTCGACGGAACGGTGCCGTCGTCGGTGTCGGATCTGCAGACCCTGACGGGGGTGGGGCGAAAGACGGCGCAGGTGGTGGCCAACGTGGCGTTCGACGTAGACGCGCTGCCCGTGGACACCCACGTCTTTCGGGTGGCCAATCGTGTTGGACTCGTCCGCGAGGATGCCGATACGCCCAAAAAGGTGGAGCAGCAGCTCAAGCGGGTGATCCCGCAGTCCGACTGGGCCGACGCGCACCATCTCCTCATCCTCCACGGTCGATACACGTGCACGGCCCGCTCGCCCGACTGTGAGGCGTGCTCGATCACGTCGGTTTGCAAGCACCACGACCGGTTGCAGCAGCGTCCGGAGCCGCGGGAAGGGCTTGATGGGAGCAAGGGAAAATATTATTGCACCACGGGGGAACGCTACTTTGACGAGCCGGACATGCACGTCGACCGTTACGACATCGAGCAGATTGCCTGTCCCCACTGCGGGTCTATGCAGGTCCTTCGCAGTCGGGACGGCACACCGACGAAGGAAGTGAAGGATTATCGGGTCAACGGATAGCGCGGTGCGACGTCATTGTACGATACCGATGCCGTCCGAGTATGGAATCGGCGTCGCGAGGAGGTGGTAGGGAGAGTAGTTGACACAAAAATCTTTGGGGTTTGAGGGAATAGCACTTAGCTTACTGTCGTGGGAGCGGACAATTCGCCAGTTTCTCTACGTTCAACCAATTCACACCGAATGGATTCGTCCAAGCGACACCTTCTCGTCATTCTTGATGGCTGGGGCCTGGCTGAGGATCCGTCCGTAAGCGCGGTGGAGCAGGCCGATACGCCGTTTGTCGATTCGCTGTGGGAGCAGTATCCGCACGGCGTGCTCCAGGCGTCCGGGCGGCCCGTCGGACTGCCGGACGGGCAAATGGGCAACTCGGAGGTGGGGCATACCAATCTGGGGGCGGGACGCGTCGTGTGGCAGGAGATTCTCCGCATCTCGAAGGCGATTGAGGACGAGTCGCTCTTCGAGAATGAGGCACTCGTGGAGGCCGCCGACCACGCGAAGGCGACCGACGGGAAACTGCACCTCATGGGCTGCTTCTCCGACGGCGGCGTGCACAGTCATCTGGAGCATCTGTACGGGCTGCTGGAGCTCGCCCGGCGGCAGGAGCTTGCGCCCGAGCAGGTCTGTGTGCATGCCTTTACCGATGGACGCGACACCGATCCGCACGGCGGCGCGGAGTACGCACGGCAGTTTCAGGAGGCCGCCGAGGAGATTGGGATGGGGCGTCTGGTGTCCATCGTCGGGCGGTACCACGCCATGGACCGGGACGAGCGCTGGGACCGCATCGAGAAGGCGTACCGTTTGCTGACGGAGGGGGAGGGAGAGGAGTACGACGATCCGGTGGAAGCGCTGGAGGCCAGTTACGAGGAGGACGTGACCGATGAGTTTGTGGAACCGCGCCGGATTCACGTCGACAACGAAGGGGCGTTTGGAACGAATGGCACGCGGGTCGAGGACGGGGACGCCGTCGTCTTCTTCAACTTTCGGGCCGACCGGGCGCGCCAGCTCACCCGCGCCTTTACGGAGACCGACTTCGAGGGCTTTGAGCGGGAGCGGCTGGACGATCTGCACTTCGTCACGATGACGCCCTACGACGACGAGTTTGAGGTGCCGATTGCGTTTGATCGACTCAACCTGGAGGGCACCTTCGGGGAGGTCATTGCGGAACGAGGGGGGAGGCAGCTTCGCGTGGCGGAGACCGAGAAGTACGCCCACGTCACCTATTTCTTCAGTGGGGGACGGGAAGCGCCATTCGAGGGCGAGGATCGGATTGTGGTGGATTCGCCGGCGGTGTCGACCTACGACCTGCAGCCGGAGATGAGTGCGCCGGAGGTGGCGGAGCGGGCGGGCGAGGCGCTGGCAAAGACGGACTACAATCTCGCTGTGCTCAACTTTGCCAATCCCGACATGGTGGGCCATACGGGTGACTTCGACGCCGCCGTGGCGGCCTGTGAGGCGGTGGACACGGCGGCCCGGCAGGTCATTGAGAAGGCCCGGGCGCACGGCTATTCGGTGAGCGTGATTGCCGACCACGGCAACGCCGACAAGCTGCGCAACCCGGATGGATCGCCGCACACGGCTCACACCACGGCGCTCGTGCCGCACATCATTCTCAAAGATGGATTCGACGGGCCAGTGGAGGACGGCAAGCTCGGCGACGTGGCGCCGACCATCCTCGCGTTGCTCGACGAGGAGGTGCCGGACTCCATGGACGGCGAGGTCCTGGTCCCCGCGACGGTGTCAGCAGCGGGATCGGAGACCGGCACGGCGTGATGCGAGCCGTCTCTACCTCTGGTTGGATGCCCGAGAGCGCCGTTGGACGCCAACGGCGCTCTTTCTCGGTACACACGCCGGAGTCTGCCGGATGTCTGTGGGCGTCCCGTATGCAGTTTCTGCCGGGGCCGTCACTCCTATTGAATGTCCGGCACGTGGGGTAGACGGGCCTGGACGGATCCGCTGGTGCCGGTAATCCGCTTCAGGACGCGCCGGTGTTGCCAGAGTTTGCGTTCGAGCGGCGTGGCCGCCATCGTTTTCCAGATCTGTGTGGCCTGTGTGGCAAACCGTTCATTGAGACGTTCGAAAACAGTCTTCGGCCGCGGCAGAACGCGGGTCTTATACGGACCGTCGCCCATCCCGGCGGCCGTTCCGGCCATCTGGATGGCATCGCGCAGCCCGCCGATCGTATCGACGAGGCCCACCTCCTTTGCATCGCGCCCCGACCACACGCGCCCCTGGGCCACGTCGTGTACCGCTGAGGTGTCCATGCTGCGCCCATCGGCGACGCGCTGGAGGAAGGTCTGGTAGATGGTATCGACCGAGTTGCCGAGCAGCCGACGCTCCGACTCCGAAAGCGGCTTGTTGGGCGCATAGAGGTCCGCGTAGGGACTTGTGCTCACCGCGTCGAAGGTGACGCCGAGCTTGTCTTCGAAGAGCGTTTCGGCGTTCCAGAGGAGCCCGAAGACGCCGATGGAGCCCGTCGTGGTGGTTGCATTGGCCACAATCGTGTCGGCGGGGGCGGCGACGTAGTAGCCGCCGGAGGCCGCCACTCCGCCCATCGACACGTAGAGCGGCTTCTCCTGCGCCGTGCGCTCAACGGCGCGCCAGATGGCCTCGGAGGCCGCGGCGCTCCCGCCCGGCGAGTTGATGCGGAGGACGACTGCCTTTGTCGAGGCGGACGTACGGGCGGTGTTGAGGGCCTCGACGAGGGGCGTCGAGCCCATGACGGGCGCATTCTGCCCGAACGGATTCTGGTTGGGATCGCCGGGCACAATTTGTCCTTCCCCGTAGACGATGGCGATGTCACCCGTGCCGGTAGGAGATACGCCGACGTCCGATGCTGAAATGCGCTTGTACCGGCCGACCGGCACAGTAGGAACGTCGGTCCCCTCGGCACGGTCGAGGCGCGTGCGAAGCAGGGTGCGCACCTCATCTTCGTACTTCAGTCCGTCGATCAGCCCCTCCTGTTGGGCCGTTTCGGCTTGCAGGATGGGGGCTTCCCTCGACAGACGGTCAAGTGCCTCCGATGAATGATTGCGCGCCTCGGCAATGGCCGAGACGAACTGGGTATTAACGGTCGACAGCAGGGCGCTCAACTGTTTTCGATTCGGCTCCGATAGGTCAGACCGCGTAAAGGGCTCCCCCGCGCTCTTGTATTTCCCGGCCCGGACGAGTTCCGGCTCCACGCCGAGCTTGTCGAAGGCCTTCTTAAAGAACGTAGAGGTGGAGGCAAACCCGTTGTATTCGAACGAGGTTTGTGGGCCGGCGAAGACACTGTCGGCCGCACTGGCGACGTAGTAGTCCTTTTCGCCCATGCCGAACTCCTCGCTTGAGGCGATGACCGGCGTCCCGTTGGTGCGGAGGCGGGTCACGGCGGCGCGCACCTCTTCGAGCGTCCCCCAGGAGGCAGAGGTGCCCTTCATGCGGAGCCACACGGCGTCAATCCGGTCGTCGCGGCCGGCATTCCGAAGAGCGGTCTGGAGGCTGTGCAGGTCGTAAGTCGGCCCGTCGCCGAAGGCCTGCTGGAACGGGTCGTTGGCCCTCCGTTCGGGGATGCTTCCCTCGATGGGAACCGTGAGCACCGAGCCGGGCTGTATGGTGGGGGTGGACTGGCCGCTCGACAGGGTGAGCGCAAAGATAAAGAAGAACAGAAAGAACACGACCAGACCGAGTGCGAGGAGCGTGCCGAGCACACTGGCCGTGAGGGTGGAAAGAAAGCGCATAAACGGAAAGACGAACGAGACGGACAAGAGAACCGGTCCCAGCAACTGAACCGGCGTAGGGCGTACGACTGATACGGGTATGGGTTGGTAAAGGCGTTTCCCCCGTTGCGTCGTACGAGAATTCCATCCAAGGGGAAAACACCGGGGCACGGATCCGTCCCATGCCCAGGGACGCACAGCCGTACGTCTTCCTTATACGTGGGGGCGCGTACCGTTTCGGGGAGTGGGAAACCAGTCGACTCGTTGCATCTACTCCACCATTTCAGCTGCGTGTCGGGACGGAATCGGTCTTTGCGCGTATGAGGCTGCTTCCGCTCGGCATGTCCACGACGGGGCATGATCAGCCGGAGGCCAGAGGGCAATCGCACGTCCAAGCCCGAACGGGACGAGGCCGGCTCGTTTGTTCTCGTCCCCGAATTCGACCGAGACGGAGGCCGGTATGAGAGCGCCGCGCAAGGGGGGCACCATACGGTCGAGTCGGGAGCGAGAGGCAAGACGCTGCTTAGGGGCCAGGGAACGAGGAAACTTGAATTCGGATGTCATGTACAGGTAAAGCGTTGCGAGACCTTGCTACCTCGGCCCAGGCTCAATCCTTTGCGACGCCGCCGGGCGGTTCGTTGCGGACAAGGCCGCGGTGCACGGCACCGTCGCCGTCCCGCTGCGGAGCGGTGCAATCGATTCGTGAGAACGTATGTACAGTAGCCGGTATGGTGGCAACCGTGCCTAGCAACCTGTTGCACATTGGGGCTTTTCGGATTAACGAAACGAATCTATGCGCAACAGCCTGCTAGCGATGAGCAAGCGGGCTTGAAACCTTATTCACGTATCGATAAGGACGGGAGGGAGATTTGCTGCGGACGTTGCTTTGGACAAGCTTGGTGAGTCACGACGTGAGTACGAGCACTGAACCTGCAGACGGTCAAAACGAGGAACGACCTGCGCTCAGCGAACGGGAGCGAACCATTCTGCGGCTCGTCGTGGAGAAGTTTGTCGACGCGGCGGGGCCCGTGGGGTCGCGCTCGCTGGCGAAAGAGAGTTCGCTCGACCTGAGTGCGGCCTCCATCCGCAATACAATGGCGGATTTGGAGGATATGGGCTACCTCGGCCATCCCTACACGTCGGCCGGGCGCGTGCCCACCCGCCTCGGGTACCGCACGTTTGTGGACGAGCTGATGAACACCCCCGAGCTGACGGAGGTGGAGCAGGAGATGCTCAAGATGCGGCTTGCCCGGCTCGTGAGTGACACCGACGAGCTTCTTCGAGAAAGCACGCGACTGCTGAGCCGACTCTCCAACCTGTTGGGCATTGCTCTCAGCCCGAGTCTGTCGACGGGTGTGCTTGATCGGCTCGACATCGTCCCCCTCTCCGGGTCGCGTCTGATGTTCGTCCTCAGTGTGAAGGGCGGAGTTGTCAAAACGCTCGTGCTCGGGTTTGAGTCCGATCTGAAGCGGTCTGAGATTGATCGCGTGGTGTCCATTCTGAATGAGCGACTCGCAGGACTTACCCTGCAGGAGATTCGGGAGACGCACGAAGAGCGTGTCAAGGACCTAGAGGACCGGACCGGGCTCATTGAACTCGTCGTTGAAGAGTCGTCGGTCCTCTTTAGCGAGCCGGAGGAAGGACGCCTTGAATTTGGCGGCACAGAGAACATTCTCGCACAGCCTGAATTCCAGGAGCCGGATGACGTTCGACGGCTCATCGAGATCATCGAAGATGAGGATCGGGTCGTCCAGGTTCTCGAAGATTTGTTCGAATCAGATCCCGAGGCGGTGGGGCAGGCCGTCATTCGTATTGGAAGCGAGACCGATGAGGAGGAAATGGACTCCTACTCGATTGTGACGTCGCCGTATCGCCTTGGCGAAACGGTGGGAACGCTTGGTGTAATTGGACCGACCCGTATGGATTATCCGCGAGTTGTGGCGCTTGTCAAGAATGCGGCCGACGTCATCAATCGGTCGGAAGCCGATGCGCCGGATTCGCCCGACGCCTCGTCGTAATTGTTTGTCTGATTCGACGCTTCCTGGTCTCGGTTGTGAGGGGCCGGCGCAAGCGTTTTCGTTTGAATCGTCACTGTTGAAGTCACCCTATACCAATCGTGAGTACAGACCAGACCAACGGTCGAACATCATCCGAGTCTTCGCCCGACGCCGAGGAGGCGGCAGAGTCGTCTACTGAGACTGCCCCGGAAGAGATCGACGGCGTCGATGAGGCCGACGATCCCGATGAGAAGATTGCGGCGTTGACGGAGCGGGTCGATGCCCTGAAGGAAGAGCGCGATGAGCTCAATGATCGCGTTCTCCGCAAGGCGGCCGAGTTTGAAAACTATCGGCGGCGGATGGATCGAGAAAAGAAGCGGCGCCATGAGTCCGGCATGCTGGAGGTTGTCGAGCCCATCCTGGAGGTGCTGGATGACTTTGAGCGTTCGCTCGACGCGGCGGAAGAGCTGGAGGACACCCAGGACGCTGAGTCGGCCTACGAATCGCTCAAGGGCGGCGTCGAGATGGTATTCCGTAAATTCCGGGACACGCTGGGAACCCTGGGCGTGGAGCCCATAGAAGCTGAAGGAGAGCCCTTCGACGAGGAGCTGCACGAGGCGATGATGCGACAGCCCTCGGATGAGGTCGAGCCCGGAACGGTGCTCCAGGAAATTCGGAAAGGATATCGGATGGGCGATCGCGTCATCCGACACAGTCGTGTGGTTGTCGCGACCGAGCCGTCTGACGAGGAGGCGGAAGAGGCCGGCGAGGGAGAGGCGTAATGCGCGCTGGACGCGTGCCTTGTCCGTTACGGGTTTGAGACGTGCTTTTTCTGAATTGAAGAGACCTGATACATGCCGAGCGACTACTATGAGGTGCTAGGGGTGGATTCGGATGCGTCCCAGGATGAGATCAAGAAGGCGTACCGGAAGAAGGCAATGGAGTATCATCCAGACCGGAATCCGGACGATCCGAAAGCGGAGAAGAAGTTTAAGCAGGCGTCGGAGGCCTACGACGTGCTCTCCGATCCGGAGATGCGCCAGAAGTACGATCGATACGGAGAGGCCGGACTCGGCCAGGACGGTGGGGGCCGCGGACGCCGGGGACAGGGCTTTCAGGACGTCGAGGACATCTTCAGTGCCTTCGATGACATCTTTGGCGGGGGGCAGCAGCAGCGTGCGCGCCGACAGCGAGGCCGTCCGGGGAGTGACCTCCGCGTCACGCTGCCGTTGACGCTCGAGGAGATTGCGGAGGGTACGGAGAAAAACATTAAGGTCCGCAAGTTTATGGCCTGCGAGACTTGTGACGGCACCGGGGCCGAGGGGGGCATGGAGGGGGAAAACTACGTGATGTGCCCCAAGTGTGATGGCACCGGAGAGGTCCGACAGGTGTCGCGATCGGTCTTTGGGCAGTTCGTTAACGTGCAGGCCTGTCCTCGCTGCAACGGAGAGGGGCGCATCATCGAGAACCCCTGCAACGATTGTGAAGGCGAAGGCCGCATTGAGGGGGAGGAGACGGTGACGGTGAACGTGCCGGCCGGGGTCATGGACGGGAACTACCTCACAATCTCCGACGCCGGCAATGCCGGCATTCGCGGGGGCGTTCCAGGAGACCTGCGCATCGAGATCCAGGAGGAAGACCACGAGCACTTCGTGCGGGACGGCCTCGATGTTTACTACGACGTCTACCTCTCCTTCCCGGAGGCTGCGCTCGGCACGGAAGTGGATGTGCCGACGCTTGAAGGACACGCCCGCCTGGAGGTGGAGGCAGGGGTGCAGGCGGGGAAGATTCTTCGGATGCGCAACCGGGGCATTCCGGATCTGGAGACCAGCGCCAAGGGCGATCAGCTCATTCGGATTCATGTGTGGACGCCGCAGGACCTGACCGACGAAGAGGAGAAGATTCTCAAGGAGCTGCAGGAGCACGACACGTTTCATCCGCATCCGCAGGACTCCGACACCAGCAAGTCCTTCTTCAGTCGAATGTCGGATGCCTTTTCGTAACGACCCCGTCGCCTCCTGAACGGTAGGGGCCTTCCGTCGTACGAACGATCCTCTATAGGGGACGGCCGCTATGGTCGTCCCCATTGTGCTGTGTGCAGGCCGTTTCGTGCCCCCGTGCGGGGGCACGAGTTGAGGGCGGCCCTGCGGAGGTCCATGCCCCTCCCCATACGGCGAGGGACGTTGATCATCTTCTGTGTTCCAATAGGCAGTTGTCTTCCATGTCCGAATCGGTAGAGGCAAGCGCATTTCGTACGGCGATGCGCCGGGTTCCCTCTCCCGTCGTGGTGGTGACGGCCCAGGGAAATGATGAGGGGCGAGGCATCACGATTGGGTCGTTCACGAGCGTGGCGCTCGATCCGCCTCTGGTAAGTTTCAACGTCGGTCGGGAGTCGCGCATGCATGACGTCATCGAAGCGTGCTCCCGGTACGCCGTCCAGGTGCTATCGGAAGAGCAGGTACACCTTGCGAAGCGATTTGCGACCCCGGGACTGACCGGGGAAGAGCAGTTCGAGGCTGTTCCCTTGACCCGAGACGAGCACGGCACGCCCCACCTCGAAGGGGTGGCGGCCCGATTTCACTGCGTGCCCCATAGCTCGGCTCCCGCCGGGGACCACACGCTCTACGTGGGGCGCGTCTTCCGCATCGACGACCTCCCGAGTCGGGGGGCTGTGCTGTACCATCAGGGCAGTTACCGGGGCGTGGGTAAAGAACTTCCCTCTACGGAGTTATCGCCAGTGAATCGGGTGTCGAGCGACCCGTCCTGAGCACCCACGCCGAAGAATGCGAAGTCGTAGCGGGCGGGGTCGTCGGGCGAAAAATGGCGGCAAACGGCGGTAAGGCGGCGCACGGCTTTCCAGTCGTTGGTTTTCCGCTCCAGAAGCCCGAGCGCCCGCGCCTGCCGCCCCACGTGCACGTCTACGGGCATCATCAACTCCGCCGGGTCCAGGCACTCCCAGATCCCAAAGTCGACCGGGCCTGTTCGGACCATCCAGCGGAGGTACATATTGAGGCGTTTGCAGGCACTTCCGGCCTCCGGGCGGGCCAAGTGCTTCCGAAGACGCTGCGGCGTGTCGTCGTGAATGGTGAGGAGCGTCGTGCTTACGCCCTGGATCATGGCGGCCACGGGCGACCCGTCCGGGTTCGCGGGACGATGCGCGGCGAAGAGTCCTTCCACACTTCCGTACGCATCGAGCGCCGCCCTCAGGTTCTTCGTGAGCCAGAGGGCGTCGACGGGTTGAAAGGTCCGGTGTACGAAGCCGTCAAGGGCGTCGGCGTCGCGAGTTGGATCGAACGATCGCACGAACTGATTGGGGGCGTGCCCCATCCGTTCGCAAAGCGCCTCCAGCTTGCGCAACATCACGTCTCGGCGGCCCCAGGCCAACAGGGCGGCATAAAGCCCGATCACTTCCTGATCCCGTGGATCGTCGAATGCGTGGGGGATGGAGATGGGATCGTCGTCGATAAACGACGGCTGCTCGTAGCGCGTGACGAGGTCGTCAAGATACGCGTGTAGTTCGGAGAGTGTGGCCATGCCGATCCGGAATGAACGAGAGACAGTCTGCACGCGGAGGTATATGGATCAGATCGGGTTTGGGGGCAGAAGGGGAGAAGGAGCGTCTCCTTTTGTTTCCGATCTGTGCGAACGTACCTGAGCCGTGACGGTCAGCCCGGGAGGCACCGCCAACCCTCAGACCCCTTATCCCAACTCCACAGCCGTACTAGTACGCCGCCGAACTCGTTTGCCGGACACACTCGTGCGTCGGATGGGAGTGTGGGAGGGTGTACAGTAGGAATGAGAGTGGCGCACAAGTGCGTTGACGCGCTAGCGCGTCTGGCCCATATGCCTTGGTCCATACCGCCCCCCCTGCAACCCCGAACTTTACTGATACGTGAATGGGTTCCTAAAGATGATTCCGACTATTAGCATACCACGGTCTAGGAGATCTTAGATCTCCACAAACGAACGAGAAAGTTTACCTACCTGTGCACGGATCAGTATAAGCGGATCTGGTATTATGCCGAATCCAACGAAAGGATTCGGGGAGGTAGGCGGAGAAGAATGAACGTATTGCGGTGCTTCCGTACACTGTATTCCCTCAAGTATGTCCATCATGCAGCGCACTGGATTTCTTGTCCTTCCCGGTCTTGGCGTCGTCGTTCCGGGGAAGGGAGACGATGTGGCCGCAGAGTCGAGCTCAGACAGTCGCATGACAGACGAATCTGGACTTGGAAATGAGTACGATCTGTTTGCAACAGTGTACCAGAGTACCAGCAAAGGTAACGAGGCGAGAACCATTCGTGTAAAGACCACGGTGACAGCAACGTCTGAGCTGGAGGAACCGTGTGTACCCGTCCCATGTTAGAAAGCGTGTTGCGACACGAAGCCGTGACTCTACTTTCGGAGGGGCGTTGTGTTGAACTGAGACATACCTCCTCATGCTCTCACGTGCGCCTGATAGCAGCGAGAAAAGACGAGAATCCTAAGAAGTCCGGGGAAAATTTGAGAAAGCGCACGCTTTACCATATTTACATGTAGAAACGACCCAGATCGATTGTTTTTTGGACCTGAATCATGAAGAAAGAGTGCACGTTTTGTGCAAAAAAATTGAAAAGACTGTGATGCGCGGATATACGTACCCAATCACTTGTCTTGCGGTCTGCTACGCATAAGGTTATAAGTGGTACGTAACATACTGGGTGGAGGGTCGTACAGAAGAATAGCTGTTGTGCGATCCAAAAGAGTATCAGCGCTTTTCCAAAAGTGCACACATCAAGATGGTTTTTTCTCGTGGCGGAATTGCGCAGCTTCTCGTCCGCCGGGCATAGCATGTCCTTTTTCGCACTGCTTTTGCGGCGTTGACGGACGCAGGCTGAAGAAGCGCTTACGTTTCGTGCGTCCACGGATTCTGGAACGGCGATTGCTGCACATAGACTACCGCGCCCACCAAGTGGTCATTTGTTCATTTCGTCCGGTGACCGCTCGTGGGCTGCGAGCTCCTTTCACATCCAACTCTACGGTGTTATGAATCAGTTTCTTCGTTATTCGGGCGTCCTCGCCATCATTGTGTTTCTTGCGGGCGGAACGATGTTGCCGGCGCAGGCGCAGAGCGGTCCGGGGGGCGTCGAAGAGTCGAGTGGTACGTCCACGAACCTCAAGATCTGGATGGAGTCGGAGGAAGGGGTAAGCCCGACGACGGACGGGAATGCCGTTACCGGCTGGACGAATCAGTCGTCTGGATTTGCGGATCCGTCTGACATCCTGGGCAATCCGACGTTCCAAAACGAGAGTAGCGATCTGGTAAATGGGAAGCCTGTGATTCGCTTTGACGGAACCGACGACGGCGGCGGGGTGGATCAGTTCGAGTTCAACACCAACAGCAGCCTCGACGGGATTCCGGACGGGGAGAACACAATCATCGTCGTGTCGGCCAATTCCAGCTTCGATAATCTCAACCAGGCGATACTTGGGTTTGGGGACATCCCCTCCAGCGGAGGCCAGTATACCGGTCGTGGATTGCTTTACAACCTGGATAACCAAACGTCCAACACAGATGTTACCCTTGCGGCTATTAGTGGCACGCCCAAGGGAACAGGAGGCGATAAACTCGACTCCGGGGATAAAGCCGTGTCGACGAGCCACAACACGACGCCGTTCAGCATCTACTCCTCCACCGTTGAAACAGGAGGCAGTACACAGGACCTACTCGCAGACGGAGAGGTGCTTGATGACGGGGCCGCCACGACGTTCACCGGGACGCCTCGGATTGGGGAACGCGTGATCGGGGACGTGGCGGAAGTGATTGCCTTCGACCGGAAGCTCAACGCCGCCGAGCTGCAAATCGTCTACAATTACCTGTCGACTAAGTACGATCTTTCGCTCACTGGCGCCGTTGCCGACAAATACCGGCATGACGATGCGCACCCTGGGGACGTGGCAGGGATTGGACGGGCAAACGGAAGCATCGGGAAGGCGCCCGACGGAGCGAAGGGGACGGCACAGTCCAGCGGGCTCTTCATCGACATCCCGACTTCTCTGTTTACAAGCGGTGATTATCTGTTCTACGGACACGATGAGGCAAACCTGTCGTTCACAGCGGTTGAAACGCCCAATGGGCGGGATGATGTGCAAAAGCTGGCGCGAGAGTGGCGGGTGGACTCGGACGTAAATTTTGATGCGAACGGCAATGTCAACCTGGGCTTTGACGAAAGTGTGCTGTCGAGTGCGGACAGTATCAAGAATACGACGTCGTACAACGATTACTTCCTGTTCGTGGACTCCGACGGCGACTTTTCGGATGGAAACGCGGAGGGATACGATTTGAGCGATACGAACGGGGATGGAGTGTATACGGTCGACGATCCCACGGCGCAGAGCGTCACGCTCAAAGACGGGGATTACGTCACCGTGGCCCGCGTCAAGCGCAAAATTAACTTCGCGAGAGAGTTGGGGAGTGGGTTCGAAAATGATGCGGGGACGATCTCACTCACTGCACGCCTTAACTTTGAGACGAATCGTCTACTGGAAGTGGATGCTCCCGTGGATCCGGCGAGTGATCCGAATCTTCCAGCGGCGACAAAGGATGATGACTTTACGGAGGGAGAGAGTGTGTCAGACGGCACCAAAACCTGGTCGTTTACAGCGCTGGATCCGCCGCAGGACACCCGCAAGGTCTTCACGGTGCTTGACGATAACGACCCGGAGGATACCGAGCTTCTAAAGGTCACACCGAATAACCTGCCGGATGAAATCGCGCTGGGAGATACGACGCGGTTTGAGTACGGCATTCTCGATGAGGACATTTCTCCCAACATTGAGTTTGCTTCTAGCAATCCAACCTCGGTAACGGAGGGGAATACGACCGTCACCTTCGATGTTGAGACGGAGAGCGGTTCAGGGTCCGGGACGGCGTTCTTTAACATTACCGGCGATGCAACGGCGGGGGAGGACTATGAGATTACGGCGAATTCGGATACGACGAAAGGAGAGGTGAGTCTATCGTCGGGTAGCGGGTCCTTCGACATCACCATTCTCGACGACAACCTCAGCGAGGCCGATGAGGACCTGACCATCGAGTTCTTTGGAGCGAAGAATGCAACGCTCGCAAAGGGAGGGAATTTGTCGCAAACCCTCACGATCAACGACGACGAGGGGGTTCCGTCGGTCAGCTTTACCTCCGACACGTACAGTGGAGAGGAAGGGGCAGACGTGGACGTGACACTGTCCCTGAGCGCGTCGGCGGGGCAGGATCTCGACGTGAAGGTTCAGGATGACGGAACGGGTGACGCCACCGCGGGCGATGACTACACCTTCTCCTCGCCGAAGACGGTCACCATTCCGTCGGGCAATACGCAGGAGTCCTTCTCGGTGACTCTGGATGGGGACGGAGTGATAGAGACGACCGAGACCATTGATCTGTCGATCGTTGACGACAGCGATACCGAACCCACTCTTGGGACGCCCGATGCGACCACCATTTCGATCCTGGATAATTCGGCGCCCGGGAAGGTGGGACCGGGTGGGGTTGGCAATGACAATCAGATCAGCCTTTGGCTTCGGCCGGACGAAGGCGTGACGACGGACGGCAGCGGCAACGTCTCGACCTGGGCGGATCAGTCCGGCAACGGCAATGATGCCACCCAGACGAATTCCGGGGAGCGGCCGGCGTACGGAAGCACGTCCATCAATGGGATCTCTGTGGTGACGTTCGACGGAACCGACGATTTCCTTCGGTCAAACGTTGAGTCCCTGCCCAGTTCGAGCAATACGCTGCTTTCGGTTGCCAATGCAGGAGGAGCCGGGGCGGTTTTCGGCGTCGACAACGATAGTTTCGAGAGCCTTCGCACCCTGGGATATGATGGTGGCTCTACGGGAGCGGCCTCGCAGAATCGAGTTACGAACGGAAATACGGCGATCGGAAACGGGAATGCAGGAGGGACCGCCATATTGTCCTCGGTGTTTGATGGGTCCAACGTGAACATTCGGGAGAACGGGGGAGGGGCCAACACAGTGTCTGCAGGGACGAACAGCAATGGAACGTACGCCATTCTCGGCGGGGAGCCGCAAAATGCCGGGGATCAGCAAGATCCTGACTTGACCTCCGGGGAGAATACCTTCGGTGGGGACGTAGCAGAGTTCATTGCCTACGACCTGACACTGAATAAGGCGCAGCGGTTGATTATCGGGAATTATCTGGCGGCCAAATACAGCATTGGTTCTCTTTCCACCGATCTCTATGCTGGCGATCTCGGGGCGGATGGCACCGATGGAACTGCGGATGATCGAGATCGAGACGTGATCGGTGTGGGCCAGGCCAGCGACGGCACGAAGCATTTCAGTGCGCAGGGCGGCGGCTTTACCCTCTCGGTGGCCGGGGGAATTGACAACGGAGACTTTGCGTTTGCCGGTCGGGAGACGGGCGTGACGGAACGAATCAACATCACCGACACCTCGACGACCGGTGACATTGGCGTCACGGCGCGCATCAATGAAGATCGGTATATCGACATCACCGGAGCACTGACGGTCGACATCACCCTTAGCTTTTCCGACTCCGACATTGTGGGCCCGGCCGGCGATCCGGCCAATTACGTGCTGCTTCGCCGCACCGGCACGTCCGGCGACTGGACCAAAGTCACGGGGGGAGCGTCTCTCTCGAGCGACAAGCTCACGTTTACCGACGTGTCGTTGAGCGACTCGGACGACGGCTACTTTACCATCGGGACCACCGACCACGACGACAGCCCCCTGGATACCCGGTACATTACCGTTCGCGGAGATGCTGGGACCGAGAATGATGCCGGATACTACCACTTCTCGGCGCCGACGGACGCATCGAGTGCGACGTTCGGCGACATCGTGAAGCCCGATGGCTCGCAGGCCATCGACTTTAGTTCGGACAATCCTACTCCGGATTTTACTGATTCGATGGTACAGACCTGGGATCCGGTTAATCAGGACTGGAGTTTCCCGAGTGCC
>CAYOWD010000051.1:0-17863 GCA_964407535.1 uncultured Salinivenus sp. | reverse complement strand
AGCGACGTGCTCAGCGATCGCGACTACAGCACCGCCGTCGGGGACGAGGGCGGCTTTGCCCCGGACCTCGGCTCTAACGAGGAGGCCATTGAGCTGGTCGTGGAGGCCATCGAGAAGGCCGGACTAACCGCCGGCGAGGATGTCTTTGTGGCCCTCGACCCGGCGACGGCCGAGATGTACGAGGACGGCGAATACGTCTTCTGGAAGAGCGCGCCCGATGAACCGCGCTCCTCTGAGGAGATGGTGGCCTACTGGGAAGAGTGGGTCACCGAATACCCCATTATTTCCATTGAGGACGCGATGGACGAAGACGACTGGACGGGCTGGCAGATGCTGACCGACGCTGTGGGCGAGGAGGTCCAGCTCGTGGGCGACGACCTGTTCGTGACCAACACCGAGCGGCTGAGTCGCGGCATCGAAGAGGGCTGCGGCAACTCGATTCTGGTGAAGCCCAACCAGATTGGCACCCTCACGGAAACGATGGATGCCGTCGAGATGGCCCACAAGAACGGCTTCACGGCGGTGCTCAGTCACCGGTCCGGGGAAACGGAAGACACGACCATCGCCGACCTCGCCGTCGCCCTCAGCACCGGCCAGATCAAGACCGGCTCGGCCAGCCGAAGCGACCGGGTCGCGAAATACAATCAGTTGCTCCGCATTGAAGAACAGCTGGGCGCCTCCGCGACCTTCCCCGGTCTCGACGCCTTTCCGCTGACGAGATGACGCTGCTTCTATGCCCGACTCCACGGACCGCCTGCGTTGGTGGCTCATTGGGGGCGTGCTCCTTGCGGTTCTGATCTGGGTGGGCTTCTTCGACAGCCACAGCCTGCTCCAGCGCTACCGCTGGCATCAGGAGCACGACCGGCTCAAATCGGAAAACGAACGTCTACGCGAAGACATCCGCGAGCTTCGCGAGAAGCTGGACCGCCCGTTGTCCGACTCTCTTATTGAACGCATTGCCCGGGAGGAATACGGCATGAAACGCCCTGACGAGACCATCTATCGTCTCAAGGAGTCCGACGAGTAGCCTCGACGGAGGGACGGACCGAATGGGCCTGTCGAATGTACTCCGCACTGCACTGTGCATGTTTTTTCCAAGGGTCCTATCCACGTCATGAGTTCGTACGCCGTCGGCATCGACCTGGGGGGAACGAACTTAAAGGCCGGCCTCGTACATCGGGAGGACGGGCTTGTGGACACGAGTACCCGGCCCACCAATGCCGACCGAGGACCGGAATACGTCATCGACCAGCTTGGCCGACTGGCTGCCGAGTTGGTCGAGGCCGCTCCGGCTGCGGTGGTCGGGGTGGGCATCGGCTCGCCGGGCGCCATCAATTGGGAGCGCACGACCGTCTCCCAGTCGCCCAACCTGCCGGGATGGGATGAAATCAACCTCAGTGCCCGTCTTCAGTCTACGCTGGCCCGCGACGACCTCCCGGTCATCGTGGAGAACGACGCCAACGTGGCCGGGCTCGGCTCGGCCTTTTACGGCGCCGGTCGCGATTACGACTCGTTCATCATGGTCACCCTGGGCACGGGGGTCGGCGGGGCCATCATCTATCAAAACCAAATCTTTCGGGGGAGTACGGGCGGAGCGGCCGAACTCGGCCACATGACAATTGACTACGAGGGCCCGTTCGCAAACTCCGGCGTGGCCGGTGCCGTGGAAGGCTACCTGGGCCAGTCGTTCCTCTCCGCCCACGCTGCGGACCGACTCGTCAACGCCCCCGACAGCCGGGTGCACGATCTGATCGATGATCCCGACGACCTCACGCCGCGCCTTCTGTACGAAGCCGCCGAAGACGGGGACGAGTTCGCGCAGGACATACTCGCCTGGGCGGGCCACAAACTCGGCTGCATGCTGGGGGCCGCCGTGAATCTGCTCGACATTCGCACCGTCGTCGTCGGGGGCGGCGTCTCTCAAGCAGGCGACCATATTCTGGAGCCGGCCCGGGATGTGCTGCCGAAATTCGTCGTCCCGGGTCTGCGGTCGGACTTGAGCATCGTACAGGAGGAGCTCGGCAATGAGGCAAGTCTTCTCGGCGCTGCTCGACTCGCGTTTGAGGGCCGAACGGCGCAGGTATGAGGCTTCCGTCTTCACTTCTGTGCGTCTTTGGGACCGAATGGCTGCACGCTCTGTACGGCGGTCCGCCCCGTCCGAGGCGACTCCGCTCAGTTGTATGCGTGTGTCTGTAGGTCCCCGTGCGTCCCGCTCCGCCCTGCGCCCAGTCAAGGGGCATCGGGAGCAAGAGCGACACACTGGCAGTCCGGACGCCGCCGAATCCACCTGACGTCACGGTTTTTCGCTCGCATCTGCCTTCTTCATGTCTCCGCGTGAGCTGCTTATCACGCTTGGTGGTCTGTTGCTTCTCGTCGTCACGGTGCACGACGGGCGGGCACAGGACCGTCCAGATACGACCGCAACAGACACGGCTGCGGTAGACACGACCGTCCCCCCTACTGCCCGGGACCGGCCTTCGGCGGACAGTGCAGACGCGCAGCGCGCCCCCTCGGCCTCGAACCCGACGTCGGATACGACATCGGGAGCGTCTTCTGCCTCCGGCGAAACGAACGGCGATGCGGCCGAGGATGCCGTGACCTTCTCGGCACGGGACTCCATGGTGATCCGCACCTCTCCCTCCGGTGACGACCACGGGACCCTACACGGGGAGGCCCATATGTCCTACCGAGACGCGTCCTTGAAGGCGCGCACCATCGACATGGACTTCCAGAGCAGCACGCTCCGGGCCGAGGGCGCCCCAGCGGACACCGTACAGGGGAACCGCGCGCTCTTTGAACGAAGTGGGGGGATGGGACGGGGCAGTGCGGGGGACGGCTCGGACGGCACGCAGTCGTTCACCGGCGACGTGCTCTCCTACAATTTAAACAATCGGCGCGGGCGCGTGGTCGCTGCCCGTACTCAGCGGCAGGACGGCTACGTGGAGGGCAGTGCCGTGAAGATGTTTGAGGACAGTACCCTGTTCGTCCAAAACGGCACGTATACGACCTGCAACTGTCCGGCCGGCCAAACGCCCTCCTACTCGCTACGCTCCGACGAGATGAAGCTGGACAATCGATGGGTGTACACCGGTCCCATCCAGCTCTATCTCTTCAACGTGCCCACGCCCCTGTGGCTTCCGTTCGGGTTTCTTCCGAATGTGGAGGGCCGCCGGAGCGGTCCGCTCGCCCCCGAATACGGCGAAGATCGCCGCGGCTTCTTCCTGAAGGATTGGGGCTGGTACTTTGCCCTCAACGCGTACACGGACCTCACCCTCCAGGCAAGCGTCTGGTCGCAGGGCAGCTTTGAGGTGCGCCCCCGCTTTCGATACAACAAACGGTACGGCTACAACGGCGACCTGCGTCTTACATACCGCCGCGAGCGGATCGGCGAGGAAGAAGATCCCAATTTCCAGAACCAACACGAAGGGCGACTCCGCTGGACGCACAACCAGGACTTTTCCCCCACAGCCCGGCTCAACGGAAACGTCGACCTTTCCACGTCCAGCGATTTTTCCCGCCGGGACAGCGACAGCTTCGACGACGCCGTCCGGCAAGAGGCCTCTTCGAGCGTCCGATATGAAAAGCGCTGGCCCGGAGGGGGGCGCAGTCTCACCCTCAGCGCCGAACAGACCCAGGAATTTCAATCCGGAGAGGTGGATTTGACCCTCCCGAACCTGAACTTCACGCAGAATAACTTCAACCCCCTTGAGCTGGACCAGGGCGTAGGTGACAAGCGGTGGTTTGAAAAAATCACCACCCGGTATAACCTCAGTGTCCAAAACGACTACCGGTTCGACCCACGCGATCCACAGACCCTCCGCCAAAACCAGACCCCGGCCGACTCTGCACTGGCCGATTCCGTTGAGCGTGCCGACATTGACTGGTACGAGGCCCTCGTCGACCCGAACAAATACGAACTGGCGACCGGCAACGACAACCCTTACAACGTACAGGCCACCCACAACGTCCCGCTGGATGCCACCTTCCGCGTCGATCGGTACAATCTGAGCCTCACCCCGAACATCACCTATAATTCGAACTGGCGCCTCAGTACCACCCGAAAAACGGCCCGACGCGATTCGACTGGAGGGGTCGCAGACGTTGTGGAGCGCACGGAACCCGGATTCTACGCCCGCCACGATTTTGAAACCTCGCTCTCCGCAAGCTCGGAGATCTTCGGGACATTTCCGCTTGGACTCGGCCCCTTCCAGGGCCTGCGTCACCGCCTCTCCCCAAACCTGTCGATGAATTATCGTCCCAACTTCAACAGGCCATTCTGGGGCCGCACCCGAACGCTTCGCTTTCCGGACGGAACGCCCGTCGTCGCCGACTCGGCAACGGGGGAGGTCCGACGCTACGACATCCTCGGCGGCAATCGCGTGCGGGGCTCCAACCGCCGATTGAATCTCCGACTCAACCTCAGCAACGTCTTTGAGACGAAGCGCCTACGGAGCGACACGACGAGCGCACAGTCCGAAGAAAAAATCACCCTGCTCAACCTGGACGTCTCCAACCTGGCCTACGACTTCGCGCGAGACTCCCTACAGGTCGGCGATCCCGTCAGTGTGAGGGCCCGCACCAGCATTGATCCGTTTGAGATCCGTCTTCAATCCGACTTTTCGCCCTACGCGCTACGTCGAACGAGCTCAGCATCCCGGCAGGAATTCCGACGCGTCGACCGTCTCATGGTGGTGGAGAGTCCGCTCACGCCGGTTCGCCTTACGCGTTTTCGGGCCAACGTGAGCGCCAACTTTTCCAGCGATGACGCGGTCTCTGCGCCCCGCCTCGACCAATCGGAGCCTTCGAACAGCGCCTCCAGTCCACCCCCCTCCCAATCGACCACGGAGCTGTCGGCGCTGAGCATTCCGTGGTCGCTGGGGTTCGACTTCAACTACCGACTTCAGAAGCCCCGGAAAGATGTGACGAATCGGACTGCCACCCTGAGCGTGAACTTTGACGTGAACGTCACGCCGCTCTGGCGCGTGGGCGGGCAAACCGGCTACGACTTCATGCAGGAGGAGATCTCGACCACTCGGCTCTCCGTCGAACGGGCCCTGGGCTGCTGGGACATGTCCTTCAACTGGGTCCCGTTCGGCCGATTTCAGAAGTACGGGTTTCAGCTACAGGTGAGCAGCGGACACCTCTCCGACCTCCTCAAGCTCCCGGTGCCCAATAGCGGAGGCGAAGGGCGGTTCGGGGGGCTCGGCGACCAGTTCAAGGGCGCTGCGCAAAACGCTTCCGGCAGCAACTTCTGATCGCCGGGCCATGCTACGCCTCAACGCCGAGCGCCTGCGTGACCTTGTCGGCCGCCTCCTTCAGCAGCACCGCCGACTCGATCGTCACGTCGCTGTCGTCGAGCAGCTGCTTCCCTTCTTCTGCATTGGTGCCCTGCAGCCGCACAATGAGCGGCACATCAATGTCGACACTCTTCGCCGCCTGAATGACGCCCTTCGCGACGCGGTCGCAGCGCACAATGCCGCCGAAGATGTTCACCAGGATGGCCTCTACATTCGGGTCCTTAAGAATGATCTGAAACCCGGCCTCCACCGTTTCGGCATCCGCAGAGCCGCCGACGTCGAGGAAATTGGCGGGCTCGCCGCCGGCCAGCTTAATGATGTCCATCGTTGCCATCGCCAAGCCGGCGCCGTTGACCATGCAGCCGACATTGCCGTCAAGCTTGATGTAACTGAGTCCATGCTCGCCGGCCTCGACCTCGGTCGGGTCCTCCTCATGGAGATCCCGCATGTCTTCAAGATCCGGATGGCGATACAGCGCATTGTCGTCGAGATTGATCTTCGCATCCACCGCCTCGATATCACCGGACGGCGTTCGCACGAGCGGGTTGATCTCCGCAAGCGTACTATCCGTCTCTTCGAAGGCCTCGTACAGGCCGGTAATCGACTGCACCGCCTGCTTGAAGGCATCGCCCTCCAGGTCCATCGCAAAGGCAAGCTGACGTGCGTGGAAGGGCTGCAGCCCGATCGACGGATCAATCCACACCTTGTGAATTTGGTCGGGCGACTCCTCCGCCACGGTCTCAATATCAACGCCCCCCTCCGTGGACACCATGATCACGTTCATGCTCTTCTCGCGATCGAGGGTGACGCCGAGATAATACTCCTGGTCAATGTCAACCCCCGCCGTCACGAGAATCTTGCGCACCTTCTGCCCCTCTTCGCCGGTTTGGTGCGTGACGAGATTCATGCCGAGAATGTCGTCCGCATACTCGCGCACCTCGTCAATGCTTTCGGCCAGCTTCACGCCGCCGCCTTTGCCGCGCCCTCCGGCATGAATTTGGGCCTTCACAACAAACAGGCTCGGATCGCCGTCCCGTTTCAATTGTTCAGCCGCCTCGACCGCCTCATCGACCGTTTCCGCCACAATGCCCTGGGGAACGGATACGTCGTGGTCGCGGAGAATGCCCTTCGCTTGATATTCGTGGAGTTTCATGAACCTCGGACCGGTTGGATGAACGGACAGTTCGCGGGCAAGTAAATGATCGACGACGAGAAGGTCTAGCCGATTTTACGATTTTGCGTCGTGTTCGAGGATGCCTCCTTGAATATCTATTCCACACTCCGCCCTCGCCCCGAGTTCTTTTCATGACAATCTTCGAGCGCCACGTTATCCAGCGCCTCCTCAAGGGCTTCCTCTTCTTCATTGGCTCCCTGATTGTCTTTTTCATTGTGCTGCACTGGGTCGAGTACAGCGACGACTTTCTCGACGGCGGGGCGACGGCCTGGGAGGTCTTTACGGTGTTCTATCCGAGCTACATTCCGGAAATTGTTCGACTCACCTCGCCGCTCGCCCTGTTTCTGTCATGCATCTACATTACCGGGACGCTGGCACAAGAACTACAGCTCATTGCGCTGCAAACCTCCGGGGTCTCGCTGTACCGGCTCATGCGCCCCTACGTCATTGTGGGAGTCGTGATCACGCTCTTCATGTTCGGCTTCAACGGATGGGTCGTGCCCCGCACCAACGAAACCGTGGTGCAGTACGAAAATGAGTATCTGCCCCACGGCGATCGGTCCGTCAACGTCAGTAAGCTTCACCGACAAAACTCACCGGGCACCATCCTCTCCGTCGGCTACTACGATCGTGACCGCAAGCGGGCCCACGACGTCTCCCTGCAACAGTTCGGCTCGTCGTCTTCGCGTCTGATCACGCGCCTCGACGCCGAGCGAATGGAGTGGGTGGACTCGCTTGAGACGTGGCGCATGCAGGACGTCGTGCGTCGCTCGTTCGCAAACCAGACGATGCAGGAAACGACGGTTGCGTCCCTGGACACGACTCTCCGCATCTATCCGCGCGACCTGGCCCGCTCCGAAAACGACGTGGCCGCGATGACCATTCCCGTTGCCCGGAACTACCTGGACGCGCTCCGACGGGCCGGCGCGGGGAACTTGGAGCGTCCCCTCGTCGCCTACTACAACAAATTTGCGTACCCCTTTGCAAACCTCATTCTCCTCCTCATCGGGGTTCCGCTCGCAGCCGTCCGTCGTCGGGGGGGACAGGCCATTCAGTTCGCCGTTGGGCTCTTGATGGCCTTCGTATACCTCTCACTGCAAAAACTCACCGAGCCGTTCGGGTATTCCGGCGCGCTTCCCCCCTCCGTTACCGCCTGGCTTCCGCACGCCACATTCGCCGTTGTGGCCCTCGTCCTTCTCTGGAAAACGCGAAAATAATACATCTCCTCCGCAACTGGACACGAGCCCCCCCCTTCTACGCTTCTCACAAGCCCCCCTGCACACGACAATCGAGTCCCCGCCGGTTCCGATGTCCTCCAGTGGGCAACCACTCCTCCTCCTGCTGCGGATCTCCACCACCTGAGCAGACCAAACGCCGACCTGGAAGTGGATCTGAACGACGCCCCTTTTTACTTAAATAAACCTAAACCGCGTTTTGTGCGGATAATATTTTCCTCGGTACCTCTCTTAATTGACGGAGTCTACAAATTTCACTTTAGATAAAAAAAGAGACCCAGCCTCTCCCACCAAAGAGGCCGGGCCTCGACGGGGATGCGGAGTTAGGAGGTGACGCTCCGTCTTGAGAAATGAGCTCCCCTTGTGAAATGCACCCAATAGACAATGACACACCGGGAAATATAACGTAGAAATTCGCTCTTCTTCTTATCTTCAATTTAAGTGTAATAAAACCTTCCACTGGCGTTCTCTCAGGCATAGCACATCGATTTATTTAGCCTCATCTTCCCGTTCTTCTGTCCCGAACAATTCTCTCCGCACGGGTACACAAATCGATACCGTATTTCCTAGTTACCCAGCGAGATGTCCGATGTTATACCAAATCCGGAAGCCCAGTTCAGGGTTGAGCGCCTCAGGGGTGTTCTTATCGACATTCCTCCGAGGGGACGTCGATGTCTTACTTTCTTGCTATGGAAACGCACCTGCCCGCCGAAAAGCTCTATCGGCGCTACCGCGAGGCGGGTCGGCCCACTGAGCAGGCCCAGTGGTACATGCTCTGGCTCAAAGACGGAGGCCAGTCGGCCCGTGAAATCCGTGCGGTCTTGGGGTATTCGGAGACGTGGATTTGTGAGACCGTGCATCGCTACAACGAAGAGGGGCCGAAGGTCGCCCGCTGGATCGAGTCGGTCACCGGTCGAGCCCCCGTTCCCAACCAGCGTGGCTGGGAGTATCTGCGGCGCCTCGGCCCTGCCTCCTCAACGTCCGCACCGACGGCACGAGGCGGCCTCTGCTGAAAAGCAGGCCGCTTTTGAAAAATAAGCTCCCTGCGACGGCAGAGACGCTTCGGGCGCACCCAAACCTGGAGGTCTGGACGCTCGATGAGCACCGCGTGGGGCCACCGACCCGTGAATACGTTTCCACTCTAGACCGGCCAAGGTCGTGTTCGCTCCCAGCTACACGGGCACGTAAAATCGCCTACGGGCGTGCTCACGGATTGGTAAAGCCGATGCTACGCTACCGGCGGAATGTGCGTGGGGGACGCACGCGTGCGTCTCGTGGCGGGAAGAAGCGGACTGTTCTGAAAGCGGTTCATGCTAGAAGCGATCCCACGATGCGACTGCCGTGGACTCGTCTAGAAAAGAGTCGATGTTTCGGGTGCTGCTTTGTATGTTCTTTGTTCCAGTCAGCCGTTGCCCAGTCCCAAAGTGCCCGCGAACATTCGCCGTTGGTTCCGGCGTCGACTGGCGTTGTATCGCCAACCGTTTTTGCTACGTCCCCCCTCCCATGCTCCGGCCTTCTCGCTCCCTTCGTGCCGTTCCATTCGTTCTGGTTCTTCTGCTCGGCCTCACCGGCCTCGGATGTACGCAAGAAGAGTTGCGTCCCCCGTCGGAGGAAGCCGGCGAGGCAACCATCACAAAACTGAACATGGGGGACAGTTCCGTTCTCCTTCCCGGATCGACGCCCAATTTGCAGTCGGACGTGCCGCTGATTCGGACGCCCAACAGCATCGTCGACACAATGCTGATGATGGCGAACGTGACCAAAGACGACGTGGTCTATGATCTCGGCAGCGGCGATGGGCGCATTCCGATCCGAGCGGCCAAAAAGTACGGGGCCCGCGGCGTCGGCGTTGAGATCAATACGTCCCTGGTGGAAAAGTCCCGGGCAAACGCCCGGGAGGCGGGCGTCGACGATCGCGTGACGATTATCGAGGCGGATCTCTTCAAGGTGGATATTAGCGAGGCCTCCGTCGTTACGTTGTACCTCCACCGCACCCTCAACCTGGAACTTCGCCCCAAGCTGTTCCGCGAACTGGAGCCCGGCACCCGAGTGGTCTCCCACGATTTCGACATGGGCGAGTGGGAACCGGACTCGACCGTCAAGTCGGGCGACGACATGGTCTACAGCTGGACCATTCCCGAAGAGGTCCCTTCCCATTTGAAACGGGAGCAGTAGAGTAAGTCCTTATGCCGCCGGCCGCGAAGGAGACGAGAAGGCGTCTCCGCGTCCCAAACGCTTGATACCGGATCCGACGCGATCCCGACACGCGATTGCCCTGACGGCTTCCGCCTTACTTTGAGGCGTACTTCACGGTGCAGCCGTACGGCGGCGCCGTCTTCGGATCCACGTCGTTTCCGTTCAGGGCCTGAGTGAGGGCGTTGTGCACGAAGTTTTTTGCGCCTTCCACGTCGGCCTCGTCGGTGGTGGGCTTATCGTCGATGCCGCCCTTGTAGATGAGCGTGCCCTTCGGATTGATGACGTACATGTGCGGGGTGACCTTGGCGCCGTAGCTCCGCCCGACCTCCCCCTCCGGATCCATGAGAATGGCAGACATGCGGCCGTTGTGCTTCTTCTTTTGCGCCTTCATCTCTTTGGGCGGATAGTAGCCCTGCTTCCCTTCGGCCGACGAGACGATGGACAGCCAGACGACGCCCTTCTCCGTAAAGGTCTTTTGGAGCTGCTGCATGTTGCCGCTGCCGTAGTGCTTGCCCACGAACGGGCAGCCGAAATTCAGCCATTCCAGCACGACGTATTTGCCCTCGTAGTCGGACAGGCGGTGGGTCTCCCCGTCCGTGTCGGGCAGCGTGAAGTCGGGGGCCGCCTCGCCCACAGGGACCTGGGCCGACGCCGTCGGGGCGGCGAGAATGAGTAGAACGACGGAAAGCAAGCCAGCAATGAGGCGATGCATGTACATGGAGTCGTGTAGGGAGTGGTGAGAATCAGGCGGGAAGAACATGTGCGGGCGCCCCTTCTACGAGGACACCAAATCGTCGAGGGCATTGAGCACGATGTCTTGCGTTAGCACTTCAGGGAGAAGGGTCGGGCCGGAACCGTCCCCGGGATAGAGGACGTAGACCGGCACGCCGCTGCGTCCGTGGGACTCAATTGCCTCCGTAATGGCCGGGTCCCGGTTGGTCCAGTCGGCCTTGAGGAGCGCTACGTTCTGCTCCTGAAAATGTCGTTGCACGACGTCGGTGTTGAGTACCGTGCGCTCGTTGACTTGACACGTCAGGCACCAGGCCGCCGTGAAGTCTACGAAGACCGGCCGCCCCTCCGCCCGCAGTTCTTCCACTTTTTCGCGGGAAAATTCCGTCCACGCGGACGCCGATGCGGACGCGTCGGCCGGGGCGGTCGACGTCTCGGCGGCGGGGGCAGCGGACCGGCCATAGCCCGCCCCAATCAGGGCCGTCGCGACCGCCCCCGCAATCATTATGGTCGCGAGGCTGCGGGTGAGCACCGTGCCCGCCCGCGAGAGCGCGGGGCTTGGCCACCGATGGACCACCCATCCGGCCATGCCGAGCAGGAGGAGTCCAAAGAGCAGCAGCGCCACGCCGCCGTTGCCCGTCTGTTGTCCAAAGACCCAGACGAGCCACACGGCGGTTGCAAACATGGGAAAGGCGAAGAACTGCTTCAGGGTCTCCATCCAGGCGCCCGGCTCCGGCAGCCGGTTGAGGAAGCCGGGAGCCATCGACAGTCCGACGTACGGGGCGGCCATCCCCACGCCGAGCGCCGTAAAGATGAGCAGCGCGCCCGCCGTCGACAGCGTGAGGGCCAGGCCGAGCGCCGCGCCCATGAAGGGGGCCGTACAGGGCGTCGCAACGACCGTCGCCAACACGCCCGTCAGGAACGCCCCGAGCCCCCCTTCCGTCGGCGTGTTGCTCTGCAGTTGTCCGCCCCAGTTCATCGCCCGGGTGCCGATCTCGAAGACGCCCAGCAGGTTGAGGCCAATCGCAAAGAACAACAGGGCCATCAGGGCCACGAAGGAGGGGGACTGGAGTTGAAACCCCCATCCGACCTGACTGCCGGCTGCGCGGACCGCGAGCAGAACGCCTGCCAGTGCCCACATGGAGACGAGCACCCCGGCCCCGAAGAGCCCGCCGTGTCGCCGCAGGGCTGTTGCATCGCCGTCGGCCTGCTCGGCAAACCCAAGAATCTTGACCGAGATCACCGGAAAGACGCAGGGCATCAAGTTCAGCAGAAGCCCTCCAACCAGAGCAAACAACACGGCCCATGGAAGCGATAGTGTATTTTTGTCTCCGCCGTCGGCCACCGCGGTGACCGCCTCGGACGCCACGCCCGGAAGCGTCGAATCGACAGGCACATCGACCCTCATGGCCTGCACCTCGCCGTTGTCGTCCCAGGTCATGCCGTCGGGGGCCACAAGGACGCCCCGTAGGCGGTCGGCGGCGGCCTCTGCGTACTCCGACTGCTGTAGGGACAGCAAGTAGGTATCGCCGGCCCGCGACACGGGCTGCGGGGCGGCGTGATCAAGGATTTCTTTTTTGGACGGGAAAAAGTACGTGCCGTCAAGCGACGGTCGACGCCCGTCCGGCGGCGTAACGGCCAGCGTGTAACTTCCACTGCTCCGCGCCGCCCGCACCGTCCAGCCGTCCACCGACTCGGGCTGTTTTGATCGGGCCGTAGCAATGGCATCGGCGTGTCGACTCGGCTGGGCGGTCTCAGCCACCGGAATCGTCACCTCCACGTCTGCCTCGGCCGGCAGACAGATGTCGGCACAGACGAGCCAGCTCGCCGCTCCCGACAGGCGCACCGTCCGGTCCGCCGAGAGCGTATCGGGCGGCGTGATCATTACCGGAAGCACCACCTCGCCCGAATAGCCGTAGCTCGTCATGGGCCCAAACGGAACGCGGTGCGGGTACGGCCACTGAATCTCGCTCACCTCGAAGCCGGGCGGGAGGTCCCAATCGATCGTCGTTGCCTCTCCGGAGTCGCCGGGATTTTTCCAGTAGCTGTGCCATCCGTCGTCCATCTGAAGACGCAGGGCCACTGGAAAGGCCTCCCCCGGCGCCATCGACGAGACCGCGCTTAGAAGGGTCGCCTCACTGTGGGGACTGCGGTCGTCAGACGACTGGGCCGATACGCTACCGGGCGTTGCCGTTGCCAGCAATACGGCGATCAACACGACCCATCCGACACGGGCCAACGTACGGAGCACCATCATGGACGAACGCATTGAGAGAGACAGAGGATCGGGCTTTCGTTCGGGCCAACAACCTCGTGCTGTCATCGCTCGATTGAGACCTTATTCGTAGCAGGAACGGGAGGCCTCCCTAATCCGATATCCTCAGGCTCGCGGGAAAACCGGCATGTGCGAAGGCACAACAAGCCCCAGCGTGTCGCCCGGAGCGTCCAGCATTCGCCCTGCGCTTTCACTCTGTGTTGTTGGACCCTCTAAACGTTTCTCAAAGGCCCCAGATCCTTCGCGACCGGAGAGGACCAAACTCCTTTCAGGGAAATCTCAATTCGGGAAAGTGCCCCTAACCAGGTCCTGCAGGCACACAGAGGGCACGTATCAGAACCGGTTTCTCCCCGGTCCCTCAATGCCACGGAGCCTCTGTTCAGCCCCTTATACCAAATCCGGCTGAAAAGTTCGGGGGGTGCAGATACAACAGCAAAGGGACAAGCACGTGGGCCTAGACGCACTCGTGCGTCACGCACATACTGCGGTGTCAACGCGAATTCTTTGTACGGACCGGAGAAGAAGACCCGTTCTCTGTTGCTGGTCAACAAACGGTTCGTATTGCATCCACGACGGCCGTCGGGACACTTCCCCGTTTCACTCAGGGCGCGTATTGCGTGAGGTCACATTCCATCTCGCAATTTTCACGTCCCCCTCGGTTACTCACATACCCCAACGGAGCTTGCGGAGTGGGTAGTAAACCCGACCGCCCTATTCTCCATGACTTTCCGAAGAGAACAGGGACTTTCCTGCAGAAACAGGAACCCATCTCGCCAGAACTTGTCCCTCCTACCCCCACTCGTATTCCCCATTTTGTTCCCCTTTCCCAATGCAAGATACCCTTACGATACAGGACGGCCTCACCAAAGTCATGGAACTAGACGGCGCGATTGGCGGGGCCATTATTGACTTCGAGTCCGGCATGACCCTCGGCACCATCGGGGGACGCAACATCGACATGGAGCTGGCCGGGGCCGGAAACACGGAGGTGCTTCGCTCCAAGCGAAACGTCCTCCGCGACCTCAACCTCGATGAAGACATTCAGGACATCCTGATTACCCTGGAGAGCCAGTATCACCTCATCCGGATGTGCGAGAAACACGAGAACATCTTCATCTACGTCGTTATTGATCGCGAGAACGGCAATCTCGGGCTGGCCCGCCGGAAGGTCGACCAGATCGACGAGGTGCTCGAACTGGAGTAGCGTTTTTTGGAGGGCCGGCCGGAATGCGAGCGGCTTCGTTCACGCCTGCAATGTAGCTCCCGAGCGGAGCGTCCCGCTTTTCCCTTCTGGGCGTCTCGCTATCTCCCCTGGCCCCCTCTCCGTTCGGAGAAGACGCGGTTTTACGCTCATCCGGGGGGACACTGTCTCTACGTTCCTCCTTCGCACGTCTCTACCGGTCCGTGAGAACATACGTAGGCACATTTTTTCTCAAATGGAGAGAGCCCCAGCGGTAGGCGAAATCGGAAATTTCGTTCTCTGCGTCTTTTTGCGATCAGACGCCGGATGTCTTTTTAGGGGGGAGGCGTAGTCCAGCAAACGAAATCCCCTGCAGACCTGACAGATCGCACCCCCCTCCAAGATGCGCGGCACGACGTATGAGGACATCTTCCCAGCTCGACTGATACCAAATCCGCTTATAAAGCTTGGGGTTACAGGTATGTCGGTATGGACGCAAGCATATGGGCTTCAGTCACCTCCCCCGATTCGGAACGAGTTCCGATTAGTCGGGGCACTGCCTACATCCCCCCACACCCCGACGGTAGCCGGGACATTGCTCCCATCCGATACACGAGTCTGTCAGGCAAACTAGTTTGCCACCAACGGAGCTGCCGAACCAGTTTGGCTGCGGAGTTGGTATGAGCCGTTGTCCTCCTGTTCCCTATCGATCGGTTAGGTCTGACACCCGTTTCGTTTGTATCTGCCGGAGCAATATCATCCTGCGGTGAATCTGGTAGGACCTGTTTTGCGGGCGGATGGGAAGCCGAGCCACGAAGTCGCAGCGCTGGGAACGAGGCAATCGAGATTGCCGGGACAAGTGCTCGTGGAGTGACCATAGACGGTTCGCCAAACAGGCTCATTCCCCTACACAGATCGGTAGACACGTCGTCACAGATCGGTAATCCCTATCCCCCGAAATCAAAGAGCGACTGGGGACGATCCTGTTCGAGAATCGCAACGAAGCGCTTCGCCTCTCGGCGCGAGGCGGCCTGCTGCCCGTTGGGACGCGCCAGTGAGATCCGGACGAGCCTCCATCCCTGCCCAACCGCTTCGTTGAGCTCGTTGAGGCTCGAATCGTCTCTCTCTCCCTCCACAACGATCTCCTTGCGTTCGGGCGTTTGAGGCGCCTCCTCACGCTGGTCGTCCGTCGTTTCGTCCTCGTCCGACGCAGCCGTTCCGTTTGTGTGCTCATCCGACATCCAGGATGGCACCCCCTGATTCGGGGATTGTGAGGAGGATTCATTCAATGGATCCGACTCTTCTCCTCCCAAGAGGGGATCATCTTCGGGGCTGTCAAAAACATCACCGAAGAAGTCGTTGTCTTTTGACATCATGACGAGGGGGGTTCGTTCAGTAGTAACGCGAAGTGCAGTTCTGCGGGGCCGCCGCTACGTGCGACTCGGCTTCTTCTCATTGACGGTGCCGTACACGGATCCGTACCGGTCCAACCGATCAACCACCTCTTCAACGAGGGCCTGGTACTCCCGAGCCCCCTGAGAATCCGGAGCATGATCAAATACCGACTGTCCGTGGGTCGGCGCATCTTCGATGACCGGATCATGCCGGATCTCAATGTCGAAGACCTTCCCTCCGTAATGACTACGCACCTCCCGAATAATCTCGCGTGTCTGTTCATCGTCGCGTTTTACCATCGTCAACAACACCCCGAGCACCGGAGCGGCCTCCCCGAGATTCATGCGCACGTTCTTTACAACCTCCCCAAGACTTACGACGCCTTCCAGGGAAAGGTACGATGGGGCTACGGGAATGATGAAGGCATCGGCCGCAACCAGCGCGTTGATTGTGAGCAGTGAGGTTGACGGCGCACAATCGATTAAAATCGAGTCGTACTGGTCCTCAATCTCGGAGAGCACCGTGCCCAACTGCTCCTCCCGTCCCTCCACCGCGGAAAGCTTCGTGTCGGCATCGGCCAAGCGAAGCGACCCGGTAAGCACGTCCACATTCCGGGTGGCCGTTGGACGAACGACGTCTGAGGGTAACTTCTCACCAAACAAGACGGCTGCCGTCGACGGTTCGAGCGCATCTCGCTCGATGCCCAGCGCAAACGACGCGGAGCCCTGACTGTCGAGGTCAACGACCAAAACGCGACGCCCCGCCCGCCCGAGACCGGCGGCAAGGTTTACGGTGGTCGTGGTTTTCCCCACTCCCCCCTTATTGTTGATGATCGGAATGGTCTTAATCATAAGGCGCAGGTTAGCAGTGAAACCGGTGTGGATGTGAGTGTCCAGCCGCGGATCGTCCTCTTTGAGGCTGTGTGTTCTTACCCTACAAGAACCGGACCGCATCCCGCTCGACTGAGGACCTCGCCGCTTTTTAATGTCTCATTTTTGCCCTCATCAACGTCGTCGTCCCCCGAAAATCCGTTCTCGGCTCATTCCGCTCCTTCTTCGCCGTTTCCCGGATCAATATGAGATGATCCAGTCCCCATGCATTCGCAGATCAGTGCGCGAACGGGCTCTTCTCCCCCCACTGGGTTTGCACTACTCCCGAAAAGATGGAAGGAAATGTAACCTGCCGGTTCAATTTGTACTATTTTTGTAACGCAATCTCATTCCTCCTCAAAAACCAAGTAGGCTTCTTGCGATCTTCCGGGCCCCGACTCTCCTCATTTTTTATTTTTATCAAAGGGAAATGCGAGAATAAGCGACTTGACCAGGGGGGCTTTCTCGATCCGCCGAACATGTCTCGTGCCCAGAGCGAGTGTCGCACTGATTTTGCAGAAACGATATCTCCCCGACACTCCCACAGATTCTCTCCAAACGCTCTTTGCGGACATGCCCTCTACCCAGACCCAGCAGCCCCAGGTTCTTCACTCGGATTCCGTCTCCACGGGCAGTGCGACGGAGCTCGACATCTATGCGGCCGAGTTCGCCAAACTGGTGGAACGCCGTCCCCCCTCCCGAAAAGACGCTCCGTCGACCTGGTTATCCCGGCTTCCCGACGAGGCGTTTCTGTACTACCACAAGGGCACCGCCACGTTTGGGCGAGAAGCACGGACCCCAATTGAGCGTCGAGGCCGACTGTATCTCATTCACACGGCGCTCGTCTTTATGTGGATGAGTTGGGGCAAAAGCACCTCGCGAGAGCGGTTTCAGTCTCATCCGGACAAGGGCACCCGTCGCGCCGCCTCCCTCATCACGCTTGAACACTACAAACGAGGAGGGGTGTTTGCCGCGTACGACGCCCAGCACTGGTTCTTTCAGCCGGTGGCCGATTGGGAGGTGTCCCTCCGCAGCGCCGCGGTCGACATCGCAGCGGTCCCGCAAGCCGACCTCCGCTCCACACTCCGCTCCCAAAAGATCGTCGAATGCAGCGTCAACAACGTGGCGTCCCTCCGGGCCTCAGGCGCCCTTCCGAGCCGCAGTAATCTCGTGCTCAACTAACCGATCCCTCTGAGGAGAGGGCCTGTTGGGTTACTTTTGATTCGGAGAGGCCGAATCCGATACCGGCATTGCCTCTTCTTGCTCGTCCTCGTCGACAAACGGCGGTTGCTCGTCGAGAACTGGCCCCTGTTCGTGTCGACGGCGACGGTCGGCGTCTTGCAGGGTCTGTCCGGTCGCGTAGTGCACAATCACGAAGATCGGCATCAAAACGATGCTGGACGCGAGTGAGACGGAAAGGGTCGTGACCCAGAGCTCGACGTTGCCTACATTTAGCATCACACTAGGTCGTACTGACAAATGGAAAATTCGCTTGCATCTCACAGCAGCAGCG
>CAYOWD010000050.1:0-17975 GCA_964407535.1 uncultured Salinivenus sp. | reverse complement strand
CGAATAGGTATTGCTCCTCTCTATACCGGAAGTTTGCAGCCGGACTTGGTATCACGCTACGTCTCCGAGCGTGCGCCCATCGTGAGCGGTCCCGCCCAGGGGGAGTCGTTCTCAGTCCCAACGTAGACGGAGACACCGATCATTGCTGCCCGCAGCGTTCGTTGAATCCAATGGCTCTGCGCGTTTCGATGATCCCGGGCAGCCTGCCTGCAATGGGATAGCAGACGAACGACAGGGAGCGTTCCAGCCTGCGCGGGGGCGCTCGTTTCGAAGCGTCCTGTCGGCGGGGAGGCCCGTCAGGACGCGTCTGTGATGTAGTACTGCAGCAGGTCTTTGCCCGTCACGATGCCCACCAGTCCTTCGCCTTCAACCACGGGGAGCGACGACACCCGGTTTTCGAGCAGCACCTCGGAGGCGGCTTTGATGGTGGTGTCCGGTTCTACCGTGATGGGATCGTCCTCCATAATCTCCGACGCCGGCTGGCTCAACGTTTTGATGTCGCGGGGCGCCTCACTGTAGGTATCGAGAAACGGGCTGACGGCCTTGAGCACGTCGCGGTCGGAGATGACGCCGCACAGGGTGTCGTCCGGCTCGACGACGAGCAGATGGTTAAACCCTTTCTCGTGGAGGAGGCTACGAATTTCCGTGAGGGTCGTGTCCGGGGTAACGGTCACGACGTCACGGCTCATGATGCTATCGACAGTCATAGGCCAAGCGGAATTCGTACCGAAAAATGACAGAGAAACGTCCGTGCTCCATCGGAGGGGAGCGTTCGGAAAAAGAGCAAAACCCCGTGTACGGGATCGAGCCAACCGGCTGGGCGGGGCGGTGTTCAGGCGTTCCGCCGGGCTTCCGTTCCCAGTCCGGCCGCACAGCCCCGTCCTTCCCTCGTCGGTCACGCGCGCTCCCGGCGATGCGTATATACATCAAGCGTTTCGAGGCGAAAGGATCCCGCGTATTCGCGCAAATAATGTGCGGGGACATTTGCCGTATCTGTTGTGGGAAAGGGCACGACCTCCTGTGCGAGTGCCCTCCCGGGGCCTGCGTCCTCGGGGGCGGCCGTGCGGCAAACATATTGCCGCATGGATGGTTGACTTTTCCCTGTCGCACTCCCGAAAACGCTCCCGATTTCCAATGTCGACGACGCATACGGACGCCGGCGTTACGATCGAATTGATGAGCGGCAACATCGTGAAGCAGAACGACGTGGAGGCCATCGTCAATGCGGCAAACGCGCAGCTGCGCACGGGCGGTGGGGTCGCCGGAGCAATTCATCAGGCAGCCGGGCCCGGTCTAACCGATGAGACCCGGCCGCTTGCCCCCATCGAAACGGGCGAGGCGGTGACCACCGGTGCCCATGATCTTCCCAACGACTACGTCATTCACGTACTTGGGCCCGTGTATGGGCGCGATGAGCCTTCCGACGAACTATTGCGTACGGCTTACGAAAACGCCCTGCAACAAGCCGAGGCCCATGAAATTTCGTCGGTCGCGTTTCCGGCCCTTTCGACCGGGGCCTTCGGCTTTCCCGTGGACGACGCGGCCCGCATCGCCCTCCGTACGATGCTCGACTGGGCCCCGAAGCTGCGTACTGTCGACACAATTCGGTTCGTCCTGTTCGACAAGGCAGATTACGAGGTGCACGTAGAGGCCCTGTCTGCGCTTCTCGAAGAGACGCACCCATAGCCCATCCGGCGTGCGGCTAGTCGGCGGCCTCAATTGCTCGCTCCACCCACGTCGCCAGCGTTTCGTCGTCCTCGACAATCTCGTCCGGCACCTCTAGATACGTCGCCTGCTCGACAGCGGCCGCATTGTAGGGCTCCGTGCCGGCATCGGCGTAGTCCGGCCGACTGTCGTCGTCCACGCACAGGTACAACTCATCGTTGTCGAGCACCCCGAACTGGTGGTCATCCACAAACAGGCCGACGGTCCCAATCATCATACGGGCCTCAATGTCGTTTACGTGGTCCCCAATTCGGTCGACGAGCGCCTTCTGGGCGGAAGAAAGGAAAGACATGACACTGGAGGGTTAGCAATCGAAAGACATCTCCAGATACGTTCCCTGCAAGAAATGCGCCGTACTTTGCTCATTGGGCGAATGGGAGGCCGACTCCGCACGGCGGCTTGCAATCCCGAGCGCATGGTCGTCCCCAGGGAAGCAGCGCACTGCAAGGAGCCCGCCGAGGCGAAAATGGCGATTCAACGGGGGCAGCGTCTCCCTGCGACGAACCGCCCTCCCGAGCGCACTGCCTCCCTCAACACGGAATCGGTCCACACAGGGGAGGAGAGTGTCCCCATGCATTCCCGCGCTCTTGATCCTGTACTCATGCATCTTTCGTTTCTCCTTCCATCCATCCATAAACGCCATACAGGCGGCAATATTTACAATCGGCGGATCATTGCGGAATTATCCAACCGGATTTCCGTCAATGCCCGTCCGTGGCAGCCGAACGTGGAGGCCGCGGCGGCAGTCTGTCCCTCGTCCCCGCGTGCCCCGATGGTCGTCGACAGCCTTTTCCTCCGTCATCCTTCGTCTCTTCGTTCCCTCCGACGGAATCACGACGGGCCGCTCGTGTTGATGGCCCACTACCTGCACTGCGTCGACCCAACGGAGCATGACACCGAGCAGGCCGACGCCGAACGGGGCATTCTATCCGTGTTTGACGGGGGCGTCACCACAAGTCGGTACGTCCAACACGCGCTCGCAGCGCAGGACGTCCCGGTCGATGACATTTGGGTCGTTCCCCCGGGGCTCGATGCGGAGTACCGCGCGCCCCTTCCCGCTTCGTCCCCCGATCCGCCCACGATTCTTACGGTGGCGAACGTGGTCCCGGGCAAAGGACTTGCCGGGTTCGCGCGTCGGCTTGCGTCCCTTCCCGAACGGGACTGGCAGTGGCACCTTGTGGGCGACGACACCCTCGATTCGGATGCTGCGAGCCGCCTGCGTGCGGCGCTCCGGACGGCGTCCATTGCCGATCGGGTGACGGGGCCGCACCGCATACCGCCCGACGAGATGCGCGCGCAGTATGATCACGCCGATGTCTTCGTCCTCCCGTCCCGTTTCGAAACCTGCAGTATGGCCACCCGGGAAGCCCTCGCGCGCGGCTGTCCGGTGCTGGGCTACGAGGTGGGGGGGATGGCAGAAAATCTCGGCGACGCCGCGACTCGGCGTGGCACTCTGCCCCCGAGGGGCACTGCGGCGTCGAGCAACGCTGCGTCATCTAGGGACGCCCCGGCCGGGCACCTCGTGCCTCCCGACGCGCCCGACGCACTGATCGACGCCCTGCGCACCCTGCTCACAGCCCCGAGCACCCGTGCCGACATGCGGGCCGCCGCCCGTGAGCGCAGCCGCGCCTTTCCCACGTGGGCCGCGGCGGCCGACCAGTTCCACTCGGCCCTGCAATCCTTCCAGCCTCCTCGGCCATGATCGCGCCTCTCGGCACCGCGGCCTATTTCGACGGCCGTTTTGACACAGACTCCGTCGGATTCGTGCCCGGCAGTAGCGGTTGCGGCGGTCCCACAATGGATTTGTACACTTCGTTTGCCACCTTGGGACGGATCTGCTGGATCTGCTCGCTGGTATCATCGGGATACACCCGATTGGTGAGCAGAAGCACGAAGAGCTCCTCCGTGGGATCGATCCAGAGCGACGTCCCCGTATAGCCCGTGTGCCCGAAGCTCGATGCGCTCAAGAAGTTGCCCGCCGAGGAATAGCCCTCTTCACTCTTTGTGTCCCAGCCCAGGGCCCGCGTGCTCCCCGGCACATCCGCCTTGGTGATGAACTGTTTGATGGTCTCCGGCTTCAGAAACTGCTTGCCGTCGATCCGGCCGCCGTGCGTGAGCATATAGGCAAACCGGGACAGGTCCCGGGCGGTCGAGAAGAGCCCCGCATTGCCGGCCACCCCGTCCATGACCCGCGCCATGGGGTCGTGCACGCTGCCCCGATACGTGCTCCCGGCCGTGTCGGTGGTGGGCACCACCCAGTTCGCCCGCCGACTGGTGTCGTAAAACCGAGTCTGGTTCATATCCAGGGGCTCAAAGATCCGGGTTCGGCAGAAGACGTCAAACGACGTGTTCGTCACGGTTTCCACGATGCGCGTGAGCGCGATGAAGTTAAGGCCGCTGTACGTGGACGTCGTGCCGGGGGGGTAGGAGAGCGACTGAGCCATGAGGGTGTCGAGCAGGGCCCCGGGCGTCGGCCCGCGCTCGTCGGGACCGAGGTAGGGCTTGAGCCCGGACGAGTGGGCGAGAAGCTGGCGGACCGTCACCGCATCCTTTCCATGTTGCGCGAACCTTGGCAAGTAGCGCGAGACCGGCGCATCGAGCTCAAGACGGCCCTCTTCCACCAGCAGCATCACGGCCGTCGTCGTGGCAACGACCTTCGTCAGCGACGCCAGGTCGTACTGCGAGCTCGTCTGCACGCGCTTCTTGTGCTCATATGTGTAGTAGCCATGCCCATCCAGCTTCGTAATGACATCGCCCCGTCCTACGGCGACCGCCGCCCCCGGAAAGGCGCGCTCGCGAATGCCATTGCGCAGGATCGAGTCGACACGTGCAAGGCGCTGTCCATCCATGCCCACCTCTTCCGGGTGCCCGAAGCGGGGCGAGACCGTCACGAGCGTATTGCCCGTCCCCATCTCGGCCAGGTCCGGAATGTTTACGGGCAACCGTCCCGGCGTGCCGGCCGCCCCCACGAGCGCCTGCGCCGCGGCTTTTTGCGAGGCAGCACCCGACCCGTAAGCTGCCAGCACGGCATCGGGTTGGGGGTTGAGCCCGCTCGGCGCGTATGGATTGCCGAAGGCCGTCAAGATGGTAGGAGGCCCGTTCGCGATGATCCGTTCGAGAAACTCCCGGTGAAGGTCCTTGAACCCAATCGATCCGCTCCACGCCCGCACTCGAAGATAGGAGGGCACAATCACCACGTCGTATCCCTGCGCGGCCTGTAGGTGATTGTGGACGTCCTCCGCGTCGGACCGCGGATCAAGGCGGCGCACGTCGATCCGCCCGATGGCGGGATAGTCGGATAGGGCCTCCACGAAGGGCTCCCCCACACTGGGCGACTCGCTGTCGCTGAGCTTGACGATGAGAGCACTGTGCTCGTCTGGCGGCGTCAGCGGAAGGAGATTGCCCTTGTTGGCAAGCAAGGTCAGCGACTGCCGCGCCACCGTTTCGGACAGCACCTCGTGCGATCGCCGGCCCACGCGGTGACGCGTCGTGTCCGAAGACATCCGGCGCTTCTCGTGAAGCCCCAGTTCTTGTTTCGCCTCCAACAGGCGCCGCACCGACTCGTCGATTTCCGCCGGGGTGAGGCGCCCCCTGTCGACCGCCCTACGAATGGCATCGTGCGCCACCCGTGGATTCGTCGACATCAAGATCAGGTCGGCCCCCGCCTCCAGCACCCGCACGGCCGTCTCGCCCGCGCCGAACTCGCGCCGGACGGCATTCATGTTGAGTGCATCGGTCACGACGAGCCCGTCGAACCCGAGCTCCGTCCGCAGCAGATCGGTTGTCACATTTCGGGACAACGACGCCGGCAGGGACGCATTCGGCTCCAGGGACGGCAGGGCAAGGTGGCCGGTCATCACACTGGCTATGCCGTCGTCCAGCACCTGTCGGAAGGGCACGAGCTCCAGGGAGTCGAGACGCGCTCGATCAAACCGAAGCACCGGCAAGTTCCGGTGCGAATCCACGTCCGTGTCTCCATGTCCCGGAAAGTGCTTGACCGTGGCGAGCGTCCCCCCTTCCCGCGCGCCGCGTGCAAATGCAGACGCAAGCGTGCCCACCAGCTCCGGCTTCTCGCCGAAGGAGCGCACATTGATGATGGGATTGTTCGGGTTGTTATTGACGTCCGCAACCGGGGCATAGAGCTGATGGACCCCGAGCGCCCGAGCCTCTTGGGCCGTGGCATGGCCCACCCGGTACGACAGGGAGGCGTCCCGCGCGGCCCCGAGCGCCATGGCCGGCGGAAAGCTCGTGGCCTCGTCAATACGCATGCCGACCCCCCACTCGGTATCCTGCGAGACAAGCAGCGGCACTTCCGCCTTTCGCTGCAGATCGTTGGCCATCGCCACCTGCGTCATCGGGGTGCCCGGCCCAAACATCATGCCCCCGGCCCCAAATTCCTCGACCAGGGACACCGTCTGCTGGTAGGAGGGGGACTGGGCGTTCTGAAAGCGACCGTTCAGCCGAATGATGAAGAGCTGCGCGATCTTTTCGTCCAGCGACATCTGTCGAAGCTGCCGCTCGGCCCATTCGACAGTGTTGGCAGCCGGTTTCGCATTGGGGGCGGCCGAATCGGTCGACGATGGCTCGGCGGGATCCCCCCCGGCAAGGGCGGCGTTCACGGCGAGCGTGTCCGGGGGGGCGACCTCGGAGGATAGAGAGTCTATGATCGAGGCCGGCGCCGTGGACGATTCACTACTTTCACAGCCCAGGACCAGCGGCAGCACGAGCAGCAGGGCCGCGCACGGCAGCAGCCCGAGGCCCCGTAGCAGTCCCAGGTTCGGCAAGAGCGCCCCGGTTCCGGCATAGTGGCAAGGCGATGGGTCCCCCGTTTTCACCGGTCGAAAATGCAGCAGCGGCATAGTATGAATTACGCAATCGAGCACGATAGATGCACAGTGGGGACGTACAAAAACTACACCTCGTTTTCCGGTCCGGCGACGGGATCGAAGAACGAGACCGCCTCCCGCTGCAAATCCTGCCACAGGAAAAGGGCCGCACAAACCGACACGGATACGCAGGCAAGCCCCCAAGCGGTCCAGCCCAGAATCAGATAGCCGGTGCCGAAGAGGGTGCTGTAGACGAGCACAACGCCGACGAGCCAGTCGAGCGCGAGCCGGCCGAGGCCGCGGTCCGCCTCCACGTCGGGATGCCGATCGGCCACGACCGTCCAGCCCGGCCCTCCGGGATGTACGGTCCGATAGAATCGGTCGAGCGTTTCATCGGCCGTCGGCCGGGTCAGCAGCGTAGCCGCAAGCCAGATCGCCGTCGTAAAGCCGACGACCGCGTACAGGTTGAGGGGAAACTCTGCCTGCAGGCCGGGCACCTCAATCCCAAACGCGTTGAGGAGGAGCGCAAGGGCCGTCAGAACAATGGGCGCCAGGGTGGCAGCCATCTCGCTCCACGCGTTGATGCGCCACCAGTACCAACGCAGGATAAGCACGAGCCCCAGTCCGGCCGAGGCCGAGAGCAGTAGGCCCCACGCCTCGGCAATCGTGTCGAGGAACAGCGTGACGACAAGGCTCAGCAGCGCCACACTGAACGTAAGCACGCGCGATACGAAGACGTAGTGGTCCTCCCCGGCGTCGGGACGGACGAAGCGCGCCCAGAAGTCGTTCACCAGATACGACACGCCCCAGTTGAGCTGGGTGGAAACCGTGCTCATAAACGCCGCGAGGAACGCGGCGAAGAGAAGCCCCAGCATGCCCGGCGGCAGTACGTCTTTCATGACCAGTACGAAGCCCGCTCGCGGCTCGTCCAGGTCGGGATAGAGTACCAGCGAGGCCAGGGCCACGATGATCCACGGCCAGGGGCGCAGGCAGTAGTGCGCGATGGTAAACCAGAGGGTGGCAAAAAGCGCGTTGGGTTCGTCCTTCGCACTCATCATCCGCTGCGCAATGTATCCGCCCCCGCCCGGCTCCGCCCCCGGATACCAGCTGGCCCACCATTGCACCCCCGCGTACGCCGCGAAGGCGAGGGCCGAGAGCGAGAGCGTCGCCGCGCCTTCGGCCGCCTGCCCCACGGTAGGAAGCAGGTAGAAGGTTTGATTGGGCAATTGCTCGCGCAGGCCCTGTATGCCCCCAACTTCCGGCTTATCGAGCACAAAGAAGGCCAGCGCGATCGTCCCGCCCATCGCCACCACGAACTGAAACACGTCGGTGACCATCACGCCCCAGAGCCCCGAGAGCAGTGCATAGACGGCCACCATCAGGATGAGGCCGGCCACGACCACGAGGGCCGCGCTCAGGTCCTGTCCCATCACCTCGAACGAGGTTCGCCCGAAGACCGTGAGGGTGGGAAACAGCCGGTCGATCACCGTCTCCATCGCCAGCGACACCCACCCGATGATGAGCACGTTCATGAGCAGCCCGAAGAACACCGCTTTTAGGCCCCGGAGCCACGCCGCCACCTCTCCACTGTAGCGGAATTCCACGAACTCCACGTCGGTCATCACCCCGCTCCGGCGCCAGAGACGGGCAAAGAAGAACACGGTGAGCATGGCCCCGATGGCTGCGTTCCACCACAGCCAGTTGCCGGCAATGCCGTCCTCCGCCACGATCTCGGTTACCAGCAGCGGCGTATCGACCGCAAACGTGGTGGCCACCATGCTCGTCCCCGCCAGCCACCACGGCATGGCCCGTCCCGATAAGAAGAACTCCGAGGTGTCCTGCCCGGCACGCCGATAATAGTACAACGCGATGCCGAACGAAAAGGCCAGGTAGCCAACGACGAACAGCCAGTCGAGAAGCGTCACGGAGTGGGATGGGTCAAAGCGGAGAAAGAAGCCGTTCCCAGAAAAAACGGGCTTGCCGCCATCAGATCAAGCCGTCCGCGGTGTCCATCCTGGGCAATGCCTTGGAGTCGCTCCGGGATACGACGAAACGCGGAGTCCCCTCCTCCATCGACGGGTGCGAAAAGGTCTAGTCCAGCATGCCGGACCTTCCCCCGTCCGCATCCGGCTCACCGACGGGGCGGGCCGTCACGGATTTCGTCGACTTCACGCCTCTTCTTTCGAACGGCAGCACACTCAATCTCGTCCGCCGAGAAAGCGACCAGCCCAGCAGCCCCCTGTTTGCTGAATTCGACCCAGAGAGATCACCGTTGTCCTTGAGCGACCAGTGTCCAAAACGCGCCGTCCTCGTTCGAGACTGCTTTTCTCAGGACGACACCTCCCGTCCAAGAGATCAGTTCCTGCACATCGCGTCGAAATTCGAACAGCCTCTGCATCCATCTTCGAGCCTGCATTCACTAGTCTGGATCTCACAATGACCGCTCCCACGCGTTCTGAATCTGCGTCCGTTCTCCCCTCCAGGCCGCCCGTGTGGCCCAAAATTGGGCCTTCCGCTGTTGAATGGAACAACATTTATATTATTTTGGGTAAGATGAAGGAAACAAGATGATTTTGGAAGCGCTACCGTCTATCTTTTGGCTGGCCAGTCTAGGACAGCGGCCCTCGAAACGGCAAATGGGGCATCCACGCCTGCGCTCCAGCCGATTCTCAGACAGATTTGATCGGGGGCCCAGTGTTTCGTGGAGGTCGTTCTCCGATCTCGGAGGCGATCATCAATGTCTCTTCATTTGCACGTGGCCTCCACCTGGGTCTTCCGGTAGAAGTGTGGGTCGCCTGGTGGAGGCGTCCGTCTTTTCGCTTCCGGCAGTGAGCCTGGCTGCTCGTCATGGGACGGCGCTCGACCCGTCCGTCTTCTTTTTTGATTCTGACAGACCGTAATTCATATGGCCAAATCCGTTACCATTTTTGGAGCTGGAAGTTGGGGCACGGCCCTCTCCGTTCATCTTGGATTGGCCGGCCGTGACGTAACCCTTTGGGCGCGCCGCGAAGTACTGGCCGAGGAAATCCGCGAGACCCGTTACAATCCGGAATACCTCTCCGATCTTGAGATTCCGGACTCGGTGTACGTTACGTCCAACATCGCCCAGGCGGCCCAGGCCTCGGATCTCTGGGCCCTCGCTGTGCCCTCCCAGAAATTCCGGGCCGTTGCCGAAAGGATTCAGCCGTACCAGCGGAGCGACGTCCGCATTGCCTCTCTCGCCAAGGGGTTCGATAGCAATACGCTCATGACGATGACGGAGGTTCTCGACGGGGTGTTCGAGTCCATTCCGCAGACGCATATCGGAACCCTTCACGGCCCGAGTCACGCGGAGGAGGTGGGCAAGCTTCTCCCCACGTCAATCGTCTCCGCAGCACCGTCGAAAAATACGGCCAAACGGTTTCAGGATGCCTTCATGACCGACAGTCTTCGCGTCCTTCTGAGTACCGACGTGACCGGCGTCGAGGTGTCCGGCGCCGCCACGAATGTCCTGGCCATTGCGGCCGGCATCAGCGACGGCATCGGCTACGGGGACAATGCAAAAGCCTCTATCATCACGCGCGGCTTCTCGGAAATCCGCGACCTCGGCCTCGCCATGGGGGCCTCGCAAGAGACCTTTACGGGCCTGGCCGGCCTCGGGGACCTCGTTGTGACGTGTATGAGCGGGCATAGCCGCAACCGATTTGTCGGCGAAGAGCTCGGGCGGGGCAAAAAACTGGATGACGTCCACGCCAACATGAAAATGATTGCCGAGGGCGTGCCGACCACGTACGCGATTCACGGCCTGTCAGACCGATACGACCTTAATATGCCGATCACAGAATCCGTGTACCAGATTTTGTTTGAAGGCGAGCGCGCGACCAAAGATCCGGAGCTCGCCCTGAAGTAATACCGAATCCGGTTGAAGGATGCGAGTCTGCAGGGGTGAAAGTATCTACGTGTGGGCCCCGTACTTACACCCCGACAGTAGTTGGGGCATTGCACTTTCTAACGGAACTGTCCCACTAGCGGGACACTGGTACGGCTGTGGGGGGTATAAGCACCGGTTTTCAATGAGCTCCGCGGCTGGACGGCTCCTTCCTGGAAACGCAAGAGCCCGTTTTATCTCGCCCCCCGGCAACCGCACTTCGGGTTCGGTGCCAACATGACTCACGTTCAGAGCATCCCGGCTCCTCCCCCATACGCACGTACTTTCCGGCATCAATAGTGGCAGGGACGCTCCGTCGCGCGGACAGCGTTTTCTAACATGTGATCGCCCTGTGTCTTTCCCACTCCTTGTTCAACCCTGACCCCACCTTTTTACAAATGATCCGTTCTACGTCCCTCCTTCTCCGCGGAGCGTTGATGCTTCTTCTCCTTTGGACCGTTCCCTGCGTCAGTCAGGCGCAGACCTCCGCCTCTTCGAATGAGCCTTCCGAGAACACCACCAAGGACGCTCCTTACGTGCCGACTCCCACTCACATCGTCTACCGCATGCTGGAGTTCGGGGAGACGACGTCGGACGACGTAGTGTACGATCTGGGAAGCGGCGACGGACGGCTCGTCATTACAGCTGCGAAGGAGTTTGGGGCACGGGGCGTCGGCATCGAAATCGACTCGGCCCTCGTAGAGCAGGCCCGTCGCAATGCGCGTCGCGCCGGGGTCGCGGACAAGGTGACGTTCTATCGCGCGGATCTCTTTGACACCGACATTTCGGACGCTACGGTTGTGGTGTTGTACCTGTGGCCCAACATGATGAACCGGCTGGAGTCGAAATTACGGGAGGAATTGTCTCCGGGGACGCGGATTGTATCGCACGACTTTAACATTGAGGACTGGCCGACGGACAGCACGGCTGCATTTGGGAACGACAATCTGCAGCAGAGCGAGACCCACCTTCACAGGTGGATAGTTGCGCAGTGACGGCAACCTGCTTTGGCGGGAAGGACCCGGCGTCACTGCCGAGATCGGCGTTTGTTCACAGGTCGAGTGCCGTGCTCGTCGGAGCTACATTTCAACAGCCTCTTGTCCCGGCGTATACGGAATTCGTTGGGCGCGGGCGGCCGGGCCGAGGAGGTATCCGGCGGGGAGCATTCGGGGCCTCTGCCCTCGGACATCATGAGTCGGACACGGTATTTACTGATACGTGAATGGGTTCCGAAAGACAACTCCGACTATTCGCATACCACGGTCTAGGAGAAAGGAGATCCAAGATCTCCAGGATCTTCACCACCGAACGAAAGAGAACGTTTACCGACCTGTGCACGGATCAGTATGAGCAAACGCGAATGCCGAAAGCGATGTCTCCTACCTACGAAGGCACGGCCCCCCACCGGCCCTACCGAAAGAGGCAGATGATGCCAACTCCGCAGCCGTCGAGACAGCTCCATTCGGGGGGAGGCCCATGTGCTTGCGTCCATACCGACCTATCTGCCCCCGAACTTTATAAGCGGATTTGGCATGAGCGGATGCCTTGTTGAGAGAACCTGAACATACGATTGCCCTGGACGCAACTGGCATTTGTCGGGACCGTACACCATCTTGGGACCGACTCTTTCCGTACGCCCCGTTCTTTGTGTCTCTCGCCCTTATGTCCTCCCTCCCCCACGCAGCGCTCCCCAGCGGCGACGCCCTTCCCATGGTCGGCTTCGGTACCTGGGACATGGATGCCGACGATGTCCACCACGCCGTGCCCACGGCCCTCGACGCTGGATACACGCATATCGACTGTGCAGAAGGCTACCAGAATCAGGAGGCGGTGGGGGAGGTCCTTGCCCAGTACGACCGCGAGGACCTCTTTATTACGTCGAAGGTGCTGCCGCCGCACTTGCACTACGAGTCGGTCTTTGAGGCCCTGGACCGCGCTCGCACCCGGCTCGGCATTGAGGCGCTGGACCTCTATCTCATCCACTGGCCCAACCCGGCCATCTCCCTCCGCGAAACCCTCTCGGCCCTTGAAGAGGCCCATGCCGACGGTCGCATCAAAAACATCGGCGTCAGCAACTTCAGCGTCCATTACCTCCGCTTCGCACAGTTTATCGCCGATGTGCCGATCGCCGTCAATCAGATTGAGTTCAATCCGTGGTACGCGCGGCAGGAGTTGGTCGACTACTGCCAGGAGAACGACATTGTCGTTGAAGCGGCCGCCCCGCTCGGACGCGCCGCCGTGCTTGCCGATCCCGTCATCGAGGAGATCGCCGAGAAACACGACGTGATGCCCGCCCAGGTGTGCCTGCGGTGGGCACTGCAGAAGGACATCGTTGTGCTGCCACAGTCCACGAATCCCGATCACATTCGCGCCAACCTCAACCTCTTTGGATGGGAGCTCGATGCGGAAGACGTAGAACGAATCGACGCCCTCAACCGCGGCGAAAATGCCTATCAGCTCGACCTCGACGACCCAATCTACGGCATTACGCCGTAGTGCGCTCGGACGCGGATTCGGCCACTGCGTCCTCAATCGCATCGATCCCCTTTTGCACGGATTGAGCGGTGTCCTTCGCCGTGTCGGGATCGGGGCGGGCCGCCGCAAACTTGACAAGATCGGACTGTTCCAGCGCCGCCCGAAGGGCGGCAACTGCCTCTGCCGGCACGTCGGCCCGACGGTCGAGCACCGTCACCAGTTCGCTCGTCGTACGCTCGGCCGTCGTGATGCTCAGCCGACGCGACAGATACGTGCACACAACCGTACTCAGATCGACGTAGAACGTCTCTACGGCCTCGGGCGTCGAGAGGTCACGCGATTGGAGCGCCCGTACGTGCTGTGCGGCGGCCTCATGGGGATCGGACACGGTCGCTGGTCTCTCCGAATCTTGTTGCGAGGAGGAGGTATTGTTTCGGAATGTGCCCCAGAGATATGCCCCTCCGCAGAACCCCCCAATCCCGATCAACGCGCGGAGTCCCCACTGCCCGACCCCTGTCCCCCGATCTGCAAGCACGCTCGTAAAGAACGTGCCGTCTCGGCCCGATCGGACCCACACCGTGTACGGTTCCGTGTGCGTAGTGAGCGTGCCTACCGCCACATCCACCCGAACGGGGACCGGAGGAATCCTCACCGAGTCGCGTGCAAAGGTGCGCATCGTGTACGACACACTATCGATCGCATACCCCCCTCCCACCCCTCGCGTGTAGACCTCGCTGCGATCCAGCACTTCCACATCCCCGAACACCGAATCGGCGGCCGCCGGAAACGCAATGCCACGATGCGCGGGCGTACTGCTCTCAATGTTCAGGACGAACGGCGCTCCCGCCGTCACGCTGTCCCCTTCTACCCAGAGTGCCACGTCCGGCCGCGGTTGCGCACACGCTGCCCCAAGAAGGGGCCACACGACCCCCAGCATGAGGCCGGCGAGGAGGCGCGGAGGAAGTGACACAAACGCAGTGTGCACAATGGGACAGCCCTCGGGTACGGATAAGACGTCACTCGGCGCGTGCCTTGGCTGTCGGCTCGCGTGCGTTTGTACGGATACTGGCGCAACCCGTTACGAGGCCTCACAGCGGGCAACGTCATAACAGTTGACGGGGCCGCTGCAGATTCAGACGCAAGGTGAGATCGACGGCACCGGCCGCGTGGCCATTACCGATTGGGAAAGCGTGCCGTCCACGTGGACGGCGACACTCGTCGATACCAACGGGACGGACGATCCGGGCGATGCCACCGAGACGCCACCTTCTCCGGAGGAGTGCTTCATCTCGCAGGCGGATGATTGTAAGCGAGACAAGTCCGGCGTCGCTCCGTTTTTTCTCAAATAGAAGCGCTGGAAGTCAAAAGTGATACGAAGCGCTGGAAGTCAAAAGTGATACCAAGTCCGGGTACAAACTTCCGGTTTGGAAGAAATAGAGTCCTGACTGTTGATCAGGTCAAAGAAGCGAGTCAGCAACGCCGGTGGGTTCCGAGGGCGCCACAAAACCATGTCCCAGACCTGAATGAAGCTACCGGATTTGGTATGAGGACGTGAGAGTTCTTATTCTGGCCGTCACGGCATCAGGGATCCTCCCTGTTGTCGGGACGGCGTTTTTTAGTGACGGAGGAGTCTGGTATCACACCTTCAATCTTCCCATCTTCCAACCTTCAACCTGCCACCACCGACCCCAGGGCGATCGTATGTTGGAATGCATCCGAAGACGCAGGCGGCACTGTTGCCGTTGATCTTCCGTGCTGCCCGGTCTGCCGGGCTGCCCGGAATGAGTGGACGCATGGATGCTGGAGGCCGTTACGAAGGGGGCCGCCTACCGTCCTGTGCGCTCCATTGAGCAAGATGCGATTGCCCTGCCACCGACCCGCCCCAATGTGCTTTTGACGTAAGAGGCACACGCCCCCCTTGTGACTGCCCGCCGCCCTCCCGATATTCTGGGAAGACGCGGTTTCATTTCAAAGCACAGAGAGCGTAATGTCGGAGTCTACCCCGTGGGTTGTCTGCAAGTTTGGTGGATCCAGCGTGTCGAGCCGGGCGCGCTGGGACACAATTGCCGAAGTGGTGCGCACACATCGCGACGAGGGGCGTCTGCCCTTTCTCGTCTGCTCGGCGCTACAAGGCATCTCGGACCAGTTGGAAGTTCTTCTGCAGAAGGTCGAGCACGGCGCCCCCTCGGCCACGCTCGACACCATTCGCGACCGGCACCGCGCGCTGGCCCGGGACCTGGAGGTGGACGCCGAGGCGGCGCTGGCCGACGGTTTCGAGCGCCTGGAGACCCTCGTGACGGACCTCCAGCAGGGCGGGCCGCCGTCCCCCCAGCAGCGGGCCGCCGTCATGGCGTCGGGCGAATTGCTGTCCACCCGTCTGGGCGTGGCCTACCTGTCTGCCCAGGGCCTGCCGGTGGAGTGGCTCGACGCCCGCGAGTTTTTGCGGGCCAAGGACGCGCCTCACGTCCCGCCGGAGCGCCAATATCTCTCGGCCGACTGCATCTCGCACCCTGACCCCGTCCTGCAGTCGCTACTCACCGACGCCCCGGATACGATATACCTCACACAGGGCTTCATTGCGAGCAACGCGCTCGGCGAGACCGTGCTGCTGGGGCGGGGCGGGTCTGACACCTCCGCCGCCCACTTTGCCTCTAAGCTGAAGGCCGAGCGGCTAGAGGTGTGGACGGACGTGCCCGGCATGTTTACGGCCAATCCGAACGAAGTGCCTTCCGCCCGCCTGCTGCGGGCTCTTGACTACGACGAGACTCAGGAGCTGGCCACGATGGGCGCCAGCGTCCTGCATCCGCGCTGCCTCCGCCCGGTGGAGCGCCACGGCATCCCGCTCCACGTCCGCAGTACCGACGATCCGGCCCTCGACGGCACCACGGTCTCCGACGAGGGACCGGACACCGGACCCCAGGTGAAAGCCATCTCGGCCAAGAAAAACATCACGGCCGTCAGCATGGACACCCTCGGCATGTGGCAGGAGGTCGGCTTCCTGGCCGATGTCTTCCAGATCTTTAAGCACCACGGCCTCTCGGTCGACCTCGTGGCCACGTCGGAGGCCAACGTGACCGTCACGCTCGATCCGCAGGCCAACCCGCTCGATCCGGACATCCTGGAGCGGCTGCTGCACGACCTCAACCAGTACTGCGACGCCGAAATCATCGGCTCGTGTGCGGTCGTGAGTCTGGTGGGCCGCCAGATCCGATCGCTGCTCAGCGAGCTGGGGCCCGCCTTCGAGGTCTTCGACGAGCAGAAGGTCCACCTCGTCACCCAGGCGGCGAGCGACCTCAACATGAGCTTCGTGGTCGACGAGGAGCAGGCGCCCCGTCTCGTCCGCGAGCTGCACGCCCAGTTCTTCGGCGCCAAGGCGCCGGACGCCCTTTTCGGCCCCCGGTGGCAGGCACTCGTGGACACGTCTGCCGAGGACAGCCAGCCCGACGTGTGGTGGCACGACCGGCGCGACGACCTGCTGTCAGTGGCCAAAGACGACTCCCCGCGGTACGTCTACGACGAAGCCACCATCCGCGACCGGAGCACACAGGTCCAGTCGCTCGCCCCGATGGACGAGGCCTTTTATGCGATCAAGGCCAACCCGCACCCGGAGATTCTCCGGATTCTGGAAGAGCAGGGACACGGCTTCGAGTGTGTGTCGCCGGGCGAGCTGGACCGCGTGTTTGAGGTGCTTCCGAACCTCGATCCCGACCGGGTCCTCTTCCAACCCAACTTTGCGGCCCCCGATGAGTACGCCGACGCCTTCGAGCGCGGCGTGCACGTCACCCTCGACAACGTGCAGCCCCTCGCCGAGCACCCCGAGGTGTTTGCCGACGAGGAGATTTTCGTGCGCATCGACCCGGGGCAGGGACACGGCCACCACCGCCACGTCCGCACGGCGGGGGCCCAGTCCAAGTTCGGCGTCATTCCCGACGAGCTGGACCGGCTGCGCACGGCGGCCGACCGGGCCGATACGACTGTCAGAGGCCTGCACGTCCATGTCGGCAGCGGCATTACCGACGAAGACACCTGGGCCGCCCTCGTGGAGTTTCTGGCGTCGCTTGCAGGGGACTTCCCAGACGTGGACACCCTGAACGTCGGCGGGGGGCTCGGGGTCCCGGCCCGGCCGGGGACCCCCCCGGTCGACTTCGAGGTGCTCAACGAGGTGCTCACCGAGGCCGCCGAACGCCACCCCCAGCTCACCCTGTGGATGGAACCGGGACGCTACCTCGTAGCGGAAGCCGGCGTGCTGCTCGCACGCGTCACCCAGACGAAGGAAAAGGGCAGTGTCCAGTACGTGGGCCTCGACACCGGCATGAACAGCCTCATCCGCCCGGCCCTGTACGGGGCCTACCACGAGATCAAAAACCTCACCGAACTGGAACAGCGGCCCTCCCTGATTGCCGATGTCGTCGGCCCCATCTGTGAAACCGGCGATGTACTGGGCCACAATCGTCACTTGCCGCCCACCTCGCCCGGCGACGTGATGCTCGTGTCGAAAACCGGGGCCTACGGCGCCAGCATGGCCAACGAGTACAACCTGCGTGCCCCCGCCGAGGAGGTCGTGCTGCCCTCCGAGGCGAGCTAGCTTCCTGTTACCGGCGGTTGTCCCCACCCGTTCGTACGGGGCTGCCGCTGCGTTGCCGTTGGAGAGCGCTGAATTCGATCGTATACCAACCCCGCCGTTTAGACGGACGACTGTCCGGTTTGACCGAAGCAGGCGTCTTCGTATCCCGACATCCCCGATGGAATCCGTATTAATGGGGCCCCATCAAGAGGTTGTAACCATTTCCGCCTTCCCAAACTCCGTCCGAACTTTACCAGTCGGACAATGTATGAGGATCGAGCCTACAAAATGGACGAGTCGGGAACCCACGCCCGATTGTGATTCCACTCTGTAAACGGTTCTTCAAACAAACCTCCCTTTCCTCTATTGACATTGAGAAGGGGAACGCGTACCCTACTATCGGCTAGAAAAATTTGACAGACTTACATTCATCCAGAAGGGTGGAGGGAGCAGGCCCTCTGAAGCCCTGGCAACCGTC
>CAYOWD010000049.1:0-17994 GCA_964407535.1 uncultured Salinivenus sp. | reverse complement strand
GCGACTCCCTCCTCGACATCCGGCTGTACATGTGCACCCTGCGGACGTTCCGTCTGAAACCGCTTCGACAGCCGTTTCACAAAAACTGTGCGCCGGATCGAAGTCCCTGCAGACGGCTTTACAAAGGGGCGCGATGTCGCGTAGATTGCCGGGTGTCGAGTTTGTCTTCGAACAGCTATGCACGTAGATCATGGAGATCGCTCTCGTTGGGACGGGACAGATGGGGGAGGCCGTTGCGAAGGTCGCAACGGATCGCGGCCACGATATTACAGCTCGCTTTGATTCCGACCGTCCATTTGGGGAGGCCGACGCGTCCGCCGTCGATGCGGCGGACGTGGCCATTGATTTTTCGCTGCCCTCGTTGGCGTTGACGCACATCCGGCGGTATTGCGAGTGGCAACTGCCCGCCGTGATCGGCACCACCGGCTGGTACGACGAACGGGCGGCCGTGGCCGACCTCGTGGAGGAGCACGAGGCCAGTCTGCTGTATGCCCCGAATTTTTCGATGGGCGTGGCCGTTGCGCGCCGGGCCGTGGAGGGCGTGCTTCCGCTACTCGATCAACTTTCGGATTATGATCCCTTCGTGCAGGAGATGCACCACACCAAAAAGGTGGACAGCCCAAGTGGCACGGCGCAGATGTTCGGAGACCTTGTGGTGGAGGGACTAGAACGAAAAGACCACGTGGAGACGGAGACCCAGCATCAACGCATTGACGAGTCGGCCGTCCACGTTACCTCGACGCGCGCCGGGACCGTCTACGGAGAACACACCGTCGGTTTCGACGGGCCCTACGATCAAATTACCGTGGGGCACCGTGCCAAGAATCGGCAGGGGTTTGCGGCGGGGGCGGTCCAGTCGGCCGAGTGGCTGACGGGGCGGCAGGGCTTGTTCACGCTCGACGACGTGCTCGAAGACTGGCTTGCGGAGAAGAATCTCTAGCCCATCGCATACGTTGGGAGGCGGTCGGATGAGGGAGGCCGACCGTGGGCGGTCCGGACAGAAGGGACCCGGCGGGGGCACACCGACCATTTCTAGCTTCTTGAATTGAATGACCTTGTGTTCATGGCACGCGACATGCTATTCCGGGGCGTGGCCCCCGCACTCGTAACACCGTTCACGGCCGATGATGACATTGACGAGGTGGCCTTTCAGCACCTGATCGAACGGCAGGTGGAGGGGGGCGTATCGGGACTTGTGGTGCTCGGCACGACGGGGGAAAACCCGACGGTGACCGACGAGCAGCGCCGCCGGCTCGTCGATCTCAGCCTGGAGGCATCGGACGGACGGGTGCCCGTGATTGTGGGCACTGGCACCAACAATACTGACCAGAGCATTGCCTACTCGGAGCAGGCAGTAGAGGCCGGCGCAGATGGGGTGCTCGTGGTGGGCCCCTACTACAATAAGCCGACTCAAGAAGGCTTTGTGGGGCACGTGGAGGCAATTGCCGACGCGATTGATGCGCCCATCGTACTGTACAATGTGCCGGGCCGTACGAGCTTCAACATTGAGGTGGAGACCGTGCTGCACCTGGCGGAGGAAGTGCCGCAGGTTGTTGGGGTCAAGGAGGCGTCCGGCGACCTTGAACAGATCAGCGAGATTCTGATGCACCGCCCGGACGACTTTGCTGTGTATTCCGGCGACGACGAGATGACCCTCCCCTTGCTTGCACTGGGGGGAGATGGGGTCGTGTCGGTGATTAGCAATGCGCTCCCCACCGAGATGAACGAGCTGGTAGAGGCAGCATTCAACGGCAATCTGGCGGCTGCTCGGGAGCGTCACTTTGAGCTCCTTCCGGCCATGCGGGCGTGCTTTTTGGAAACCAATCCCATTCCGATCAAAGACGTGTGCGCGGCGCTCGGTTGGATGGAGCCGCACGTGCGGCTGCCGCTCGCGGCGATGGATGAGCGGGCCCCCGTTCGGCAACGAGTGCTGTCGGCCTTCGAGGGGTTTCTGGACGTGGCGGCCTAATACCAACTCCGCAGCCGTACTCGTACGGCAGCTCCGTTGGGGGATGTGAGTATGGGAGTTTGTGCGTATGTGCGTGACGCACGAGTGCGTCTAGGCCCAAGTGCTTGCACCCATGACGTTACATCTGCACTCCCGAACTTTTCAGCCAGATTTGGTATAATACAGATTTCGATCGGCAGTGTCGGGAGTCCAACGCCGATGACCTCCACCGATCCGAATTGCTTCTCCGATCAATCAAAAGTGTAAAGGCTTGAAGATAAAAACGTTATGGGGAAGAGTCGTCGATAAAAAATAAACGACGGACTTCGTTTTAATCCGTCATCATGGTACGGAAACAGTATTACTCCGTTCGAGCAAACGGCCCTGCGCGTCGCCGTCGGCGTTCCGCTCCATCAACGGTGCGCTTCGCCTGCTTCACGCGCCTTGAGGGCGGCGCCCATCGGGTGTTCGGGGCGGACAGGGGCTATTGCTGGAAGAGGGAGGCGACGTAGGCCACGGCGGCCGTGTACAGGGCCGAGCCCAACCAGAGGCCGTAAATCAGGAATGCGTTTGTGGCATTCGTCTGGAGGGCCAGTAGAATGACGAGCAGCCCGTTGTGGAGGAGGGCAACCGCAAGTCCGCCCAGAAAGGCCTGCTGGGGTTGAATGAGAAGGGGCTTTCGATCCTCCACGGCAAACAGACCCGCAAAAAAGCCCACGAGCGTTTTCACAAACATGTGGGTCCCCCAGGTGCCGTACACGGCATCGAGAGCCAGTCCCAGGCTGAAGCCCGTGAGCGTGCCTCGCTGGCGTCCCTCGTGCAGGGCATACCACGTCAGAAAGAGCATCGCGCCGTCCGGATACGTTCCGTAGATACGGAGACGGCCCAGGATGAGCCATTGCAGCACGAAGACGCCGAGGGCAATCAGGAGGCGGCGAGCAGAGCGGGACATGTCCGTCTAGCGACAGCTCAGAGAGAAAAGCGCCGGACCGCATTGCAAGGGCGCAAGGGCGCTATGACCCCATCGAGGCGACAGCTTGGATGATGTCGTCCATGGTGCGGGAGATGCGATAAGAAGGGCCGGTGTAGTTGTTCACGAATATAGCAAACGCCACGCGGTTGCCGTTTGGGCGGCTCGTGTAGCCGCTCAGGGCCCGAACAAACTTCAGGGAGCCAGTTTTGGCCTTGACGTCCGTCCGATGCAGTCGGTGGTCGAGGGTGGTGTTGTACTCGCCTCCCTGGGGCAGGGACGTGAGAAAGGCCTCCCGTTCCTTGTGATCCGTCATATGGATGAGCAGCTTGACCATTGCGTGGGGCGTCACAAGGTCCTTTCGCGAGAGTCCCGAGCCGTCCTGGATCAGGAGCTTTCGGGTGTTGATGTCGGCTCCTTGTAGGAAGGATTTGGTGCGTTTTGCGGCACCGCGGGCCGAGCCGCCCCAGCCATAACTCCGAAAAACCTGTTCGGCGTAGAAGTTGTTGCTCTCTTTGTTCATGACGGCCGCGATTTCCGCCAGGGGCTGGGAGTACGTCACAAACAGCGGCGACCCCCGTTCGGGACGCTCGTCGAGATCATCGATGTCAACGAGCGTGAGGTCGGTTTCGATGCTGGCCTCTTGTAGGCGTTGGCGAAAGCTCTGCAGTACGAAGTCCGTGGGGTCGCTTACCGGGACTGCGATGGTCCCGTTGTAGGACTGGGCCACCGAGCCGGTGAGAATCAATTCGTTGGTTGAAAAGGTGCGGTTGACCCGGAGGGTGTTGCCGCGCCACCGGGAGCTCGTGACCGCCTGGTTTTTGATCGACACCACATTCTCGGGGCGGGCCTTCACGCTTGGACGAGCGCCGGGTCGCGTGGCGCGGACGTCAAGGGGGACGACGTTGTCGCGATATGAGAGCCCGCCGGCACTGTTGCCCATGCGGCGGCCTTTCTGCTCGGTAATGTAGCTAACCGTCCACCCGTCGGGGTACGGTTGGTCGTCGAACGCATTATCGTCGCCGATGAGACGCCCCTCAATGCGCTCCACGCCCATTTCTGCGAGGCGGTTGCTCCAGACCTTCAAGGGGTCGTCGCCCTGTATCTCGCTGCTTCCGAATGTGGGGTCCCCGGAGCCGTCCAGAATGAGATCGCCCTTCATTACGGTGTCCTGGACCGTTCCGTTGTAGTGCAGGACCGTTTCGTATCGGTGGGTACTGCCCAGCACATCGAGAGCCGTTGCGCTGGTCAGGAGTTTCTGGTTGGAGGCCGGAAGGAAGGAGTGCTCGAGGTTTTGGCTGTAGAGCATCCGCTCCGCCTTCAAATCGTAGATGGCAATGCCCCAGAAGGCCTCGTCGACGTGCCAGCGTTGGAGTAGGTCGTCGATCCGGTTGGAAAGCGAAGCAGCGGACGAGAAGGAGGAGCCCGAGACGAGAAGGGCCCCTCCCAGAAGGACAACCGCCAGAGAGAGAAAAAGCCGGGGACGACGCATTACAGGACGTACTGACAAGAAGTTGACGGTGAGAAGAGTGGAACCTTCCAACGCGTCGCATGGTTTCTGCGGGCGGTGGTCAAAACACCCCCGAATGCTTATGATTGTCTGCTTTTCGCATACCACAACTCCTCGCCGAGCCCGATCATGCCGAAGTCCTCGAAGCGCGACGAATCGACGTCTCGCTCCGTTCTCGTCTTTGACCCAACGAACTATCTCCTCCTGTTTCTGAGCGTCCTGCTCATCATGGGGGGCTTCATCGCTATGTATCTGGATGGACAGTTTCTGGGGGTTGTGGCCCTCAACGTGTCGCCAGTCGTCATTGTGGCCGGGTATGGACTTCTCATTTACGCCATCCTGCGTCGTCCCAGCGCGGAGCCGAGGTCGGGAGAGGCGTGATGATTGTTAGTAGAGTAGGTACGGCATGCGACGACGCCGGAACTGTTCAACGGTGTCGTTCCAGGAGGCGATGATGGCGTCGGGCGGAGTGCCCTTTTTGAGGAGGGTGGCGAGGCGCTCGGTGCCGGCAAGACGACGAAGATGGGCGGGGCGGCTCAGGAAGGTGGTGTCGCCCAGGGCCTGCGCCTGTTGGTGCGTGGCGTGGAGCGCATGGATTCCCAGCTCGACTGGATGGAGGGCGCTTGCGTCCGTCACGCGCATTCGAAATCCGGGGAGGGACTGGCCTTCAAAGCGAGGGTTGGGGGCGGCGTGGGGACGCGACTCCGGGGTTACGGTGGTCGTGTCGAGGGTCACGCCGGGAAGAGAACGGGCGTCGAGCGTGTCGACCACTGTTTGGGCGGCTTCTCGTGACCATGGGAGGCCAATCTGGAGAAACGGATGGTCGGTTCCGCGGCCTTCACTGACGCGCACCCCTTCGAAAAATCCCATGCCCGGGTACACAAGGGCGGTTTCCCAGGTTGGCAGGTTTGGGCTTGGGGGAATCCATTCGCGCTTCGTCGCCGGCCATTGCATCTTGCGCGTCCATCCCTGCATGGACACCACGTCGAGATGCAGGTCGTCGAGGCCGGGGAGGAACGCTTCCCCTTTAATCATGCGCGCGAGCTCTCCCACCGTCATGCCGTGGGCGATGGGGACGGGATAGCGGCCGACGAATGATTGGTGCTCGGGCTCCATCCGGAAGCCGGAGACATAGGTGCCGCCGAGGGGATTGGGGCGATCAAGGACGACGAATTTGATGTCGGCCTTGGCCGCGGCCTGCATGGCGCGCCCCATGGTGGTGACGTAGGTGTAAAAACGGGCGCCCACATCCTGTACGTCGAAGACGAGGGCATCCAAGTCGGCCAGCTCTTCCGGGGTCGGCCGACGGGTGTCGTCGTAGAGGCTGTAGACCGGAACGCCGGTGCGCTCGTCGCGGCCGTCCGTGATGGCTTCGCCGGCCCCGGCGGTGCCGCGAAGGCCGTGCTCGGGACCGAACAGGGCGCCGAGCTCCACGACGGGCGACTGATGGACGCGGTCGATGAGGTGAGACGTATCGACCTGAGCGGTGTGGTTGACAATGAGCCCCACTCGCTCCCCGGCCAGCGTCTCAAACTCGTTGGCCACCAATACTTCGGCCCCCGTTCGAACGGGCGGGGAGGAGTCGGGAGCGCATCCCATGAGGGCAAGTGCCCCTACGAGGCCGAGCCACGGTCGGACTCGCAGCAAAGGGACGATCAAGAGAGGCATTAACTTCCGTAGACTTCGATGCTTTCGGCCTCGGCCACGTTGGCAACGATCTCGTGCTCGGAGAAGAAGTAGTTGACCTCCTTCAGTCCGTTTTCGGGCGAGTCCGATCCGTGGACGATGTTGTGCTCGATCGAATCAGCGTAGTCGCTCCGAATGGTTCCGTCGGCGGCGTCCTCCGGATCCGTAGCGCCGATCAGATCCCGAAAGTCGGAAATCGCATTGTCTTTCTGCAGGGCCACCGGCACGCAGGAGCCGCTGGACATGAAGTTGGTGAGCGATTCGAAGAAGGGCTTGTCGGCGTGCACCTGATAAAAGCCCTCGGCTTCGGCCTTCGACATCTTGATCATGCGCATCCCGAGCAGGTGGAAGCCGGCATCCTGGATGCGGGAGAGTACTTTGCCGACCAGTTCTTTACGGACGCAGTCGGGTTTGAGAATTGCGCAGGTACGTTCAGTAGCCATTCGCTTGGAAAAAAAGGAAGGTAGAAAAACAACGATCCCCCCGAAACCCCTTACACCCAAGCTAGGGGTTTGCCGATCCTTTGCAGGGGGGCACCGTGTTAGGCGTGTGTGAATCTCGTAGAAAGCGAGGCGGCGGCGAGTGGGCGATTCCGTCCGGAAAGGAGCAACAGTGCGGACGCTACTTCGTTTGACCAACGGTTGATCTTCTTTCACAATCCCTCTAGACGTATTGTGTCCACGACAGAAACGGCAACCCTCGGCGGCGGATGTTTTTGGTGCTTGGAGGCCGTGTATCAGGAGGTCGACGGGGTGGCGTCGGTGGTGTCCGGGTATGCGGGCGGGGACGTGCCGAATCCGGGGTACCGGCAGGTGTGCTCCGGGACGACCGGGCACGCCGAGGTCGTTCAGATCACGTACGATCCGTCGGTGGTGTCCTATCGGGATCTGCTGGAGATTTTCTTTACGATCCACAATCCCACGACGAAGGATCGGGAGGGGGCGGACGTGGGGCCGCAGTACCGGTCCATCATTCTGCACCACGACGCCGAACAGAAGGAGGTGGCGACGTCCGTAATTGAGGAACTGGAGACCAATGGGGTGTACAGTGATCCCATCGTGACGGAGGTGGAGCCGCTCGACACGTTCTACGAGGCGGAGGCGAAGCATCAGGACTACTACCGGAGCAACCCGTCGCAGCCGTACTGTCAGAGCGTCATTTCGCCGAAGGTGAGCAAGCTCCGGCAGAAGCACGCGAACAAACTGAGGCAGTGACGAGTGGCGATTGGCGAGTGGCGATTTGCGAACCCGAAAGTCGAAACTCGCAACTCGCAACTCGAAACTCGCAATTCGAAACTCGCTACTGTCGAGCCAGGGCGAGGGTGGCGAGGGAGACGGACTCAGCTCCGGCCTTCGTGAGCGTCCGGCCGGCGGCGACGGCGGTGGCACCGGTCGTGAGCACGTCGTCGATCAGGAGCCAGTGGCCGTTCCGGCAGGCGGCCTCCGCGGCGAAGGCGTCTCGCACGTTCTGCCAGCGTTGCGTCCGGGAGAGATGGGTCTGCGGACGGGTGGATTGCGGGCGCGTGAGGAGAGCGGGGCGGAGGGGACAGTCAAGGGCCGCGGCGACGCCCTGCGCCAGCATGCGGCTCTGGTTGTAGCCGCGCTCCAGCTTGCGGGTTCGATGCAGGGGAATGGGGATCACGCCGTCAGGAATTTCGCCTTCGTAGGCATCGCCGACGAGCCGGCCCAATTCGATCCCGTACTGGGGCCGATTGCCGTACTTGAGGGCATGCTGAACGGCCTGAAGGGTCCCGTCCTGGTCGAAGACCCACAGGGCCGTTGCGTGTGCGAACAGACCACGCCCCACGGGAAGCCGGTCGAGGCGGGCGGCGACGCCCATGCGCGGGGCTCGCTCCAGGGTGCGAAGACAGCGGGGACAGAGCGGCAAGCGGGAGGTGTCCGGGCGTGCCCCGCATCCGAGACAGCGCGGCGGATACACGAGGTCGAGCAGGCCGTGCCCGATCCTCTGTGCATACTGGCGAATGACGGAGCGGATGGTTGAGGAGGAAGCCACGGGAGAGAGGAAGGGGGAATACGGAATCCGTCTGGGACGATCGGCACGGCGGCCGGGTCGGGGGCGTCCCGCTGAGTTTTAACGTGCGATTGCCCTGGGAGGTTGTTGATCGGGGGCGTTCTTTTGTAAAATAAATCCTCCCGGTTGCTTGAAATCAAGACGCGGGTGGGAACCTTCTCTTTTCGTGGCGCGGGCACTTCGGCCGGCGCATCGTTCGGACCAGACCCATTGTACTCATGGCGGATCGAGATCGCCGCGGCATGTGGATTAAAAACACAGGGAATGACGACGCCAGCGTGTCTATGGATTCCCGTACCATTCAGCTTGCGCCGGGCGCAGAGAAGCTATTGACGCCGGAGGAAGTGCGCGATGATACGCTTCGACGCGCGTTGCAGGAGCGCAGCATTGCTATTGTGCGTCCCGCGACCGAAGAGGAAGATGAGGGTCTCCAGGAGCGTCTTGATGCCGATGATTCGTAGTTCCTGTTCGGGACGGGGTCCGGGAGAGACGGCAACACCCGGAGAGGCCACAGGGACGCAGTTGATTCAGCCGTTCGTCGTTTACACAGGCGCAGTACCGAAACCCATGAACATTCTTGCTCTGGAGCCCTGGTATGAAGGAACGCACCAGCGTTTTCTCGACGGGCTCGTTGACCACAGCGCACACGAGATTCGCACCATTACAATGCCGGGCCGATTCTGGCGGTGGCGTATGGAGGGAGGGGGCGTGACCCTTGCCAAGAAGTTGCGATCTGCGATTGAGGAGGGGTTCTCGCCGGACCTCGTATTTGCCACCGACAAGGTGAATCTGCCGGCCGTGCTCTCGCTGGCGCGGCCCGAGCTCGATGGGGTGCCGGTGGTGATGTACTTCCACGAGAATCAGTTGACCTATCCGCTGCCGCCGGATGAGGAGCGGGAGCGGGCCTACGAGATCACCAATTATCTGTCGGCCCTCGCCGCCGACCAGGTCGTATTCAACTCCCACTCCCACTTCCAGGAGTTCATTGAGGCGCTGCCGCAGCTTCTCCGGGACTTTCCGGACTTTACGAACATGCATACCGTGCGCGACCTTCGGGAGAAGAGCACGGTGCTTCATACTGGCATTGATCTGGCGGCGCACGATGAATACCGGGGCGAGCGGACGGAGCGTACCCTGCATTCGACCACCCCGCCCACGGTGCTCTGGAATCAGCGGTGGGAGTACGACAAGAACCCGTCGGACTTCTTTCGGACGATGAACCGGCTTGACGATGCCGGCGTGCCGTTCCAACTCATCCTGGCGGGGAAGCACTTCGACGATCAGCCGGAAGAGTTCGACCGGGCGTTTGAGCGCTACGCCGAACGGATTTTGCACTACGGCTACGCGGAGGACTTTGCCGAGTACAGTCGGCTACTCCATCGGGCCGACGTGGTGGTCTCGACGGCGCGTCACGAGTTCTTCGGGACGGCCATTCAGGAGGCCATCTACTGCGGGTGTCATCCGCTGCTGCCGAATCGGCTCAGCTACCCGGAGCTCATTCCGGAGTCGCACCACGAGCCGCTGCTCCACGCGCCCATTCTGTATGAGGACATCGACGGGCTCTTTGGACGGCTCCGCGACATTCTGCGTGGGGAGGAACGGCCCCTGCCGCCCGAGACGCTGCGCGAAATTCCGTCGCCGCTGGACTGGGACGAGCACGTGGCGGAGTACGATGCTCTCTTTGAAGAGGTGGCCACGGAGCACGCTGAACCGGTGGCGGCATAATACCAACTTCGTTGGGTATGTGAGTGTGGGGGTACGTGGGTATGTGAGTGAGGCCCATATGCTTGCGGCTCTGACGATACATCTGAAAACCCGAACTTTGTAAGCGGATTTGGTATTAGTCGGATTTGGTATCGTTTCCGAATCATGATGTCTGATTGTCGCCAAACGAGATCAGCGGGGCGCTCCAAATTATATTCCCGTAACCTTCTAACAATCAACGTTCTCTCGTTTGGGGTGACGATTGGCCGGGTTGACAGAAGCAGATATCTGCAACATCCCGAGATCTCCAATTGGAATCCGTATAATTGGGGGTAGGATCGCCCGGTGCGCTCAGACCGGATGAGTGACATTCCGTAGGATTGGTTCGAAGCGCCGTTGGACGTCCAGCGGCGCTTCGCCTGTTTGGGGCCGGCTTATCGCATCTGCAAGTCCAAGCGTGGTGAGCAGATTAGTTCTGGCGCGCGTTTATCAGGTCGTAGGCGCGCGGGGGCTCCGGGGTGCCCTCGACGGCGTAGGTGCGCAGGGAACCGTCTCCGTCGGCCATTACCACGATCGCCGTTTCGTTGGGGTCGTACGACTGGAACCGGGTGTCGAGCCACTGGCCGGGCAGGCGCTCTTCCTGGTGTTTCAGCCAGCCGCCGTCCGCCGGGCTGTACATGAGATTGTGGGTCTCCATTTCCGCGGTAATGTCCCCGGCGGCCGGATCGCGCTCCGAGACCACGACGGTGCCAATGCCGTGTCGCTTGAAGCCGACGTACGAGGCGGCGGCGACGTCCATCCAGTGATCCGTCAGAAAATCGTGGTGGACGTCCTCCTTGGGGTCGTTGGCCGGCTGGTCGTCCGGGGCCTTCACGGTAACCATGTGGCCGTTTTCGTCGATGAGCGTCGTGCTGCGCATATTCGCGTGTGGGAGTGTGGGCGTATGTGCGTGGGGAAGCGTGAACGTAGTGCCCGTCGTGGCGGGTTTCCTCATGCGGAGCAGGGCAATTTCCCGCTATGCCAGCTTCGCAGTCTTATAGTAAGGCCGCAGTTGGGCAGCTCCGTTGGATACGTAGGCGACACACGGGTCCGTATGTGTCTGGAGCCCAGATGATTGCATCTGTTCCGTTACATCTGAGTCCTAGACGTTGCGACCGAGTTCAGGATCACCATCCGGGAAACCTTTCTGCACGTCTTCTCATTTTGGTAAAGTTATTATAAATTATGCTCTATGAGAGTCGGATCGGTAGATCGGCGCTTCCTTTTCAGCTCTGGGCGTAGGGCTACCGCTACGCAGTGCTGTTTCGGGTGCCTGCTGTCGTTTTTGGCTGCACTTAGTTCCCATCTGTTCGGGCGTGATCGCACGTCTTCGCGGATCGGTATGAGTCGTTCCCAATCCACCTGGAGTTTTCGCATTATCGGAGAGCAACGGCCGGACGGCCGGTGAGCCAAGGAATGAGCCAAGGAAGATGAGACATCGCGTTCTATTTTTCGGGGCCTTCGTGCTTGTGCTCTTGGGACTGGGTGTACAAGAGGGACATTCGTCTATCGGGGCGACCGAAAGCGGGGCACGACGGGGACGGACGGTTCAGTACGCCGCAGCGACGCCCGTTGCGGCCCCGCCGTCCGATTCGAGCAAGGTGCAGCAACTCCTCAGCGAAACGACGGGTACGGTCTGGAGCATTGGCGGGGCTTTGTTCGCGGCGCTACTGGTGATCGTGGGCACGCTCTACACATCGCGGGGCTTGGTGCATGTGCTCGACACCCTTGCCGAGCGGAGCGCGGAGCACCGGCTGCTCTACAAACGACTGGTGCCCGTCGTCCGGCTGACCCTCTGGGGCATCGCGGTGTACGTGATCATCGTGGTGATCTTTGGGCTGGGGGCGCAGGAGCTGGTGGCCGCCGCGACGGCCATCGGGGTGGCGGTGGGATTTGCGGCGCAGGACCTGCTCAAGAATGTGTTCGGGGGCATCGTCATCCTCATCGACCAGGCGTTTCAGGTGGGCGACCGCATCAACGTGCTCGACACGTACGGGGAGGTCGTGTCCATTGGGCTGCGGTCGACTCGCATCGTGACCCCGGACGACAACTTCGTGACGGTGCCCAACGCGCAGATCATCAACGAGCAGGTGTCGAACGCCAATTCCGGGGACATTGACTGTCAGGTGGTGACCGATTTGTATCTGCCGCATACGGCCGACGAGTTTCGGGCCGAGGAGATTGCGTTTGAGGCGGCCACGAACTCCTCGTTCGCCTATCTCGACAAGCCAGTGGAGGTGCTGGTCAACGAAACGCTGCAGGAGACGCCCTACTTGCACGTTCAGGTGAAGGCCTACGTACTCGACGCGCGCCACGAGCGGAAGCTGCGGAGCGACATCACGAAGCGCGCCCGTCGGGCGTTCCGGGAAGAAGGACTGTTGACCCCGGAGTGGAAGGCCGCGGCGTTGTCGGAAATGCAAGAGTGATTGTCCATCGAGCGAGAATCTCCGTCCATGTGTTCAGCTCATTCGTCCGGTCCGGAGGCCGAGCCGTCCGAGGAGGCAGTGCACGAGGCACTTGCAGAGTGTGCGGCGGCCCTCCGGGCCGCGTACGACGCCTACGGGACGGCCGTCGAGGAGCGGCTTGTTCGACTGCGCGCTGCCGTGGAGGAGGCGTGCGAGCGCCACGCGGCGTTGCGTCGCGACCTTGCGCTGGAGAGAGTCGGAGAACGAGAGCGACAACCGGCTGCGGTTGGGGGAGGAGGGAAAAAGTGGAAGGCGCTCTGGCAGCGGATTTGCACGTATCGGCGGCGGGTGCGGGACGAGATTCTGGCGCCGCTCCGTCAACATCTGGAGGCGGCGCCCCTCGGGGCTGTGCTCACCGAACAGCGGGCTGTCCTGGAGGAGGCCCTGACGACCCTTGTTCGCGAGGCGCCGGCATCGGTGCGGCGGACGGAGCCGGCAGACCTGTACGATCCGACGCCCGGAGAGGCGTGGCGTACGACCGTGCAGAAGCACCTGGTGCGGCGAACCCGGCAGCTACAGTCCCTCTTTGGGGGCGATGCGGAGGGGGCCGTCGTACAGGCCGTTCCGGTGCGGGCGCTACTGCGACGCCGCGTTGGCACGCTCATGGAGCAGCAGCCTGCGCTCGATGCCGTCGACGAGCGGATTATGGGATGGATGGGGACGGTGGAGCGCGCCGTGGCCGCCGTGAGCCACGCGCTGCTTGAATTTGAGCAGCGGATCGATCACCTGGACTTTCATCAAACGCAGGCGGAGGTGGTCGAGCGGCCGTCTGCCCGGGCCCGGGCCGCCGACCGTGCCGTATCGCTTGAAGGAGCGCCGGCGTCGCCGCCCGACGACGCACTGGCGGCCGTTCAGCGAACGATTGAGGCGTTCGACGCCGCCCTGGAGGCGGGAGCCGGGCTTGCGATCGACGATCTGCGGGCCTCCTTGCACGAGCGGGTCGAGGATGCACTCGCGCGGCTCCGGACGGCGGTCGATGAGCCGGGGCCCGCCCCGTCGACTGGAGAACTGACGCCCCCCGACGGGCCGGACTGGACCCTGTGGGACGAACAGGCCCGGACGCGACTGGAGCTGTGCGAGACGATGATCGGCTTCTATGCAGCGATCGAAGAGCGGCGGGACGCCCTGATCGAGGAGGTGCAGACCGAGGGGCCGCTCGTCGTGCAGGATCGAATTGAGGCCATGGTGGCGGGCCTCGATGAGCAGGAAGAGGCCCTGGCAGGCGGCCTGTCCGGGGACGAAGCGGGGGCGCGTCTGGAAGCGCCGTTGAATGCGGCCCTGAGCAGTGTGCGGGGGCACCTCGATGCCCTCCGAACGGTCTCGTTCGGGGAGCGGCTGCGAACGGTCGTGAAGGAGGCGCAGGCGGACATCCGGGCGCGGATTGCGGAGCTGCCCGAAACGGTGACGGTCCATCCGGTGCCCCCGCCCGATGCGTCTCCCGATCCCACGGCCCCGGAGCAGACGGTGACCGTTCGGGAGGGAGCGGCCATCACGTTCGACGTGCTCTTCTTCGACCGGCTGCAGTCCTCCGCACAGCGCGTCACGGATGTGATGGGAACGGAGGTTGATCGGCTCGAACAGGTGGTAGAGGTGCTGGAATTCGGGCGGACGTCGGCCCGAGAGGAAGAGCCGTCTCCGTCGGCCCCGATGCCCCATCGTCCGGCCGACACTCAGCCGCAGGAGGCATACAATGAGGTCCAGGCGCTCGTGCGCGGCAGCGTGCGCCGCTCGCGTCGGCTCTTGCGGGCCCGCGAGGCGCGGGTGGAGGCGGCATCCTACGAGTGGGCGGATACGGTCTGGCAGGCCTTCCGGAGCGGCATGACGCGTTTGCACAAGCAGTGGGAGACCGAACGGCCCCTCCGGGGACGCATCGTGCGTCTTACGCGACAGGTGACGCGAGAGGCCCGCGATGCGGCCACCGAGGCCCGGACGCAGGTGCATCACGGACGGCGGCATCTGCAAAAATGGCTCGAATGGGGACAACGATGGATCGAGGGGGGGGTGTCGCCTCCTCGCCTCGACGCTCGGCGTTGCGGATCCGGAAGAACAGGCGGTCAGCGAAAGCATCGAAACGATTGCCGCGCTCGGCGACTCCCTGGAGCGGCTGCCCGTCGTGTATCGGCGACTCTTTTCGTTCAAGCCGGTACAGAATCCCGATTTGTTGAAGGGACGAGCGGACGAGAAGGCCTTCATCGAGCGGTACGTGGAGCGCTGGCAGGACGGCATCCCGGCGTCGCTGCTGCTGGTGGGCGATCGAGGCAGTGGCCTGACGAGCCTCCTGCAAGCCGTCCGAGCGGAGGTCTTGGAGGACGACCCTTTGTATCATTTGCAGTTTGACCGACGGCCCGAGACGGAGAGCGAATTGGCCGTGCGGGTGGCACGGACCTTTGGGCTCACGCCCGACGTCTCCGGAACGGACCTGACCCTCGACGAGGTGGGGCGGGCCATCCGGACCGCGACGCAGCCGGGCGGAACCGGCGCCGCCATGCCCGTCTGCTTTGTGGAGCACATTGAACAGTTGCTATTGCAGACGGTGGGCGGCCTCGACCTGCTCGACCGGATGCTAACACTAATCTCGCGGACGGATGCGCACGTGTTCTGGGTGGGAACGATGGCGACGAGCGCGTGGCAGCTCGTAGAAAAACGCCTGCCGGCCGCGTCGGAACTGGTGACGCACCGCCGTCTCGCCCCTCTGAGCCGGGAGGCGCTCGAAGAACTCGTCATGAGTCGCCATCGGCGAAGCGGACTGACCCTGCACTTCGAATCCGAGGAGGAAACCACGTCCCTACATGCTCCGCAGCGTCAAGCGGATCGCCGGGAGGCCTTCTTCGACCAACTCCACGAGGCCAGCCACCAAAACGTAGCGCTGGCCCTGTTGTACTGGCTCCGGTCGGTCGAGCCGCAGGAAGACGAGAACGGCCTCCGGGTCAAGCCCCTTCGCCCCCTGTCCTTTCGGGTCCTGGATGAACTGACGCTGGAGCAGGCCTTCGCCCTGAAAGCGTTTCTCATCCATTCGACGCTGACGGTGGAAGAGTACAGCCGGGTGGCGCGCGTTTCGGTGGCTGACGGGGCCGACATCATCGAGTCGCTGGGCAACGCGTCGCTCATCGAACCCGTCGAACCGCCCCCGGAACGGAAGTCGGACGTGTATTTCGAAGCCGTCTCCCCAACGGTGCCGTATCGCATCCGGCCGCTGCTCGTAGCCCCGATTATCGATCGTCTCGAAGCCGACAACATCGTGCACTGAGCAGCCGCCGGCCCCTCCCCCGAGAGACGCCGACCTCGGCAATAGAAAAACGGCACCGCAGAGATCGCCGCGATGCCGTTTGCGTGGTTGAGCCTCCTCGCCCCGGATGAGGCCGCCGCGGTTACGTGGCCGGGGCCGTCTGGGTGGCAGGCGAGGTGCCCAGCTTTTTCAGCATCCGGTAGTGCGAGCAGATGGACTGCCAGAGGGTGGGATGGTGGTGATACGGGATGCCGTGCTCTTCGGCGACCTCCTCCACGATGCCGCTAATGGCCGGATAGTGGATGCTGCAGATGCGGGGGAACAGGTGGTGCTCGATCTGGAAGTTGAGGCCGCCGACGTACCAGCAGACCAGCGCACTCGACCGGGCGAAGTTCGCCGTCGTTTTCATCTCGTGGACCAGCCACGCGTCTTCCATCATGTCGTTGTCCTCGGCGGTGTGGTGCTCGGGTCCCTCTACGACGTGAGCCAGCTGAAAGACGACCCCCAGGATGAGGCCGGCCGTCAAGTGCATGGTCACAAAGCCAATCGCAAACTGCCACCACGCGATGTCGAGCAGGAGGAGCGGCAGCACAATCATGTATCCGTAGTAGAACAGCTTCATGCCGAAGAGGGTGACCAGGTCCTTGGTGTCGTGAGAGATGTTCTCGTAGGGGCCGAGGTCCACCTCCATCAGGTACTTGTAGTCCTTGGCAAACACCCAGAAGAGCGTCGAGAAGCTGTAGATCGCGAAGCCGTACAGGTGTTGAAACCGATGAAACCAGTAGTGCTCCGACTCAGGGGAGAGGCGGAGGAGCGGCGACACCTCCAGGTCCTCGTCGATGCCTTGAATGTTGGTGTAGGTGTGGTGGATGATGTTGTGTGTGATCTTCCACAGGTAGCTGCTGGCCCCCAGGAGGTCGAATGTGAGCCCGAGCCCGTAATTGACGGTCTTGTTGGACGAATAGGCACCGTGGAGCGCATCGTGCGAGATGCTGAACCCGCAGCCGGCAATGCCCACGCCCATGATGACGGCGAGCCCGAGCATGGCCCAGACGCCGAGGCCCCCGAAGAGAATAAGGAAATAGGGCACGAAGACCATCGCGAGCATCGCCACGGTCTTCACCACCATCTGGGTGTTTGCGTGTTTGGAGAGGTCGTTCTCGTCGAAGTAGGCGTCGACGCGCTCTCGGAGGTCGCTCGTAAATGCTTTCGACTTCTGATTGTCGAAGGAAACGGTTGCGTTGGCCATGGTGATACGGATTCCAACTAGAGATATCGGGAGGCCGCAGACATCTGCTTCTGTCAATCCGGACAATCGTCGTCCCAAACGGATAAACGTTAAGGCGTTGAGCGTTATAGGGTTATGGAGAAGTATAATTTGGAGAATTCTGCTGATCTCGTTTGGCAATAACCAGACATCATGAGTCGGAAACGGTATGGAGTTGGAGAGAGGACGACAGCACGGATGCCGCTGGTGGGAGGGTGTGTTATCCAGTAGCACGCTGCACCTCCACTGTATCGCCTACTGGAGGGAGGCACCGCCGTCGGAGCATCGCGGTCGTGCAACCAGAGTAACGTTTCATCCACCAAAAGTACAAAAGACATTTGTCCCAATGCGTACCTCATACCAACTCCGCAAGCTCCGTTGGGGTATGGGAGTTTGGGAGTATGTGGGTATGTGAGTGAGGCTCATATGCTTGCACCCATACCGATACGCTTGGAATCCCGAGCTTTGTAAGCGGATTTGGCCGTTCTGATTGGTTTCGATCTGATACCAAGTCCGGCTGCAAACTTCCGGTATAGAGAGGAGCAATACCTATTCGCAGTCAGGCGTTTTTCCTGTCCTACATCGCAGAAGAAGGTTCTCGTAGCGCCGTTGGAGTCCAACGGCGCTACAAATCTGGTTCGCAGACCGGAATGAATCTACCGGATTTGGTATTATAGGGCAGCTTGTTGAGGTGCGGATCGCGGACGAGGTGCGCCCACTGCGTCTGCTGCTTCTCGGATCGAGTTTCTGTAGAAGACATAGTGGAAGGTCCAATTGTCAACAGGGGCTCAATGTGGGGGGATACTCCCTGTCTCCCCCACCGTTCAGCGGCGTCCGTTGAAACGCTCCGGGGGCGTTTCATTCAGGCGGGAGACGCATCCCTTTTATATATGTACGTCCGTCGTCAGGTCGAGTTTGATGGGAGGCAAAACGAGGGAAAATAAAAAAGCGGCACCGTGGGGGGACTCCCACAGTGCCGCTCAGTATTTTAGAATGGCGGGGCGGTGGAGATCAGGGAACTGGACTTTACGTCCACACTCCCACCCCCACACACGCCCACACGCAACTATCCCATATTCTCCACAATGGCCTTCCCGAACTCGCTGCATTTGAGCAGCCCGGCGTCCTCCATATTGCGCTCGAAGTCG
>CAYOWD010000048.1:0-18092 GCA_964407535.1 uncultured Salinivenus sp. | reverse complement strand
TCCACACCGTGCTCGTGGAGGGGACCAGCAAGAAGAGCGACGAACAGCTCTTCGGACGCACAGATACGAACAAGGGCGTCGTCTTCGACCGCGAGGACTACGAGCAGGGCGACTACGTCAAGGTCCGCATCGAGGACTGCACCTCCAGCACCCTCCTGGGAACGGCGATCGAAAAGACCACACTTGAGGAGGCGGCTCGGACCAACTCAATTACGACGGCGCCCACCGCGGCGTAGTTTGTGAAATATATCTTGCAATTTTAAACAGATAAAAAAATGATTGAAAAAATATACATTGACAACTATAAATGTTTGGTAAATGCCGAAATAGACCTTAGAAGTCTGGACTTATTTATTGGGGATAATGGTGCAGGAAAAACTGCAGTTTTTGAGTCTCTTTCTATCGTTAAGTCTCTGGTAGTTAGGGAGAAAAAAATTAACAATCTTTTACCAACCAAAACACTTACTAGATGGCAAAATAGAGATGTACAAACATTTGAGGTTATTTTTAATGGTAATGGAGGGAAATACAAGTATCATTTAGAGGTAGATCACTCTAGGGAAGAGGATAAGAGGCGTATAAAGTTAGAAAGGCTAACTTTCGACGGTAATCCTCTATTCGAATTTAAATTGGGGGATGTTCAGCTGTACTGGGATGATTTCGAGAAAGGTCCCACATATCCTTTTAATTGGGGGAGATCAGCACTTCCAACAATTATGGAGAGGGGAAACACGAAAAAACTAACCTGGTTTAAGAGAAGGCTTGAACAAGTTTATGTGCTTAGATTGGATCCGTATTCAATGAAATCTGAAACTGAGGGGGAGGACTCATCTCCATCTTCTGATCTGAGTAACTTTTCCTCTTGGTATAGGCATCTATCTCAGGAGAATCCTAACCGTCTTGCGTCACTTTTCGAGGACCTAAAAAATGTCATCGATGGTTTTGATGTTTTGAAGCTCTCGTCGGAAGGGGGCGAGAAAAGAACAATGAAGATATCTATGGACCATATGATGGAAGAAAAGAGCGAAGGCAAAAAAGAAGACTATGCGTTTGATGAGCTCTCCGAAGGGCAACGTGCTCTAATCGTTCTGTATTCTCTCCTCCACTTTCTTGTACGAGAGAACGTCACACTCTGCATCGACGAGCCTGAAAATTATCTTTCTCTCTCGGAGATACAGCCTTGGCTGATGGATCTAACCGAACACTGTAGCGACAGAGAGGCACAGGCACTTCTCATCTCACACCACCCGGAGTTTATCAATCTCCTTGCGTTGGAGAAAGGAACTCTCTTTGAGCGTCCGAATGCGGGGCCAGTTCGCACATCTCCCTTTCAGTTCGACGAATCTAACAATCTGTCGGCGTCTGAACTGGTTGCTCGGGGGTGGCACAATGAGTGATCGGGCTGCGCGCATGATTGTCCTTTGTGAAGACTTGCAACATGCTACTTTCATACGTCGACTCCTTAAACAACTAGGATTTCCGAAAAACCGTATCCGAATAAATCGCCGTTTTCCAAATGATGGAGGAGCAGCCGACCAATATGTACGCGATAACTATCCAAAAGAGGTCGAGGAGTATCGTAGGAGGAATGCCCGTATCCACATTGGATTGGTAACAGCAATTGATGCGGACGAAAACCAGGTACAGTACCGGTACCGCCAGTTGAATGAGGAACTTGATGCTGAGGGTTTGGAGAACCGTAAAAGCGCTGAAGAGATTTGCATTCTGGTTCCGAAGCGAGAGATCGAGACCTGGATCTATGCCCTCTTCAGGGAAGAGGAGGTCAACGAGCAGAGGGCTTATTCCAAACTGGAGAAAGAAAGTGACTGCCAGCCCGCAGTCGAGCAACTGGTCGAGTACCTTCGTCACGGCGTCCCGGACGATCTCATTCCCTCGCTACGGCGTGGGTGCCAAGAGCTGAACGAACGGCTGCCAGAGTAACCCCTGATCCACTCACCGATTCCCGGACGCCATCTGCGTGGCCGCCGGCAGCCCCCGCAGGCGCGCCATGCTCCAGAGGCCGACCGCCGGGCCGAGCGCAAGCACCGGCAATGTCCCGGCCCACCCGACGGCGTCCGCCAGCGGCGGCACCGCCCACAGCGTCACGAGGGTGAGCAGATAGCCCAAACTCGTCTGCACCGTAAGCGCCGTCCCCACGTAGCGTGGGTCGGTGAGTTCGCTCACCGCCGCACTGAACTGGGCGCTGTCGGCCACCACCGCAAAGCCCCACACGAGACAAAGAAGGGTGAGCAGGATGGGAGTGTCGAACAGCAGCCCCGCCACAAGGGCACATCCTCCACTCACACCGAGGCTCCAAATCGTGATGCGGGTGCGACCGAGTTGGTCGGCCAGCTTGCCCGCCAGGTAACAGCCGATGCCCCCCACGGCAATGACGCTGAATCCGGCGAGGCGCGCCATCGGTTCGCTCCACCCGGCTGCTTGGTAGCTTGCCAGAAGGAAGAGGGGCACCCACGTCCACATCGCGTACAGCTCCCACATGTGACCCAGGTAGCCCAGATTGGCGAGACGAGGCGGCTCCCGACGCAACCCCTCTCCGGCGTGTGCCCAGTTGAAGTCCGAGCCGCTGCTGAGATAGGGACCTTCCTCGACGAGGAGAGCCGCAATGACGGCGGCAACCGCCGCAAGCGCCGACGCCCCCAGCACAACGGTGCGCCAGGGCGGCAGGCCTTCCGGGCCGCTGAAGACGGGGAGGGCGTTCAGCAGATGCGGGAGGGCCGACCCGACCGTGAGCGCCCCGACGAGGAGTCCGATGCCCTCGCCCCGATCCTCGTTGCACCACGTGGCCACCAGCTTCATGCCCGGCGGATAGACCCCGGCGAGCGTCATGCCGGTCAGAAAACGGAAGGCAATGGCCGATGTCGGCCCAACCGCTATAACCGCAACGGCTGCGTTCAGCATCGCGCCTGCTCCGGCCGAAAGCGCAAAAAGCCACGACGCCGGCACACGATCCGCAAGGTTGAGCGACGCGCTCAACAGGGCCCCGCCCACGAATCCGATCTGCACACTCATCGTCATCCACGACTGCTCGCTCCCACTGAGGCCCCACTCGGCCGTCAATTGCGGCACGACCGCAGAGCCCGAGAACCATAGGGACATCGCCAGCAGCGTCGCCAGGGCCAGCAGTCCGAGTGTGCGCGTCTTGCGCATTCCTGCCGCCTCGTCCTTCTCGGGAGACGAATTGGAAGCGGAGATAACGGAATCGGACATTGTCATTGATACAACACGGGGTCGGAGCACGGAGATGTCGATCACGTTCCGAGAGCATCCCTCATATGGCCAACTGGGCTCGTCGCCGTTACACCAATCCGACTCCCCTGCACGCTGCAGAAAATCATTCACGTACGTTCTCACGGTTCGGTATGAGCGTAAGCAGGATGCACGTACCGACCTGGTCAACGGGGCGAAGCGCAACCGATTGTCACATCGGATTGCGACTCTTTGCGAAATTGCACATTTTCTTTATGCTTCCCATTCTTTCCACCATCCCCGACATTCTTTATGCACGTTCTCACCACCATCGGTCCCGACAACAGCACGAAGGCCGTTCTCCCGTTCATTGCCGGCAAGGGCGCCATGAGCCGCGGCAATTCCGTGGCCATGTTTGCCATGCAGGAGGCCACCTACCTCGGTGCGCCCAGCCACGCCGACCTCAGCGAGCTGAAGGCCCCCGGCCTGCCGACCGTGCAGGACGTCCTCGATGCCCTGCAGGACAACGGCGCACTGGACGAGTTCGTCGTGTGCAAGCCGTGTGCCGAGGTCCGCGGCATTACGGAGGACGACCTTGCGCCCTGGGCCACCTTCGGCGGCGCCGACGACCTCGCCCGTCAGGCCGACGAGCACGACACCACCATGACGTTCTAATGCGGAACTGGGAGGCCAGACTGTGAGGTGGAGACCGTTCCAATCCCGCATGTTGAATTCAAAGACCGGAACGGCCGTGATCCCAGTAGGACTGCCACTCGCCTGATCACACGTAGCGTCAGCAATGGCTGCCTGCGGGGACGGTCCTTCGGAGACGGGACAATGTCGTCTCCGCAGCGGGAAAAAAGAGAGGCGCTCAAGAAGATGGAGCATCCCGCCCCAGTCCCGACGCTGGTCCGAAACGGAGCGGATTTGGAGGGACCAGCCCATGGGCAGGAACAGCCCTCCTCCAGTGGCACAGGCGGTGGTTAAAAAACAGCAACGACGGCCGCTGTGTCTGCAAAGAGAGAATACCGGGGCTCTACGTGTTTTCGACGTGATCGCGAATCTGAGCGAGGCCCCGCAGGGCGCCCCATGCGAATCCCCCTGTGATGAGGAAGGCCAGCGCCGTACTGATTCCGACCGGATTCCAGGGCACGGTCTTCCACCCTCCGGACTCTACGCCCACCAGCAGAAAGATGAGAACGGCCAGGAGGAGGCTGATTCCGAAAATCGTCCGTCCGATGAGACGAACGAGGTCAAGGTTGTCAGGCTGAATAGAGGAAGGCATGCCGTATCAAGCTGTTGGTGGAAAAGGATATCAGCACGATACAAAATTATACTTTTTTAAGGGTGTGGAAGTGTAGGATCGAATTTTCTATTTCCTGAGCTCCGACGCACGACCAATCTGTACAAACATGTCCTCGTTGTCAGCAATGCGGGACGAGACATCAGTGCGGGTCAGGAAGAGTCCCGAAAAAGGGGACAGGCCATTCCTGAACGAAAACGCACATTTCTTCTCTTTGTTGGAGGCCTCCCCGTATAACCACTTTTTTACCTGCGAAATATAAGAGTTGGACTTTTTGTTTGAGGGTCCACACATTGTTACAGTACCAACTTTTCAAATGACGAGACACTTTTCTCATTTTGGAACGGTGAGGCAGCGAGCCCTCCCATATTGCTTGCCATAGAGGGCTGGATCCTGCGTAACAGAAAAACCCGTTGGGGAGGTCGGTTACGCAGTCCCCAACCGGCAGTGTCGAAATTCCGAAGGGATCTTCTTGTCAATTCAGAACGCCCTCCGTGAAAGAGATCGATCGTACAGGGACATAGGAAATATCGGGGGAATAGTCCGGTCCGGGATCCGGGAGGGAAAGTCCGGGAGCACATCATCCTGCGCCGGCGATGCGTACGCCTTTCTTTCCGTCATGCACTCGGTGTTGCAGTGCACGTGCCCCCGGCGTTTGCATATCACCGGAAAAGGAGTTGGGACCCCTCCGGACTAGTGGAAATCGATGGGACCCAAATCTTTGTCCAGAACCGTTATGACCTCCACATTTCTGACGACCTTTTCTTTTCTCCGTCCGGGCGATGACACGCTTTCCCAGGAAGTGAAGGATCAGGTCCAACTCTACCGGCTGATGAGTCTCCTCGGCGGGATTCTAATCCCATTTTTCAGTGTGCTCTATCGGCTCACCAGTCCGGAAGACATCAATCTGGTTTGGTCCGGTATTGGGCTCGCGGGGCTTTTTATGGGACTCGTGGGAAGCTCCTATGCCATTGGATGGGTCCGTCGACACTACAAGCTACTGATGTACGGCCTCATGTACATCCAGATGGCCTGGGTGACTGGCATTGCGATCCTGAACCACTTCAAGGGCAAGTACGTGCTGGCGTTGCTGCTCATCTACGCGTCCATCGGCGTGGTCATTGAGCTCGGGGCCCGGTCGTTTTGGCCCGTCCTACAATTCCTGAGCACTGGGTTTTTGCTCGTCGCGGGCAGCCTGATGCTGGAGGAGACCCCCCGTACCGATCCGTCGATTGTGCTTGCAATTCTTGCGGGCGTCGGACTTTCGATTGGAGTCTCATTCGGCGGCCGTCTTTCAATGCGAGAAAAGCTGACCGAGCGTGAGAAGCGGCTCGACGAGCGCCAGCGCAAGATCACGTCCCTTTACGAGGCGACCCGGCGATTGCTGGCGGCCGATCGTCGGGAGGCGGTCGCGCAACGCATTCGGGAGGTCCTCCAGGAGGTGTTTGGGTATTCCGACTGCGACGTTCGATTTGCCGGCGACGAGGGGCTGTGCGACCGGATGCCGTCCGACGGCGAGAAGGGGCATTCGTTTAGACGGGGAGCAGTAGACGTGATGGAGCGCGCCTACCGATTGAACGAGACGATTGTGGAAGACAACGGCCGGAGGCGTGATCCGGAGGGACATGGAAAGGCGCGAGGGGCAATCGCGGCCGTCCCAATTGGGGAACGAGGCGTTGTGGCCATCAGAATGGAGGAGGACGCGGGATTCAATCTATTCGATCTGCGACTCGTCGAGATGCTGTCCGCCTACGCGGCCCTTGCGCTGGACCGGCTGCGACACGAAGCGCAACTGCGGACGGCAAAGGAGGACGCCGAAGAAGCGGCCCGACTCAAGTCGGCCATGCTGGCGAACATGGGCCACGAGATCCGGACGCCCCTCACGTCGATCCTCGGATTTGCGGAGGCCCTGGGGGAAGAGGCCGACGAGGGAAGCCCGAGTGCTCGATTTTCCCGCTTGATTGAGCGCAGCGGACGTCGGCTCTTGAACACCCTGGATGGGGTGCTCAACCTGTCGAAGTTGGAGGCGGGCAAGATGGAACTGGACACGCAGCCGGTGGATCTGGCAACCCAGACCCGACGCGCCGCCGAGGAGCTGCAGAGGCAGGCCGAGGAGGCGAATGTGGGGCTTCGGATCGAGGCGAATGGCACCCCGGTCTGGGCCTCGGCCGACGCCGGCGGCCTACAGATCGTCGCCCGCAATTTATTGGCAAACGCGATCAAGTATACGGGGCCAGGGGGGGAGGTACAGGTTCGGCTTCGGAAGAAAACGCGCGAGGTAGCCCTTGAGATTGAAGACACGGGCATCGGAATGGCGCCCGACCAGGTCGATCAGCTTTTTGAGCCGTTTCGACAGGCCTCGGAAGGGGCCAATCGGGAGTACCAGGGGGCAGGGATTGGACTGTCCATTACGAAAAAGGCCGTTACGGAAATGGACGGACACATTGACGTGGACACCAGCATCGGCAAGGGAAGTCGGTTTACCGTGTGGCTGCACCGGACCGAGCCGCCCAATCCGCATTGATTCCATCATGCCCACCCCCCCGATTCGGAACGAGTTCCGATTCGTCGGGACCATGTCCTCGACCACTGTCGGTGCAGCCCCCTCCCCACCTACAGCCCCGAATCCTTTAACCGGATCCGGTACTACGCATCAATAATCACTTCGGCAGGTACCGTATCCTCGGATTCGATATTACTGGTCCGCCTGCGCCGATCGGGCCGTAAGGGTTTTGATGGCCGTGATGGTGCGTCCGCCATTCGTGACCGTCAGGTTGGCCTTGACGACGTGATGGGGGCGGTGTTGGTCGACGTAGATCGTGCCCTCCGGCCCAGGCCCGTCCGACGTCGTTTCCAGCACGTAGGTCGAAAAGGTGCCGGCAGGGACCTCGACGGATTCGGTGCCGACGACGCGCACTGTCATGTGGGCCACCGACTGTTGTTGCAGCTGAAAGACCGGGAAGGTGGCCGTGTAGCCGGCCCGAAACGGGAGCGTCGCAAGGACCGTCTCCAGGTGGGCCGTGCTGGCGAGCACCGGCTGGTCGGCGATGTGCATCACGGACTGCGACTGGCCGCGCACCGCGACCGTTCCGCTAACGCGTGTGCTGTCGAAGGTAAGCCGGACGGTCCCCTGGCCGCCGGCGCGGCGCTGACGAGGCAATAGGGTGGACGCGGCCAGTAGCAACGTGTCGGCCTGGGCAGCGCCCTGAACCCCGTCCACCACCTGCCAGGTGGAGGTGCCGTCGTGGGTGGTCCGTTCAAACGTGCGCGTGGTGGGACGGTCCATTGAGCGCGCACCGGCCTTCAGGGTGGTCGTGTAGTCGAGAACAGTGGGGGAAAGGGCCGACCCGTTCATGGCATCCAGCCCGTTTGAGGACCCGGCAGTCGAATCCCGTCCCGTCGTGTCCGGGAGCGTGACGGCCTCCACGTCCTGTTGAAGCACGTCGAGACGCTTCTGCACCGCGGGGGCCACGTCCGTTTGCACGCGTCCGCCCAGGTGCGCGCCGAAGAAGCGTTCCAGCTGGACCGCCGCGGCGAGTCGGTTGGGCTCTTTGCGAAAGCCGTGTCCCTCCTCCGGCGCCACGAGGTACTGGACGGGCACCCCGCGCTCCCGGGCCGCCACCACGATCTGGTCGGACTCCTGCTTCTTCACGCGGGGATCGTTGGCGCCCTGGATCACGAGCAGCGGGGCGTCGATCCGGTCGGCGTGGAAGAAGGGCGACTGCCGCCGGAGCCGACGCCGGTCGGCCGGATCGTCGGGGTCGCCCACGCGCTTGTCGACCGTCTTCTGGACGGGCGCCCAGTAGGGGGGAAGGTTGTTGAGCAGGGTGAGCAGGTTCGAGGGGCCCACGTACGAAGCGCCCGCCGCGTACACGTCGGGTGTAAAGGTGAGACCGGCAAGCGTAGCGTAGCCGCCGTAAGAGGCGCCAAAGATGCCGATTCGGGTCGAGTCGGCAATGCCGTTCTCAATGAGGTGGCGCACCCCGTCGGTGATGTCGTGCTGCATGGCGCCGGTGCCCCACTTCTTATTGCCGGCATTGAGGAAGTCCTTGCCGTAGCCGGTCGAGCCGCGGTAATTGGGCTGCAGCACGGCGTAGCCGCGGTTCGCAAAGAACTGGGCATAGGCATCGTAGCCCCAGGTGTCCCGCGCCCAGGGGCCGCCGTGCGGGTGCACGATGACTGGCAGATTTTTGTGCTTTACGCCCTTTGGAACCGTCAGGTACGCCGGAATGGTGCGTCCGTCGCGGGCCTCGTAGCGGATGGGACGCATCTCCGCCAGGTGCTTGCTCGGCAGGGCAGGGCGCGATTCGTACAGTGTCGTGAGGGACTGTTTCTGCCGATCAAAGAGGTACACCGTGCCCGGATCGACGTCGCTCGACGCGGTGACGAGGCGGTAGCGCTCGTCTTCCGTGGCACTGTTGAACGAGAGCTCGCCGTCCAATTTTCGCTTCAGAAACTGGTAGTCGGCCTCGAAGGCCTCGTCCTGCGGATACACACGCGTGCGGTCCCCCACGTAGACGGTGGCGAGCAGCTCGTCGGTACGATCACTGAAGAGGGCACTGCCGAAGTCGACTTCGTTTTCGGGGTCGGTCGCCACGACCTCCGTGTCTTGCGTCTCCGGGTTGAAGAGGACGAGCCGCTGGAGATCCGTGTCCTTGTTCGTCCGCAGGTAGACGCGCTCGCCGTCCTTGTGGAAGCGAACTGGGGCACACGTTTCTTCAAAGCTGCACTCGTAGACCGCCGTCAAGGTGTCGCCTGCGAGACGCAGAATTTCCGTTCCCCCTGTGGGGGTTTGGCGAGTGGCAAGGCGAAGCGTGCCGTCGAGGTCCGTTTCCCAGCTGCTGATGCGGTCCTCGTTCTTGTACAACAGGGTCCGCTCTCCCGTTGCCAGGTCGATCCGATAGACATCGTGGTACCGCGGGGTTCGATCGTTGAGTCCCACGATGATTTTGCCGGGCGTTGCTTCCGGAACGGCAATGATCTGAGCCCGCACGTTCTCGTACGGCGTCAGGTCCGTAGCGGGGGGCACGCCCAGGTCGGTCTTGGGCTCGGCGTCGGGATCCACGGCGTAGACGTGGAAATTCTCATCGCCCCCCTTGTCCTGCACGTAGAGAAGTCGGTTGCCGTCCTGCGTCCAGGTGTAGCTCCTGACGGGCCGGGTCGTGTCGGCAGTGACCGGCTCGGCGGTCTCGAACGGGGCCCCGCGCTCTTTCACCCACACGTTCATGCGACCCTTGTACGGCTTGGTAAACGAAATGTACTGGCCGTCCGGCGACAACTGAGCGTTGGCGTACTGGGGGTCGCCGAAGAATGTTTGCCGATCAATGAGGGGCGGGCGCTCCCCGTCCGAATCTGGCTGAGCGAGGGCCGAGCCGACCGACAGACCGATCAGAAGAGCAGCGCATCCTGCCCGTAGAAGCAGACGCATAAGGCAAGAAATTATTATTGATGGGATGACACACAAAGGACAGAGAGAGGAAAATCCTAATACCGACTCCGAAGTGTAGATCGGCTGGCACGGCCGCCTCACCGGAGAGACACGGGGGAGGGTACGCCCGCGCCGCCATATCCATTACGGACTTTGCAGGTGGGGGCGGTACCAGGAGGCCAACGTTCGCCTTCGCTCTCTTCTCCGTCTTTGTTTAAGGTTGTGGACACGAGCGTGTTTGTGGCGAGGACGAGGCCGCTCCGCTCCCGAGCGGGTTTTGAACGGAAACGCACGGGGGCCGGGCGACCTTTTTGGGGTATGCTCGTATGAGGAGGTCCCGTCGCCGTTTTTCTATAACGAACGCTCCCCCTCCATTCGTGCACGTCGAAACGCTGGGCAGGGGTCGGCCCGCCTACACCATTCTGGCCTGTGTGCACGGCGACGAAACGTGCGGCTGGCATGCGTTCAACCGACTCAAGGCGAGCGGGATTGAATTGAACGGCCCGCTGAAATTTGTGCTTGCCAACGAGCGCGCATTCAAGCTGGGCCGCCGGTACTGCGATGTCGATCTGAACCGCGTGATGCCCGGCGATCCCGCGAGCGACCGGCACGAGGAGCGCCTTGCGGCCCGCCTCGTGCACGAACTGTCAAACACCGCGGTGCTGGATTTTCACGCCACGGAGTCGCGCGGGTGCCCCTACGCAATCATAACGGGGGCGGACGAGGCCTCGCTCCAACTCGCCCGCTCCACGGGGCTTGATCGGGTCATCGACATGAGCTATCTCCCCGGCGGCCTCACGCGCGACGTGACGGGGGTGGCCGTGGAGTGCGGATACCACGACGACGAGGATGCGGCCACGGTGGCGCACCGGATTCTCCGGCATTTTCTGATGGTCGAAGGCCTCATTGACGGGGAGGCCGCTCCGTCGACGCCCGTTCTGTACGAAGTGACCGGCGATGCGAGGGGCGTGGGCTACACCTTCGTGGGCGAAAATTTTCGCCGGGTGGAGGCGGGCGACGTGTATGCCCGAAAACGGGACGAGGTGCGGCGGGCCGATGCTCCGTTCTACCCGGTCCTCATGTCCACGCACGGGTATGCCGACCGTATCGGATTCAAAGCGCAGCGCGTCGGGCGCATCGGCGACTCGTGAATACCGATCCGTGAATACGTTTCCATCGATCTAGATCGAGTCGATCTGAGATTGGCAATGTCCGGTGTCGCTCATAACTGAGCACAGTCTAGGATCGCCAGAACCTGGGATTCCCTGCCCAGAATAAAAAATCGTTCCTGTGCCGTCTCATGGATCGATAGCTGTGCATCTGGGGAGAACAGTCCCCCGATGGGGGAAGAATCGGGAAACGCCCCACATTCAATGTCGGAAGAAATGAACATTCCGGCTTTCACTTCTCCCGAAAAAAATTTATTTATAGTCGTAAAAACCAAAGGAATTAAGGTTCGAACGAAAAAAGCTGAGCCAAAGACACCCCCAGGGTTGTGAAAAACAGCATCGACAAGATCGACGCGAAAATTCTTGAACTGCTTCAGCGGAATGGCCGAATGAAGCGAAGTGACGTGGCCGATGAGGTTGGACTATCGATTTCCGCCGTCAGCGACCGAATGACCAAGCTGGAGGACGCCGGGGTCATCAAAGGATACCGGGCCCTCGTGGATCCGAAGCGGTTGCACATCGACATTACAGCCTTTATTCGGGTGTCCGTGGAGGGGTCTGAGCGGTATTCGGGCTTTGTGGATCGGGTGCATCATATGGAGGAAGTCCTTGAGGTGCATTCGATCACCGGAGAGGGATCGCACCTGATGAAAGTGCGCACCAAGAACACGACCACGCTGGAGCGCTTTCTGTCGGAGATTCAGGCCATTCCGGGCGTGACCCAGACCACGACGAGCATCGTGCTTAGCAGCTTCAAGGAGACACGAGAGGTGCCGGCGGAGCCGATGGATCTCTACGAGTACGACGACGATGTGTCGGACGAGTAGATGGAAAGGGCGTTGGGGAGCGGCAGGGCAGTCGTATGTTGAAAACTCCGTCTAATACCGAATCCGGTTGAAGGATTCGGGTTTGGAAGTACGTAAGTGTGAAGGTATGTACGTGAGGCTCATTCGTTTGGGCCTACACCGACATTTCTGGAGCCCTGAACTTTGCAGGCGGATTTGGTATAAGCGATGGAAACGCTCCAGCCCTTATCGTCCAATGATGCCGAACAGCATGGGAGTATGGAGGGACGTTATCCCCGGAGCCACAGGACGGCGATGAGGAGCAGGAGCACCACGCCCCAGATCGTTAGGGCTACGCGGGTGGAGGTACGCGCTTGCGCCACGTCGCGCCAGTCGCGGGGCCGAACGCCCAATCCCAGGAAGGTACAGACGGCGGCCAGGTTGAGCGCAACGATGTTTATGAGCGTAAGGAGTCCGGCATTGAGGGCCACGTCGGTGTGCCCGCCCCCGAGCAATAACCCGAAGGCCACGAGCGGGGGCAGAAGCGCGACGGCCACCATGACGCCCACGAGGCCCATCGCCTTGTCGCGCGTGACGGAGAGCGCCCCGGCCGCGCCCGAGGAGGCGGCCAGGGCCACATCGGCCATGCCGATGACGGTGCGCCCCGCAATTTCGCCCGTCGTCGGGTCCACGGGGAATACCAGCCCCGCCGCGAGGGCGCCTGTCAAGGCGAGCGCCATGCCCGACGCGTTGGCCCAGAGGGCGCGGCCCAGCAGCGGCAGGTCGCCGAGCGTCGTGCTCAGGGCCAGGGCGAGGCTTGGGCCGAGCAGGGGCGCAATCATCATGGCCCCAATGACGACGGCCGTCTGGTCGCGCAGCATGCCGCCAGCGGCCACAACCATCGAGAGCGCCACCAGCGCGTAGTAAACGCCGGAGACGTTGGTCTCGTCCCGGATGTACTCGTACAGCTCCACGCGGCTGATGCGGCCCACCGACACGTCGTCCGCCGCGTCGTCCGTCTCAGGAGCGGGGGACTCCTCGCCCTCCTCCTCGATTTCGGGCCGAGGGAGGGTGGCCTCCACCGACTGCAGCACCACACGGTACTCCGCGGTGATTTCCTGATCGGCCCAGTCGAGAAAGGCCTCCGTCTCTTCCACTTCTAGCAGTACCCGATCCACGCGCTGGTTCTCCGCCACCGAATAGGTCCAGTGGCCCAGCACGTCGTACGTATCGTCGGGCAGGTCGAGGGGGGGTTCCGCATCCGGGGCGTAAATTTCAACGAGTCGTAGCGCCACGAGCGTCGAGGGTCGGTGAGGGAAGACGCAGAAACTGGGGCTTCATGCTACAAGGCATGTGCCGGGCGCCGGTTCGTCCTGCAGTGCTCACAAAAAACGCCTCCGGTCGCCGCAGAGGGGACCGGAGGCGCTATTTGCAGGCAGTCGTGTGTGCTCGGGCGGATTATTTCGACGAGTAGGTGGCATCGTCCGGGAGCGTCTCTACCGGTCCACCGGCCACGCACTCTTCGGCCTTTGTCATCCACTCCGACACGTGCTCAGGATGGTCCTGAATCCACTGCCGGGCGGCCTCCGGCTTGCTCATGTCGCCGCGGTCGCGAAAGGCATCCATGAGGCTTCCAATCTGCTGGTCGTTGACCTCAAACTCCTTGAGGAAGCAGACCACCTTTTTCGGAAACGTCTCCGTGAAGTCGTTGCCGACGATCGTAAAGATGTCCTCGGGCTGGCCCCAGATGTCGACGTTTTCGCCCGTCTGTGCGCCCTTCACGTACTTGAGGTCATATTTATTCCACTTCCAGTGCGGCTTCCAGCCGGCCACGGCAATCGGCTCCTTCTTATCGATGGCCGTCTTCAGGGCCTGCCAGTTGGCCGGGCCGCTGGCGGCCTGCACCTTGAACCGGTCCGTCATGTCGTACAGTTCAATGGTGTTGCGCATCTGGTCGTTGATCGCCGCGCCCGACTCAATGCCGTTGAGGGTGCCATCCAGCTTGCCGGCGATGTCGGCAAAGTCGGGAAACGTATCCACCGGAACGTACGAGGGCACCACAATGCCGACGGACGTTCCCTTGTAGGTGTATCCCAGCTTCTGGGATTTGTCCTTGTTTTCGTCCCAGGGCTGCTTGTGGGTGGTGGGGAGCCACGCCTCGTTGAAGAAGTCGGCGTCGCCGCCCGCAACGGAGGAAAAGGCGATGCCGCCGCCGTTGACCTCGTTGACCTTCACCTCCATGCCGAGGCTGTCTTCCAGAATGGCTTCCTGCATGTAGGTCATCGCCATGCCCTCAATCCAGTTGACGGTGACCATGCTCATTTTCGTGGCCGTCCCGTCTTTGGGGTCGCCGTCGTCGGAATTGCCCCCGCAGCCCGCCAGGCCGATGCTGAGCATAGCGAGCACCGTACACGTGGCGAGAAAGGAGCGAAGGGAGGGTGTAAGGGTGCGCATAGTGAGATACGGATGGGTTCGAGTGGAATAATGATACGGAATGAGACGGTCCCGGACACGACGCATCGCGTCCTGACCGCCACAGCGGTGCAGAGTGTTGCTGAAAGGCGCAATCGTTGTCTCGGCCCCTCAGATGCCGAGCCGACCGGATGGATCAGACCGCCTCCGGCGCGGCTCCCACCTTCTCTCCGAGTGCCTGCGTGACGCGGTCCAGAAAGATGGCGAGAATGACGATGCCGAGGCCGCCCTCAAATCCCTTGGCGATGCGCAGCTGCTGCAGCCCCTCCACCACGGGCTGCCCGAGGCCGCTGGAGCCAATGAGCGCCGCAATCACGACCATCGATAGGGCCAGCATGACGGTCTGGTTAACCCCCGCCAGGATGGTGGGCAGCGCCATGGGCAGCTCCACTTTGAACAGGAGTTGGGTGGGCGTCGACCCGAACGACTTTGCCGCCTCAATGGCTTCCTCCGACACCTGCCGGATGCCCAGGTTGGTAAGCCGCACGCAGGGGGGCGTCGCAAAGATGAACGTGGCGATGACGCCGGGCACCGTACCCAGCCCAAACAGCACGACCGCCGGAATCAGGTACACGAACGGCGGCATCGTCTGCATGAAGTCAAGGATGGGCCGTACGATTTGCTCGACGACATCACTCTTGGCAGCCCAGATGCCGACGGGAATGCCAATCAGGAGGGAGAAGAGCGACGCCGTAAGGATCAGCGCCAGGGTCTGCATTGTCACCTCCCAGTAGCCCATGCCCACAGTGATCGGCGTTCCGAAAAGCGTGAACTGAATCTCCGCGAGGAGCCCCATCCCGATGAGCGTAAAGAGCGCCACTCCGCGCGAGGCGGCCCACCAGGCCAATCCCGTTAGCACCAACACCATCGCCCAGTCCGGCAGAAACAGCAGCACCGATTCGAGTGCTGCGGTGCTTTCTCCAATGAGGACCGTGATGAAGTCAAAGAACGGCTCGAAGTTGTCCTGCAGCCATTCGATAAGGGTCTCGAAGGCGCCTCCAATGCTAAACGTCATAATCGAAGCAATTTGTGCTGATTTCGACAAGCGAGTCCGGGGCTCCACCCAGAGACAGCATACGGGTACCGAGTCCCGTTACCGAGAAGGCTGGATTCGGAGTCGGCCGCGTTCAGATTCCGGACATCGCTTCGCTGCCCCCTGGGCTCCTCCGCCTGAGGGAATCGACGCGAACAGGGCGACGACGTCCCTTCCAATCGGGGCTCGCCCTATGCCTGCATCTCTTTCTCCTTGCGGCTTGCTTCCCGCGTCTTCGACACGGTGTCCGCATTGCGGCTCACCTCCTCCATGATGGCCTTGCGGCTCACTACGCCCTGCAGGGTTCCGTCGCTCTCGCGAACGGCCACGGGCCCGTCGCTCTCCAGCACGCGCGGGAGCACTTCGGCAATGGACGTGTGCGGCGAAACCGCGGCGTCCCCGTCCCGGAGCTGATCGGCCTCGTCTTCGCGGGGAGACCGCATAATCGTGCGGACCGGGACGACCCGGGTACGGTCCACATTCTGCACGAAGGACTCGACGTACTCGTCGGCCGGATTCGTCAGAATTTCCGTCGGCGTGCCCACCTGCGCAATCTGCCCGTCCTTCATGATGGCGATCCGGTCGCCCATCTTGAGTGCCTCGTCCAGATCGTGTGTAATGAAGAGAATGGTGCAGGCCGGATCCCACTGGTCCTGGAGGTCCAGCAGTTCGTTTTGCATCTCCTCCCGAATCAGGGGATCGAGCGCACTGAACGCCTCGTCCATCAGCAGAATTTCGGGGTCGTTCACGAGGGCGCGGGCCAGTCCCACCCGCTGTTGCATGCCGCCGCTCAACTCGCTCGGATTGCTCTCCTCGTAGCCCTCCAGGCCCACAAGGTCTAGGGTGCGCCGCGCCTTGTCCTGGCGCTGCTTCGGATCCACCCCGCTCACCTCCAGTCCGTACTCCACGTTGCCGAGCACACTCCGGTGGGGAAAGAGCCCAAAGTTCTGAAACACCATCGACATCTTCGTGCGCCGCAGCCGGCGGAGCTCCTCCTCATCGTAGGCCGTCACGTCTTCGCCGTGCACCGTCACCGTCCCGAAGGTCGGCTCGATGAGTCGATTGACGCAGCGCAGCAGGGTCGACTTCCCGCTGCCGGACAGTCCCATCACGACAAAGATTTCCTGCTCGTCTATCGAGAGCGTTGCGTTGTCCACCGCGATGACCGAATCCGTCTCACTCTTCACCTCGGCCTTCGAGGCCCCTTCCTGAGCGAGGGTCCGGGCGCGCTCGGGATCGCCGCCGAAAATCTTCCAGAGCGAATCGATCTCAATCACAGACATAAGTGGAGGGCGTCTGTTGAGGGGAAGCAGTGCAAGGGCGATTGCTTCGAGCGCACGGCGGCCGGCGTCTCCATAGCCCGCGCTGCACTCGTTTCGTCTGCGGACCCGCCGTCCCGTCTCGGCTGTGTTTGCCCGTAACTGTTTTTGTCAAGCCATGTGGGGAGAACATGTTTATGGGGAATGGGAACTCCGTCCGCTATCGGCTTACTTTCATGCAACTTTGTCGAAAATGGGAGGCAGAATGGGGCCTGCCTCGACATGGCGTACTTTCCGCGGACCTCGTCCCACGTGGGAGGAATGCCCACACATGCCGGCGCGGATGCACTACAGCATTTCAGCCGACGGCGATTGTACCTTGGGGAGTGCATTGGATCCCCCGCAAATGGTCCCGCGTTGGCGACTCCTTGCATACGGCGCTTCATCGTTCCTATATTCCGGTAGGCATTCCTTCGTACGTTCTACGACGAAATTCTTGGTTTCCTTATGAGCACAACTGAAGAGGACCGTGTTTCGCGGCGTCGATTTCTACAGTCCGTCGGAATTGCCGGCGTTGTCGGAGCCGGAAGCTCCCTGCTTGCTGCCTGCGGCGGGGGCGACTCCGGCGAGTCTGCCGACGAGGGCGGTGGTTCGGGCGGCGACATGAAGGCCGAGGCCGCGGACTGTTCGGATTTGTCCGACCTTTCCGACTCCCAGAAGAAGCAGCGGAGCCAGATGATTGAATCGCTGCAATACGTAGAGGAGTCCCCCGAAGAGGGCAAGAACTGCGGCAACTGCCAGCTCTACGTCAAGAGCGAATACGGCGAAGGCTGCGGCGGCTGCAACCTGTTTCCGGGGCCGGTGGCCGAAAACGGCTACTGCAACTCCTGGGCCGCGGCCGGATAATCCACCGCCTGGCTTGGGCCCGTGGCCCGCAGTACGCGTTGCCCCTGTCTCGTATCCGGACTGAGCCGTGAGGACATGCGCAACGCATGTTCGCCGGGACAGGGGAGGCGGTGCGTACCCGTGACCAGAACTACATCCCAAATACGGATTCACGTACCGGTATGTCCGACTCGACCTCCACAGACGACGAGATCGTGCAGGAGCTGTCCCACGAGGAGTTCGATCCCGTTGGCACACTGGCCGTCACTGGGGCCTATTTCCTGCTCCTCCTGGTGCTCTACGCCCTGATGTACTTCGTGGAGTTTGCCGGGCGTCCGTCCATCATTGGATAGCGCCCCGGGCCGCTTCGGGGGACGGCTCCCTGTGCGGGTGACCGTACGCGTTTTGCGACCGCGGAATCGCGGGCAATGCCGCTGCGGAAATGCCCGCGATCCCAGAGGGGGCGATTGAGCACGCTGTTTTTCCGACGAGCTTCTGGACTGAGCTATGCACATACACCGATTCGAAAAACTCTGGATCGGCCTTTCCCT